>JAYFRI010000062.1:0-8664 GCA_034926015.1 Paludibacter sp. | reverse complement strand
GAAATCCTTACTGTTAAGTCAGATGATGTTATGGGTCGTGCCCGTACCTATGAGGCAATTGTAAAAGGTGATCCAATGCCAACTCCGGGAATCCCTGAATCACTCAATGTATTATTACATGAGCTTCGCGGTTTAGGTTTGAGTATCAATTTAGACTAAATGTGTTGAATCCTTCAATGATTGAATCATTAGAAATATAACATTTATAATGCGTCAACAAGGATAAGCAGTTAAACAGTTAAAAGAAAAACAAAGATTATGGCTTTTAAAAACGATAATAAGCTTAAAAGTGGTTTTAATAAAATTTCGATCGGACTTGCATCGCCCGAAGAAATATTAAAATTATCAAGTGGCGAGGTACTCAAACCTGAAACCATCAACTATCGTACCTACAAACCCGAACGTGATGGTTTGTTTTGCGAACGCATTTTTGGACCTACAAAGGACTTTGAATGTCATTGCGGAAAATACAAACGTATTCGCTATAAAGGAATTGTTTGCGACCGTTGTGGGGTTGAAGTAACAGAGAAAAAAGTTCGTCGCGAGCGAATGGGACACATCCAGTTGGTAGTGCCTGTAGCTCACATTTGGTACTTCCGTTCATTGCCGAATAAAATCGGTTATTTGCTGGGAATGCCAACAAAAAAATTAGATTCAATCATATATTACGAAAAATATGTGGTTATTCAGGCAGGTATTGCCGACAATACTGCTACTGCTGCAACAGGTGAACTCCTGATTGCTCAGGGCGAGTTAATTTCGGAAGAAGAATACCTCGATTTACTCGAAAAATTGCCACGCGAAAATCAATTGCTTGAAGACAGCGATCCAAATAAATTCATTGCTAAAATGGGTGCAGAAGCTATCTACGATATGCTAACGCGTCTCGATTTAGATGCTTTATCATACGATTTACGTCACAAAGCAAATACCGATACTTCTCAGCAACGTAAAAACGAAGCACTTAAACGTCTGCAAATTGTAGAATCGTTCCGCGCTTCGAAAATGCGCAATAAACCGGAATGGATGATTGTCAAAATTGTTCCGGTTATTCCGCCCGAATTACGTCCGTTAGTGCCATTGGATGGTGGTCGTTTTGCCACCTCCGATTTGAACGACTTGTATCGCCGTGTAATTATCCGTAACAACCGTCTGAAACGACTGATTGAAATTAAAGCGCCTGAAGTAATTTTACGTAATGAAAAACGTATGCTTCAGGAATCTGTTGACTCATTGTTCGATAACTCACGTAAATCGAGCGCTGTTAAAACAGAAGCCAATCGCCCGTTGAAATCTCTTTCAGATTCGTTGAAAGGGAAACAAGGACGTTTCCGTCAGAACTTATTAGGTAAACGTGTGGATTATTCTGCACGTTCGGTAATCGTCGTTGGACCAGAATTGAAAATGCACGAGTGCGGCTTACCTAAAGATATGGCAGCCGAACTTTTCAAACCGTTTGTTATTCGCAAACTGATTGAACGCGGCATTGTAAAAACTGTGAAATCAGCGAAGAAAATCGTTGACCGCAAGGATCCTGTTATCTGGGATATTCTGGAGTACGTGATGAAGGACATCCTGTACTGCTCAACCGTGCTCCAACTTTGCACCGTTTGGGTATCCAGGCTTTCCAGCCCAAAATGATTGAAGGAAAAGCTATTCAGCTTCACCCGCTTTCATGTACGGCTTTCAACGCCGACTTTGATGGTGACCAGATGGCCGTTCACTTGCCTCTTGGAAACGAAGCAGTGCTCGAAGCTCAAATGCTTATGCTTGCATCACATAATATTTTGAACCCAGCCAACGGAGCTCCTATTACGGTACCTTCTCAGGACATGGTGCTTGGATTGTATTATATTACGAAACCACGCACAGGGGCTTTAGGCGAAGGCTTAATATTCTATTCTCCTGAAGAAGCTGAAATAGCTTATAATGAGAAGAAAGTTACGCTTCATGCATGGATCAAAGTAAGAACCAAAGATTTAAATGAAAATGGCGAAATAGTAACAAAATTAATCGAAACTACTGTTGGACGAATTTTATTCAACAAATGTGTTCCGATTGAAGTAGGTTACATCAACGAATTACTTTCGAAAAAATCGCTTCGTGATATTATCGGTAATGTTATCGATGTATGCGGAGTTGCCCGTACAGCTCAATTCCTCGATGATATCAAAGATTTGGGTTACTACATGGCTTTCAAAGGTGGATTGTCGTTTAACTTAGGTGACGTTATTATCCCACCCGAAAAAGAAGTTTTGGTAAAAGAAGGTAATGCCGAAGTTGAAGAGATTATGAACAACTACAATATGGGATTCATAACCAACAACGAACGTTACAATCAGATCATCGATACATGGACACACGTAAACTCGAAATTGTCGAATATCTTGATGAAACAATTATCAAGCGACAATCAGGGATTCAACTCTGTGTACATGATGTTGGATTCTGGAGCGCGTGGTTCTAAGGAACAAATTCGTCAGCTTTCAGGTATGCGTGGTTTGATGGCAAAACCTCAAAAATCAGGTGCCGAAGGTGGTCAGATTATTGAAAACCCAATTTTGGCTAACTTTAAGGAAGGTCTGTCGGTATTGGAATACTTTATTTCCACCCACGGTGCCCGTAAAGGTTTGGCCGATACAGCCCTTAAAACTGCCGATGCAGGTTATCTTACCCGTCGTTTGGTAGACGTATCGCAGGACGTAATCATCAACGAAGATGATTGCGGAACTTTGCGTGGATTGATTGCAACCGAAATGAAAAACAACGAAGATGTAATCTCTTCATTGTACGAAAGAATTCTTGGACGTGTTTCGGTACATGATATTTACCATCCTCTGTCGGGCGAATTAATCGTTTCGTCGGGTGAGCAAATTACTGAATCGTTAGCACGAAAAATTCAGGAGTCTCCAATCGAACGCGTCGAAATTCGCTCGGTATTAACCTGCGAATCGAAAAAAGGAGTTTGTGCCAAATGTTATGGTCGTAACCTGGCCACCAACAAAATGGTACACATTGGTGAAGCAGTGGGAGTTATTGCTGCTCAATCAATTGGTGAACCTGGTACACAGCTGACTCTTCGTACTTTCCACGTCGGTGGGGTTGCTTCGAACGTTGGAGCTGAATCAAAAATTGTATTGCGTTATGATGGTCGCATCGAATTTGATGAACTTCGTACCGTAGATGCAGTAGACGAAAATACAAATGCTTATCAGGTAGTTGTAAGCCGTTTAGCCGAAATGCGTGTTATCGACACAAATACAGGCATAGCCCTTACAACTCAGAATATCCCATATGGTTCTAAACTTTACGTGAAAGATGGCCAAATGGGAACCAAAGGTTTGACTGTCTGTGAATGGGATCCATTTAATGCTGTAATTATTGCAGAAAACGAAGGTAAAATTGAATTTGAAGATGTGGTTGAAAACCAAACATTCAAAACAGATACCGACGAAGCTACAGGATTGAAAGAGAAAATCATTATTGAATCGAAAGATCGTAACAAAGTACCAAGTGCTCACATTCTTGATAAAGAAGGTAATATCCTGCGTACTTACAACTTACCTGTGGGTGCTCACCTTGTGCTAGACAATGGCGATAAGATTAAAACAGGACAAATGCTTGTTAAGATCCCACGTGCTGTTGGTAAAACAGGTGATATCACGGGAGGTTTGCCACGTGTTACCGAATTATTCGAAGCACGTAACCCATCAAATCCAGCTGTAGTAGCCGAAATTGATGGTGAAGTAAACTTCCTGAAGATCAAACGTGGTAACCGCGAAGTAAGTGTAACTTCTAAAACCGGTGAGGTTAAGAAATACATGATTCCACTTTCGAAACAGATTCTTGTTCAGGAAAATGACTTTGTACGTGCCGGAACTCCGCTTTCGGATGGTGCAACTACTCCTTCTGACATTTTGTTAATCAAGGGACCTACTGCTGTTCAGGATTATATCGTGAATGAAGTACAGGACGTTTATCGTTTACAGGGTGTAAAAATCAACGACAAGCACTTCGAAGTAATTGTACGTCAAATGATGCGTAAAGTTGAAATTCTGGAACAAGGCGATACCCGTTTCCTCGAAAAACAAATTGTAGACAAGCATGAATTCATGGAGGAAAATGACCGCATATGGGGTAAAAAAGTAATTCTTGATGCTGGCGATTCAACAACACTGAAACCCGGACAGATTATTACTCCTCGTAAATTGCGCGATGAAAATAGTGCATTGAAACGTCGCGATTTACGTCTTGTGGAAACACGTGATGCGATCGCTGCAACTTCGAATCAGATTTTACAGGGAATTACCCGTGCAGCATTGCAAACAACAAGCTTTATGTCGGCTGCTTCCTTCCAGGAAACGACAAAAGTACTTAACGATGCTGCTATCAACGGAAAAACTGACCGTTTGGAAGGTTTGAAAGAAAACGTTATCTGCGGACACCTGATTCCGGCAGGTACAGGTCAGCGCGACCTTGACAAAATTGTTGTTTACTCACGCGATGAGTACGACAAAAAAGTAGATGCCCGTCGTAATGTACTTGATATAGAAGATGGAAATTCAGAAGAATAAAAATCTGTTGAACTAAATATCAAAACAGGGTTGTTGGAAAATTCCGACAACCCTGTTTTTTTGTAATTACTCTATATGAATAATCTTTTAAGTCACAACGTTGCTCTATATAGCAATATCCTGACAAATAATGAATTTAAGCTATTTCGATCCGATGAAGTAATTCAATATAGAGCCCGATAGCCTCTTCGATTTCCGAAACCAGAAGAAACTCATCGGCTGTGTGCGAGCGTGAGGATTCTCCCGGACCCATTTTAACGCTGGCAAAAGGCATTAGCGCCTGATCGGACAGAGTAGGTGAGCCATAAGTGTTGCGTTGTAATTCCAAAGCGCGCTTCACAACCGGATGTTGCAGCGGAGTGGCGCTGGAATTCAATCGGGTGGAACGGGGCTGAACTTCACAGCTTACATTTTTCGTGATCTCCGAAAGCAGTTCTTCGTTGGAGTACAGCTCGTTGCTTCGCACATCCACCACAAAACTGCACTTATCGGGAATAACATTGTGCTGAGTGCCTGCATTTATTTGTGTGACAGTCATTTTTACCGGTCCGAGCAATTCCGATTTTTTCGTAAATTCAAAGTTTTCGAACCAAGCCACATCTTTTAAAGCTTTATAAATGGCATTCTCGCCTTCGTTGCGGGCTGCGTGACCTGCCTTTCCGTAAGCCACACAGTCGAGCACCATGAGGCCTTTCTCGGCCACAGCCAAATGCATTCCGGTAGGTTCGCCCACAATGGCAAAGTCGATTTTCGGAAGTTCGCGAATCAAACTTTCAATGCCATTTTTCCCCGAGACTTCTTCCTCGGCAGAGGCTGCAAAAATAAGGTTGTAGCTTTGTTGTTGCAATGTCAGACTGAAAAAGGCATGCAGCAAACTTACTACGCTTGCGCCTGCATCATTACTTCCCAGGCCAAAGAGTTTGCCGTTTTCAAGTTCAGCTCCAAAGGGATTTCTGGTCCAGCCCGAAACAGGTTTTACCGTATCGATATGCGAATTCAGCAAAATGGTTGGTTTTGCTGTGTCGAACCCCGGACTCATCAGCCATATATTATTTCCGCTGCGCGAAGCCACATAGCCTTTCGATTCAATATAACGTTCGAGAAAATCGGCCACATTCTTTTCTTCGCGACTGAACGACTCAATCGAAATCATATCGCGAAGCAACTGTACCGCATCATGTGTAAGTTCGAATATCATTGGGTTCATAGGTTTTATTGCTGTAGTTGAAATGTTTATTTAGGGATTCACTAACTTTAGAGCAATCATCCATTTTTTGAGTTCTTCGGGCCAGTTATCGGCCGGAATTCCTTTTTTGCGCATACCAAAGCCATGTCCGCCTTTGTCGTAAACCACGAGTTTGGCGGGAACGCCTTTCGCTTCAAGCGCTTTAAGCATATTTTCGCTGTTGGCAATGGGTACAGCACCATCGTCTTTGGCATGAACCAAAAATGTGGGCGGTGTTTTTTTTGTTACCTGAAGTTCGTTTGAGTAAAGCTTCACCATTTCTTCAGAAGGATTTTTGCCCAGCAAATTATTGCGTGAGCCACCGTGTGTAACATTTTTATCCATTGTCACTACCGGATATGCAAGTAACATAAATGCAGGTCGCTGTGTTTTGGTTTTGAAATGAGTTCCTGCTGTGGCTGCAAGATGTCCTCCGGCTGAAAATCCCATTATTCCGATTTTTTTCTTATCGATATTCCATTTTTTTGCATTTTTATGAATAATGGCAAGCGCGGTTTGCGCATCTTTCAGCGGAATAAAATGATTTCCATTGGGCATTCGGTAATAAAGTACAAAGGCACTTATTCCCATTTTGTTGAACCATTCGGCAAACTCTGAACCTTCTTTTATTTGCGAAACGCCTGAATATCCTCCTCCGGGGCAAATAAGTACGGCTGTTCCGTTGGCAGTTTCTTTAGGAGCAGGATATGCATACATACGCGGTTCGCTGATATCCACGATAAATTCAGGATCACGGAATTTTTCTCTGTTTTCAAGTCCGTTACTTTCGGGAGTACCTTTGGGGTAAAGTTTAATTTCTTCCTGAGCAGAAATAAGTGTAATGTTCATTATCAGTGCAATAATAAGTGAAATGTGTTTCATGGTGCTTATTCTTTTTATTTAACGATTTTTGTTCCGCCGCTGATGTGAATCAAGTCCGCTCGGGTAATCACAACTTGTTTTACACCTGCATTAATTGCTTCGAATGAGTTTTCGAGTTTGGGTATCATGCCTCCGCTGATAACTCCTTCGGCTACATATTTTTCGAATAAGGCAGGAGTTATTTCAGGAATTACACTTTCGTCGTCAGTTTCGCTCATTAATACGCCTTTTTTCTCGAAGCAAAACATAAGAGTCACCTCGAAATGTTTGGCGAGGGCTTTAGCTGCTTCTCCGGCAATGGTATCTGCGTTTGTATTCAGCATATTGCCTGCATTATCATGCGTTAGCGGCGCTAAAACAGGAACTACACCACGCGCAATCAGATCGGCCAGAATATCAGCATTTACTTCTTTCACATCGCCTACGAATCCGTAATCCACATCCTTTACGGGGCGTTTTTCGGAACGCATATAGTTCAGGTCGGCGCCTGTAAGACCGAGCGCATTTACGCCAATGGACTGTAGTCCGGCCACAATTTGCTTGTTTACTAATCCGCCATAAACCATAGTGACTACTTTCAGTGTTTCCTCATCGGTAATGCGACGTCCGTTCACCATTTGGCTTTCGATGCCCAGTTTTGCAGCAATGGCAGTAGCTGAGCGACCGCCACCATGCACGAGCACTTTATGTCCTTCAATTTTTGAAAAATCGGACAGCAACTGTTTGAGTGTTTCGGAGTCTTCTACAATTTTACCTCCTACTTTTACGAGTGTAAGTTTATTCATGTGTATACCAAAAAATTGCAAAGAGGAACAAATATACTTAACCGAATGTATTTATTCCTCTTTTATTTTGTTTCTTAAAATTTTATCAACGAATGAATATCCTGTGTCTCTTCAAGTCTCGGACGGCCGTTGAGGAATTCAAGTTCAATCATAAAGCTTACCAAAACCGATTTCGGATTGAACATGCTGATAAGTTTGAGTGCAGCACTTGCACTTCCGCCGGTTGCCAGAAGGTCGTCGTGCAGCAAAACCACATCATCTTCTTCAATGGCGTCCTTGTGAATTTCAAGCGCATCACTACCATACTCAAGGTCATATTCGTATCTGTAAGTTTCCGAAGGTAATTTGCCCGGTTTGCGCAAAAGTACGAATCCGGCACCTAATTTATAGGCCAGAATACTTCCGAGTACAAAACCACGACTTTCAACTCCCACAACTTTGGTAATGCCTTTGTCCTTATAATACTCATATAATTCGTCAGCAATAAACCTTAAAACTTCGGCATCTTTCAGCGCTGTTGAAATGTCTTTGAATAAAATTCCCGGTTTTGGAAAATCGGGTACGTTGCGTATCGACGCAATAACTTTTTCTATACCAGCCCCCCGGCCCCCTGAAGAGGGAGTGAGAGAGCTATTATTTCCTTTATCTGAATTATTCATTGTATAATATTTTTAATTGACTCTTAAAAGTTTTCTTGTTGCGAATAATTTCCTCTTCAGGGGGTTAGGGGGCAAGTAATCTTTTAATCACAACCTGCGCAGAAATCTCGCGGTTAGCTGCTTCAGAAATTACAATTGAGCGTGGACCTTCAATCACTTCGTCAGTCACAATCATGTTGCGACGCACGGGCAGACAGTGCATAAAGCGTGCATTGTTGGTCACGGCCATTTGTCGATCGCTTACTGTCCATGAGCGATCGGTACTAAGTATTTTTCCGTAATTCGGATCCTGATAAGCAGCCCAGTTCTTGGCGTAAATAAAATCGGCACCTTCGAAAGCTTTCATTTGGTCATATTCCACACGCGCACCGCGCACAAATTCAGGCGCCAGTTCGTAACCTTCGGGATGCGTAATTACAAAATCCACATCGGATTCGTTCATAAAGTCAGCAAATGAATTAGGAACAGCCTGAGGCAATGCTTTAGGATGAGGCGCCCATGTCAACACGACTTTAGGACGGGGCGTTTCTTTGTATTCT
>JAYFRI010000236.1:0-4086 GCA_034926015.1 Paludibacter sp. | reverse complement strand
GCACCGTCGTACACATCAATGCAGGTATAGCCGCTTTAGTAATGGCGATCGCCCTGGGCAAACGCCGTGGATACAAAGGACATGCCATGCCTCCGCATAACATACCATTCGTGGCCATGGGAGCAGCACTACTATGGATAGGCTGGTTTGGATTCAATGCTGGTAGCGGACTAGCAGCTAACGGATTAGCCGCCAACGCATTTCTTGTAACTCATATCGCCACAGCAACTTCAGCATTTATATGGGCTGTACTCGAGTGGGTTATCGGCAAAAAACCAACCGTTGTCGGAATTTCGACGGGCGCAGTAGCTGGCCTTGTAGCCATCACTCCCGCTGCGGGTGCAGTAGACCTGATTGGCGCACTTTTCATTGGATTGGCAGTAGCATTAATTTGCTTCTTTATGGTTGCAGTGGTGAAAGCCAAACTTGGCTACGACGACTCACTCGACGCCTTTGGAGTACATGGTGTTGGCGGTATCATTGGAGCTATTCTCACCGGCGTATTTGCAACAAGCGCAGTAACCGGCGGAGCCGAAGGTAGCCTGGAACAGCTGGGCGTGCAGGCCATTTCTGTTATCGCCACTATTGCTTACTCCGGAATCGGAACCTTCATACTATTCTATATCGTAAACAAGATAATAGGACTCAGGGCCAGCGACAAAGACGAAGCAATCGGCCTTGACGAAACTGAATACGGCGAAACAGCTTATACTAATTTTGATTAAGCCGCAAACATACAAGAACTTGAATGATACAACTGCAATATCACTGCCTTAACCCGAAAAGCTAATCGGACAGACATTGAAATTTGCAACAAAGTAATAACATAGAAAACAAATTATCATTTCTAAAACAATGTATAAAATAAGCATTCTTTCGTTTCAACGAAATTTAAATTGACAAACCATACAAAGTATTGAAATATGATTTTAGAATATCGTGTGTTTTTTTAGTTTTATTGTTACAGGCAGCCTACTTCGTGAGAAATGGGTTGCCTATTTTTTCATTTACACCAACGACAACACACAACAAAGTCACAATTTACTATAACAAACAAACATTTTGACGTGAAATTTAAAATTTTATTTACAAATAGATTTTATTAATGAAAATTTATTGTACTTTTGCAAAACGAAAAGAATTCATAGCAAAACATACCTGATTCTTTTTGGCAGCCTTGCATCTCAATTGAATTGTAGCGACACAATGCGACAATACTGTTTTTTCACTACAGCAGTAAGCATACTTTTATATTTAAGATATTTGTACAATGCCCTCTACACGGTGAGTGAGAAAGTTGTTCATCGTGTGTTTTTTAGTTTTATTGTTTCGGACAGACTACTTCGCGATGAAATGGTCTGTTCATTTTTTATTCTTTCCGTCACCTTAATTAGTTCATGATAAAATCAGTACGGTATTCAATACATTTATTTTCGATTATTTGAATTACATTTGTACTTCCGTCAATAGATAATACAAAGCAAGACAACAAGCATATTCATTTTCATAGTCAAGATATCAAATTATCACAAAAAGACTAAAATAACTTTCAAAACAAAATAAATACACTGCACAATGTTTCAAAATAAAAGAGAACTTAAAATATATTATAAAAAAGCTATTGGAAATTGCAATTAACTATCATTTTATTTAATTTTGCAATAAAATAAAAACATAAAGAAAGCATATCTCGAATAATAGTAAAAAATAATCAAAGAAACAATCAAATAACACAACAATTATGTCAGCATTAAGATTCAAAGCAGTAGAAGAAGCATTCAAGAAAAAAGCTTTATGTGTTACGTCTCCATCAAAATTTACCACCGACTATTATGGTAAATATGTATTTACAAAATCTGTCATGGCCAAATACCTGTCAAAAGACATTATGAAGTCCCTGAACAATGCCATCGAACAAGGCGTGACCCTCGATAGCAACATTGCAGATGATGTAGCTACCGGAATGAAAATGTGGGCGATGGAACTTGGTGCAACACACTATACTCACTGGTTTCAGCCACTCACCGACGGAACTGCCGAGAAACACGATTCATTCATCGACTACGCCGCAGGCCCCGGAGAAGCAATTATTGAAGATTTTTCGGGCAAGCTACTGGCTCAGCAGGAACCTGATGCATCGTCATTCCCTAATGGAGGCATTCGAAGCACTTTCGAAGCTCGCGGTTATACTGCATGGGATCCATCTTCTCCCGCTTTTGTTGTCGATGACACATTTTGTATTCCCACAATCTTCATTTCGTACACCGGAGAGTCGCTTGACCTTAAAGCACCGCTTTTGAAATCAATTTCGGCGGTAGACAAAGCTGCAACTGCTGTTTGCCAGATTTTTGATCCTAATGTAAAGAAAGTAATTTCGTACCTGGGCTGGGAACAGGAATACTTTTTGGTTGACGAAGGTTTATATGCCACCCGTCCCGACCTAATGCTTACAGGTCGCACTTTGATAGGTCATGAATCGGCCAAAAACCAACAAATGGAAGATCATTATTTCGGAGCAGTGCCTACACGTGTGGCTGCTTATATGAAAGATCTTGAATTCGAAGCCTATAAATTCGGTATTCCATTAAAAACAAGACATAATGAAGTAGCTCCGAATCAGTTCGAATTAGCACCAATTTTTGGAGAATGCAATTTAGCTGTGGATCAGAACCTTTTGGTTATGTCGATAATGAAAAAAGTGGCGCGTCGTCACAGTTTCCGTGTATTGCTTCACGAAAAACCATTTGCTGGCATCAATGGATCAGGCAAACACAACAACTGGTCATTGGGTACCGATACTGGTGTTGGATTATTAACTCCAGGAAAAACGCCCGAAGAAAACCTTCAGTTTATTACATTTTTGGTCAACATTCTGATGGCTGTTTATAAAAACAACGCCATTTTAAAAGCATCGATCATGACGGCTCAGAATGCACACCGACTTGGTGCCAACGAGGCACCTCCGGCAATTGTTTCGGCTTTCCTTGGAACTCAGATTTCGGCAGTACTTGACAAACTTGAAAACAGCACCAGCGATGAAGCCATCGTGATGGATGCAAAAAAACGTTTAAGCCTCGGCATTACTCACATTCCGGAAGTATTGCTCGACAACACCGACCGTAACCGTACTTCTCCGTTTGCATTTACCGGTAACCGTTTCGAATTCCGCGCTGTAGGCTCGTCGGCAAACTGCTCGTCGGCAATGGCAACACTTAATACTGCTGTAGCAGCTCAATTAGTAGAATTTAAAGCCACTATCGATGCTAAAATTGCAGCAGGAGCCACTAAACAAAGTGCAATATTCGAAGTTATTAAGTCATACATTAAGGAATCGAAAGCCATTCGTTTTGATGGAAACGGCTACAGCGATGCATGGAAAGTGGAAGCAGCAAAACGTGGATTGGATTGCGAAACCAGCGTTCCTGAAATTTACAAAGCATACACTACCCCCGAAACTGTGAAGTTATTCGAATCGATGGGTGTGCTTACCGAAAAAGAACTACATGCCCGTACCGAAGTAAAATGGGAAACTTACACCAAATGGATACAAATTGAAGCACGCGTTTTAGGTGATTTGTCAATGAATCATATTATTCCGTTGGCAACGCGCTATCAAAGCTTCCTGCTCGACAATGTAAGCAAAATCAAAACAGTATTTACAGGCGAAAAGGCAGATAAACTGAGCACCCTGGACACTGCATTGATCGTTGAAATTGGCGAACGCATAGCAACAATAAAAAATGCTGTGGACGACATGGTAGATACGCGCCGTCAGGTCAATAAGATCGAACATGAATACGAAAAAGCAGTAGCCTATCACGACAAGGTATTACCATATTTTGACATCATTCGATACAATACAGACAAACTGGAAATGATTATTGACGACGAAATGTGGACTTTGCCGAAATATCGCGAATTACTATTTATACGATAAGCCTTTTATTATCAAACAAATAACTACAACAAAATAGTGGGAGGCTTTAATCAGAGTACTCCCACTATTTGTAAAAAACAAACAATAAAACACAGTGATTACGCTGAGTTTAATGAAGTATTAAACTCATTAAAAATACTTATTTATGA
>JAYFRI010000195.1:0-5090 GCA_034926015.1 Paludibacter sp. | reverse complement strand
AAATGTAGTAACAACTTCGAAGGCAAAAAATAAGATTCGTCAGGCACTGAAAGAAGTTGAATACAAGGATGCCGAAATGGGTCGCGAAACACTGGTTCGGCGTTTTAAAAACTGGAAAATCGATCTCGATGATGGCAAATTATCCCGTTTGGCAAAGAAAAAGGGATTTAAAACTGTAAGTGATTTTTATCAAGAAATTGCTCACGAAAAACTTGACATACTTGATGTACGCGAAGCTTATCTTGAACTTGAAAGAAAAGAAACATCAACCGAGCCACCGGAAATACGAAGCGCCGAAGCATTCACTGCCGACGTACAGACAAACGAAACCACCGGCAAGGATGATGTATTGGTAATAGGCGAGGATTTAAAAAATGTAGATTTCAAATTATCGAAATGCTGTCATCCTATTTATGGCGATGATGTTTTCGGATTTGTTTCTGTAACGGGTGGGATAAAAATTCATCGAACCGACTGTCCCAATGCGCCCCAGATGATTGCCCGCTTCGGCTACCGCATTGTAAAGGCGCGCTGGTCAGGCAAGTCAGTAGGATCGCAATATCCTATCACGCTGCGCATCGTAGGGCACGACGACATTGGCATTGTTACCAACATAACTTCGCTCATATCGAAAGAAAAGAACATTTCCCTCAGGTCGATATCTGTTGATTCGAATGCCGGCCTGTTTCAGGGAAATCTTACGATCATGGTAAGCGACATCAAGGAGCTTGAAGGGATTGTAAAAAAGATACAAATGGTAAAAGGCGTAAAGAATATTTCGAGATCGTAAAAAATTAACAACAAACCACTTTATTACAAAATTAATTTAATCTCTTCCAACGAGTTAATCATATAGGTACATTCCGGACGTTGTTGCTCGTCTATGGGGTGCAAAGGAAAATATACCTGATCAATCATTGCATTCTGAGCTCCTTTTATATCCGCCTCATAACTATCGCCGATCATTATAGCCTCGTAATGAAGTGCATTATTTAGTTTGAGCGCATATTCAAAAATTTGTTTATCGGGCTTGAGCGCTTTTGCCGATTCGGAAAGCACAATATGCGAGAAATAATGTTCAATATCACTGCTTCTCAGTTTTTTGTACTGCACCTCAGTAAAACCGTTCGAAATAATTGTGAGCGGATATTTCGCGTGCAGATAGTCAAGTATTTCCTTTGCATAAGGCATCAATGCTGTTTTCGTAGGCAAAATATCAAGGTATTGAATCCCGATTTCTTCGGCCAATTCCCGATCGTCAACCCCCATTTTTGCCAATGGATACCTGAAACGTTCGGACATAAGAAATTCTTTGGTAATTTCGCCCTTACCATAAGCTTCCCACAACTCAATATTTCGTTTGGCATAAATACGAAAGAATTCTTCGAAATTTTCGAAATAGCGACCCAGTTCCCGGTCGATAAACATATCTTGCAATGATAGTTTAGCATTGGCGTGAAAATCCCAAATCGTATCGTCTAAATCTATAAAAACATATTTGTACATCTGATATTTGCTTTTGGTTTGGCTGTAAATAATAATGCGTTTCCTTTTTCGTAAGGGAAACGCATTATTATTAATATGTGTTGTTTTGAATCAATCTACTTCTATCACCAAATATTTACTTATGCTCCAAAACTCCTTTGTATCAGTAATGAGTAGTACAAAATTATCATTTTCCTTTTCAAGCGTGTAGGACGATTTTGGGTGCGAAGTAAGTATTTTGGCCCGGGTGGAATACAGAGGAATCGATTTAGTTTTGCGGGCATCGATGCGCACGAAATAATTTTTATTAAAATCGCTCTGCAATACTCTTTTGGAGCTAAAGAGCCCATCCGAAGTGATTATATTCTGTTCTTTAAGTTCCTTTCTTGTTCCGAAAACATACCACGCTGTATGAATCGTTTCGTCCTGTTCGGATATTTTAGCTTCTTTCTGATTCAGATCCGAACTTAAGGACTCAATGTTTTTACCTAAAGTTTCTACAGTCGATCCCAACTCATTGATTAATGAGTCCTTAGCCGCCAATTCAGTTTGAAGCAAAGCTACTTTCACACTTTGCTCTTCGAGGGCCTTTGTAATTCGTGCAAGATTACGTTCAAGCTCTGCCGATTTGAAAGAACTGCGTTTGATTTTCGACTTCAGACTGGCCAATTCATTCTTGTTGGCCTGGAGTAATTCATTCAAATAAACCAAATCGTCATTGATTTTCATGCGGGCATCCGAGTCCAACTCCTCTCCTACCGGCTGAGTTGAAAGGATTCCCTGCGTTTCTTTAATCTTCTCAATATTCTGCTCAATCTGATTCATGGCCGAAAAATAGCCATCAATTTCTTCCTGCATCTGATGTTTGGCTCGCATAAGCGAGTCGTTCTGAGCCTGTAAAGCTTTGTAATCGGAGGATTTATATCCGCATGAAGAAAGCAAAAGCATTGAAAAAACGATAACAGAAAAACTAAATTTCATATCGAACTTTATGTTTATTATTTGAATAACTTTATTGCTAAAAGCAGGGCTTTATTTTCAATATTTTCTACCTTGATTTTCGCTGCAAAGTTAGTGTTATTATTCTAATCCTGCAACAATTATGACAATTTCTCCTTTGGGTGGATGTTCATTAAACCAAACTACTAATTCAGCTAAAGTTCCACGTTTGGTTTCTTCGAATAATTTAGAAATTTCGCGCGAAACAGACGCTTTTCTATCCGGCCCGAAGGCTTCGGCCAGCTGTGAAATAGTTTTCACAAGCCGAAATGGTGATTCGTAGAAAATCATGGTGCGTGTTTCAGTCTTCAGGTTGTTGATTTTTGTTTGCCTGCCTTTTTTTTGCGGCAAAAACCCTTCGAAACAAAACCTGTCGTTAGGTAAACCCGATGCTACCAGGGCAGGTACAAAAGCTGTAGCGCCCGGCAAACATTCCACATCAATATCGTTTTCAACACATTGCCTTACAATCAGGAAACCGGGATCTGAAATAGCCGGTGTACCTGCATCCGATATCAGCGCCACTACCTGTCCGCTTTTTATCCTTTGTACCACCGAATCCACAGTTTTGTGTTCGTTGAACTTGTGATGCGAATGCATAGGCGTTTCAATACCGAAATGCTTCATCAAAAACCCACTTGTCCGTGTATCTTCGGCCAATATTAAATCAGCTTCTTTCAGAACTCTAATGGCTCTGAATGTCATATCTTCAAGATTTCCAACGGGAGTGGGTACTACAAATAACTTCATTCGTTATATATTAAGTTTGTCTTTCATTTTTTATTCACCCTGAAACCGAAACAAAAGCAATGCTATAGTTTTACGATCCAACCTAAAAAAGCATAGAAATCACATTACAATTTTACAAAAATTTTCTCTTTAATATTTGATAAAAATCATCAGCAGTTTCATTATCAGCTGTCCATCCGTATTTCGATTTTAAAAAAGAAGTAGCTTCATCCATGGTGGCCAACTGATTGATGTAATTCAGCGTTTTATTCATTTCTTCGCCATTTCCTTTGAATAATTCGCGCTGGAACCTGAAACGATCGCCAATGCTAATGGCTTGCTTAATGTCTGCTATTTTTTTGTTGGCAATCGAGGCACTCAGAGAATTATCGGTTTTGAAAAGTGTTTCATTGCGCGACACAGTAGGGTTGATGATTTTATCCGCAATTGTTGTCTTTTTTGTCTCTTCGGTAGTTATTATTATTTCATGATCGGAACTAAGCTCTGTAAGTTGTTTCGACTCATTGGGTTCTATAACAAGTTCTGTATCGGTTTCTGTAACCGAAACAGTCATTTCTTCTGTTGTCGACACAATTCGTTCTTCAGTTTCAACACTTGTTGTTTCAATGATTTGCATCGTTTCTTCCTGGCTCATATCAGGTATTATCTCTTCAATGCAGATATCTGAAATTGAAACATCATTCCCCACTTCCAGTTCGATATTTTCGCTACTTACAATTTCTTCAACAATTTCTTCGTCGGCTATTTTTGTTTCATCGGCCATTTGCTCCGACTCTTCCTTTATAGCAGCCAACTGGTCAATTATCAGCTGAATATCCTCAGTTTTACGTTTCGCTAGATAAATAATAGATGCCGGATAATTGTTCATTTCCATGAAACCATCCGTTATTACATTCAATTCTTCAATATTTTTGCTCAGGAGTGTGACTAATAATTTTCTGTTCATATCTTTTTTTCATGAAAACAACATTGAAAGTTGTATTTTTATTTAACTTTGCCCTATGAATTTGTAATTTTGGCTGTAAAGTTACAATTTTAGACACATTAAATATAGAAAAAATAGACTAAATTTCAATAAAGTACCATGATTTATTCAGAACAAAACCATCCGATTCAACAAAAACGAGGAAGCATAGAAGTGATTTGCGGCTCCATGTTTTCAGGCAAAACCGAAGAACTCATCCGCAGACTGAAGCGTGCCAAATTTGCAAAACAAAGGGTGGAGATATTTAAACCAAAAATTGATACCCGTTATTCTGAAGATGAAGTGGTGTCGCACGACCGCACTTCTATTCGTTCCACACCTGTTGAGTCATCTGGAAGTATCCTGTTGATGTCAGGCGATGTGGATGTGATCGGGATAGACGAGGCTCAGTTTTTCGACGAAGGGCTAGTAGATGTTTGCAGCCAGTTGGCCAATCAGGGCATAAGAATTATCGTGGCTGGTCTCGACATGGATTTCCGTGGAGTTCCATTCGGTCCTATGCCGGCTTTGTGTGCCGTGGCCGAAGATGTGTATAAAGTACATGCCATTTGCGTACGCTGTGGAGCTTTGGCTTATGTTTCGCATCGTCTTGTTGAAAGCGACAAAAGAGTTTTGCTGGGCGAAATGACAGAATATGAACCTATTTGCCGCGACTGCTATAATAAAACGAAAGGCTAAACAAAGCGAAATTCTAAATTTGACGATTTGAAAGATTCGATGATAAGAAATTCGTTTGTGACAGGATAAAGAGCCCATAAGAATTCAAAATCTCAAACAAAAAAAATATTTATGGAAACAACAAGACCTTATACTTTCGATCGGGTAGTGCGTATCCTCATCGGTTCGGCTGTACTGATCATCCTCTTTTTGT
>JAYFRI010000243.1:0-23096 GCA_034926015.1 Paludibacter sp. | reverse complement strand
ATCTACCCACTCATCATAATTAGTTCTGAAAGATAGATTTTTCTTTCCATATCCATCTTTTTCAATGGTGCTTCTGAAGGCGTGCCAAAAATAAGGGTTACAGCTTTGTTCGATGGCATTCAGCAAGCTTACCGGAGAACCATGATGGTGAGTACATTTTATGGGCGTAGAACCGGGTCCGTTGCACGAAAAAAGTGTTTTATCTGTTATTCCTTCCATTTCCTGACACACAAGGGCTTGTATTGTTTTGAAAGCAGAACCAGGCGAATACAATGCCTGTGTTGCACGGTTCATCAACGGTCGGGTAGGGTCGCGCAAAAGCGACATATAGTTTTTCGAACGTTGGCGTCCCACGAGTATTGAAGGATCGAAACCCGGATTTGAAACCATAGCCAGGATTTCGCCGGTGGCAGGTTCGATGGCAACAATACTTCCCACTTTTCCCTTCATCAGTTTTTCGCCCAGAATTTGCAGTTGCATGTCGATGGTAAGTGTTATGTTTTCGCCTGCTTTTGGGGCGATATCTTTTTTGCCATCGTCGTATTTTCCCTTTATTCTTCCTTTTGCATCGCGCAACAGAATTTCCACTCCCTTTTCTCCACGCAATGTTTTTTCGTAGGTGTATTCTATGCCATCTCTTCCTGCATAATCACCTGGTTTATAATAGTCATCACTTTCAATTCGTTTTTGCGAAACTTCACCGATATTGCCCAGGACATGCGCTGCGTTCGGAAAAGAATATTCACGCAATGTTCTGTTTTGAATGTAAAATCCCGGATATTTGTACATCGATTGTTGTATGGTGGCAATGTCTTCGATGTTGAGTTGGGTCATGAAAATTTGTGGAGTATACGAAGAATAACCATAATTCTTTTTTCGGTCTTTTATTTCTGCAATCCGGTTGATAAAGAACTGTTTGTCGATATTAAGTGCACGACAAAAAGACAAGGTATCCAAATCGTATATTTCTCTCATGATAAGCGTAATATCATAAGCCGGCTTGTTGTACACAAGTAAGGTGTGATTTCGGTCGTAAATAAGTCCGCGCGGAGGAAATTGCGTTTTTCTCAGAAAGGCATTACTTTCAGCACCCTCTTTGTATTTCGACTCAATAATTTGAATAGAAAAAAGACGCAGAATATACACAACAATAACAATTGACATGATAATGGCAATCACGTATCTTCTGTTTTGAAGTGTGTCGTTAATCATAATTTATCTTTTGTTGAAAGAGCGTATTCCTAAAATAAGCAAAATAGAAACGAATGAGCTTAATAGAATTCGGATTAAGGTTATCCAGTTGAGTTGAAATGAAAAAGCCTCGAGCAGAAATAAACTTGTGTGGTGAAGCATAACCATAAACACAACATACTTGATATAGGCGCCAACTCCGAATGAATGGAACGAAGGTATAGGATTGCTGCCTTCTTCTATAGAAGTAAAAAGTTTTATTATACCTGT
Organism: Paludibacter sp.; assembly: GCA_034926015.1. Taxonomy (GTDB): domain Bacteria; phylum Bacteroidota; class Bacteroidia; order Bacteroidales; family Paludibacteraceae; genus Paludibacter. The sequence goes on along the minus strand of JAYFRI010000243.1, from coordinate 21,635 downwards.
TCTGAAAAACGCAATCAGCACAGTGGCAAATGCATGAGTTCCAATTGTGTTCGAAAAAACATCAATGATTAAGCCCAAAACGAAACCTAAGATCAGCGTAATCCAACGTGGAAATTTTACAGGTAACGATAAAATAAAAAGAATATATATGTAGGGATTTAAAAACCCAAGGAACTGGACGTTATTGAGCACCAATACTTGCAGAAGTATCAGGACGATAAAAGAAAATATGTTTTGAAGTAATGATAACATATTATTTTTCAGCTACTTTTTCTATGGTTCGTTGTTCGTAAAAATTTTTGTAGTTTATTACTTTAACATGCGAAAGCGTACGGAAATTAACAGCAAGCTTTACTTTTATATTATAATAGGCATCGCTTTCTTTGATCTTGAAATCTTCGATGGTCCCAACAGGAATTCCTTCAGGGAAAGTGTTTGTAAATCCACTTGTTATCAGCGAATCGCCCAGCGAAAATTCTACATGGCGGGCAATATCTTTCAGGTTAGCATAGCGGTAGTCTTCGCCCGACCACTGGAGTGGTCCGCTGTAATTGCTCTTCTTAAATTTGCAGTTAATTTTAATTTTTTCGTTCAAAACAGGTATCACAACTGCATATTTTGTGGAAACAACTTTTACAATCCCTACCACACCTTCGTCGCTCACCACACCCATGTCCACTTTTATACCATCTCTAAGCCCTTTGTTGAGGGTGATATAGTTTTGCAGCTTATTGGTGGAATTATTGATTACTTTTGCCGAAATAAATTCATACTCCATTTCGGGAGGAATACGAAAATGAACTGAATCTTTTTGGTGAGGTTCAAGCGTAGCTAGTTCATTTTTGAGTAGTATAATTTCGTTTTTAAGCGCTGTGTTTTCTTCCGATAGGTTATCGTTGGCAGCACGAAGTTTAAAAAACTCCACTACAGAATTACTAACCTCATACATGCCCGAAACCACATTGTTGCTCGATGACAGAAACACACTTTTTTGATATTCCTGATTGCTGACAACCAGAAAAATTGAAGTTACTTCTAAAATCAGAAATAAAATCAGTACGCTATATTGTATCAAAAAATTGAAAAGGTTTCTCATGCAGCTTAAAAAAAACGGTAAGTATAAGATTAATAATTTCAAATAGTCTTACACCCACCGTTTGTAAAAATAATTCTTTTTTTAACGGATCAGGAAGGAGAATTTATCTACATTTTTCAATGCAATTCCTGTTCCACGGGCAACAGCGCGCAATGGATCTTCAGCAATATGGAACTGAATGTTTAGTTTGTCTGTCAGTCGTTTATCCAGTCCGCGCAACAGAGCACCTCCACCAGCAAGATAGATTCCTTTTTCAACAATATCGGCATACAGTTCAGGTGGAGTTTGTTCCAATGCACTCAGGATGGCAGCTTCAATTTTCGAAATAGATTTTTCGAGGCAATGAGCCACTTCCTGATATGAAACCGGTACTTCCATTGGTAGAGCTGTCATCCGGTTTGGCCCGCGTACTATAAAATCTTCAGGTGCATCTTCCAAATCGGTAAGTGCAGCTCCAACATTTATTTTGATTAATTCAGCAGTGCGTTCGCCCACTTTAATGTTGTGCATACGCCCCATATATTCTACGATATCGAGGGTTAAATCGTCTCCGGCAATACGTATTGACTTGTTCGAAACAATACCGCCCAGCGAAATTACAGCAATTTCGGTAGTTCCACCGCCTATATCCACAATCATACATCCGGTAGGCGCTTCCACGTCTATTCCGATACCGATAGCAGCTGCCATGGGTTCATAAATCATATACACTTCACGTCCGCCAGCATGTTCCGACGAGTCGCGTACGGCACGAATTTCAACTTCGGTACTTCCCGAAGGAATACAAACCACCATTTTAAGGCTTGGCGAGAACAATCGGTTTTTGGTAGGAATCATTTTAATCATTCCTCTGATCATTAGTTCGGCAGCAAAGAAGTCGGCAATCACTCCGTCGCGCAAAGGGCGGATGGTGCGGATGCCTTCATTTTCTTTTCCCTGCATTTGACGCGCCTTTTCGCCAATGGCGATCAATCGGTCGGTTCGTTTATCAAGAGCTACTACCGAAGGTTCATCCACTACAATTTTATCGTTGTAGATAATAATTGTGTTGGCGGTACCCAAATCCATAGCTATTTCTTGTGTAAATGAAAATAGTCCCATATTTTTTTAATTTCTTATTTTTAGTAATTTATAAGTCGTTTGTTGAAGCGAATTTAATAATTATCAATACGCTTTTTATTAGTGTTTAAAATGTCTGAACCCTGTTGTCACCATCGAAAGTCCTTTTTCGTTACAGGTGTAGATAGATTTACTGTCGTTGATAGAGCCTCCGGGCTGAACGACGGCAGTAATTCCTGCTTCGGCTGCAATTTGTACGCAGTCGGGGAATGGGAAAAAGGCATCGGAAGCCATAACAGCTCCCTGTAAATCGAAATGGAAGGCATCAGCCTTTTCGATGGCATGAACCAATGCGTCGACGCGCGACGTTTGTCCTACACCGCTGGCACACAGTTGTTTGTTTTTTGCAAGCACAATGGCATTTGATTTTGTGTGTTTTACAATTTTATTTGCAAAAATCAAATCTTCGATTTCAATTTCTGTCGGCGATTTTTCGGTAACAACATTGAAGTCCTCGGCCAGCTCAGTATGCATGTCTTTGTCCTGCATCAATACGCCGTTCAGTAAAGAGCGTACTTGTTGAGAACGCATTTTTGCATTTTTAAGTATAAGTATAATGCGATTTTTCTTCTGGCTTAGTATTTCTATGGCATCGAGGTCGTAATCTGGAGCAATCACCACTTCGAAGAATATTTTATTCATTTCTATGGCTGTTTCGCGATCGACGATGGCGTTTGTAATCAAAACTCCACCAAAAGCCGAAACCGGATCGCCGGCCAAAGCAGCGTTCCATGCATCCACCAATACCGGACGCGAAGCAATTCCGCAGGCATTGTTGTGTTTTAGTATTGCAAAGGTGATATCGTCAAAATCGTTGATCAGATTAACGGCTGCATCGATATCGAGCAGGTTATTGTACGAAATTTCTTTTCCCTGTAGCTGTTCGAACATATCGTCGAATTTGCCGAAGAACACACCACGTTGATGTGGATTTTCGCCATAGCGAAGGGTTTTAGCGTTGTTCTCGCTCAGGCGGAAAGCAGATTTTTCTTCTCCATCAAAATAGTTGAAAATAGCCGAGTCGTACTGCGACGAAACAGCGAAAGCTTCTTTTGCAAACCAACGACGTTCTTCCAGCGTGGTTTGTGCTCCATAGCCATCAAGCACTTCCATAAAAGGCTCATATTGCTCTTGCGAAGCTACAATCACAACGTCATTGAAGTTTTTGGCAGCAGCGCGAATCAACGAAATTCCACCAATATCAATTTTTTCAATTGTTGTAGGCTCATCGGCTCCGGCAGCAACAGTGGCTTCGAAAGGATACAAATCGACAATGACCAGGTCAATTTCAGGAATTTCATAAGTCTCCAGCTGCTCATTGTCCTTTGCCAGGTCGCGGCGCGAAAGAATTCCTCCAAAAACCTTTGGGTGTAAAGTTTTAACCCTTCCTCCTAAAATTGATGGATAACCAGTGAGGTCTTCTACAGCACTACACGGAATATCAAGCGATTCGATAAAAGATTTAGTCCCTCCGGTAGAAATAAATTCAACACCTTCGGTAAATAGTTTTTTGATAATAACATCGAGTTTATCTTTGTGATAAACAGATACTAAAGCTTTTTTTATTTTCTTGCGTTCCATATTCCGTTTTTTCGTTTGATTATGGGATACAAAACTACAAAAAAACATTGATTTAATCAACATTAAAAATCTTCGTTTTCAAATTGATAATAAAGCATTAAATTGAATTTTAAAGTCATCAGAACAGGTTTTTTTTTGAGTTTTTGTGAAGAATAGTTAATTTGAAACAGTGGAAACTTAAATATGCTTTTTATGTGAAAAAAGGGAAACAGCGTTTTGTCTTTGTATTTAAATTGAAAACATTATAGAGTTCCAGAATGTTAGTATATTACTAACAAACAAATAAATATTCATATGGAAAATGTAGAAAACTCATTGATAAAGGTCTACAAAGGTGGCCCTTATCTTCTTTCTGGAGAATTTAAAATTGTGATGCCTTCGGGTGAAGAAAAAACGGTGAAAGATCCGCATTTGTGTCGTTGTGGAATGAGCAAAAACAAACCATTTTGCGATGGATCGCACACAAAATCGGATTTTGATAAGTAAAATGAGTGGAATTAAATTTTAAAAGGTGCTTTATTGCACCTTTTTTTTTGTCAATAAAACTAAATAGAAGATTGATTATTTGACGATTCAAAACTTTTATAACTAACTTTACGAGCTGTACATAAAGAGTGTTTTAATTTTTTACGAACCAAAATTCGTGTTGAATTGCAAAAAAAATGATAAACTGATGAAAAAATCAACAAAAATTATTTTGCTTATAGCCATAGTTTTGCTTATGGTTGGAATGATATTTTATCCAAAAATAAAAAAAATGATGTCGGGCGGCGATGGTACTGCTATTGAAAAACGTGAAATGCCCGGCAAAAAACAGGCTTTACAAGTGGATGCCCTTATTATAAATAAGGAAAAATTAACTAACATATTCAGAACCAAAGGTCTGTTGATCCCCGACGAGGAGGTAGATTTGTCATTCGAAACATCAGGAAAAATTACACAGATTTATTTCTCCGAAGGTAATGCAGTTCGAAAAGGTGAATTGTTGGCCAAAGTGAACGACAAACCTTTGCAGGCCGAATTAATGAAACTGGAAGCTCAATTGCCATTGGCGCAGGAACGGGTATTTCGTCAGAAATCCCTGTTGGCCAAAGATGCTGTTAGCCAGGAAGCTTACGAATCGGTAACCACCGAACTTGAAAAGTTGAAAGCCGATATAGAACTTTCCAAAGCCCGCATTGCACAAACCGAACTGCGTGCTCCTTTTGATGGCGTGTTGGGTTTGCGTTTGGTAAGCGAAGGAACTTATGCATCGCCCAGCACTATTGTGTCAAAACTCACAAAAATATCTCCTTTGAAAATCGAATTTTCGGTGAACGAAAAACAGGCCAATGATATAAGAAAAGGTACTCAGCTTAGTTTCAGAATTGAAAACGATAAAAATGTTTATAAGGCAATTGTTTATGCCCTTGAATCGCAGTTGGACGAAAATACTTTGTCGCTCAAGGTGCGTGCCCGCTACCAGAATTCCGACCGAAAGTTAAAGCCAGGGCATTCTGCAACAATCGAAATTGTGCTTGATGAAACCGATAATGCAATTGTAGTTCCGAGTTTGTCTATTGTGGCCGAAATGGGTCGCGATATCGCATTTATTTATAAAAATGGAAAAGCAAAGCAGGTGGAACTAAAAAAGGGAACCCGGACAGCTTCATCCATTCAGATTACCGATGGACTTGTGGAGGGCGATACTTTGCTGGTGACTGGTGTTATGCAGCTGCGTGACGAAATGCCCGTTAAAATTGATAAACTAAAATAAGATTATAATTCTCATTTTATTTAATTATTTTATAATAAGGAAGTTACAGTTTTATTTAGATTTAAAAAAATGAATATATCCGAACTAAGTATAAAACGACCGGTGTTAGCCACAGTATTTGTGCTGATAATTCTTTTGCTGGGAATTATTGGTTACAGCTACCTGGGCGTTCGCGAGTTTCCAAGTGTAGATAACCCGATTATTACAGTAGAGGTTTCGTATCCGGGTGCCAATGCCGACATCATCGAAAATCAGATTACGGAGCCGCTCGAGCAGAATATTAACGGAATTCCGGGCATACGATCGCTTACGAGTCAAAGTAGTCAGGGATTTTCGCGCATCACTGTAGAGTTTGAGTTAAGTGTAGATTTGGAAACAGCTGCCAACGATGTACGCGATAAAGTTTCGCGGGCCCAACGTTTCCTTCCACGCGATTGCGATCCGCCAACAGTTTCGAAAGCCGATGCCGATGCCGACCCGATTATTCAAATTACAGTGCAGAGTGACACTCGTTCGTTGCTCGAACTCACCGAGATAGCCGAACTTACAATCAAGGAAAGTTTGCAAACCATTCAGAATGTGAGTTCGGTAGGCATTTGGGGTGAAAACCGTTATTCAATGCGCTTGTGGCTCGAGCCATCGAAAATGGCTGCCTACGGCATTACGCCTATGGATGTAAAAAATGCTGTCGATAAAGAAAATGTGGAATTACCATCAGGGAATATTGAAGGCGATAAAATTTCGTTGTCCATTCGTACTTTGGGTTTATTGATAACGCCCGAAGATTTTAATAACCTCATCATTAAAGAAGATAAATTCAGAATCGTGAGGTTTGGCGATATTGGAAAGGCAGAACTGGATGCCGAAAATCGTCAGAACATCTTAAAACGCAACGGACAGCCGATGGTGAGTACCGTTATTATTCCACAACCGGGCGCTAATCAGATTCAGATTGCCGATGAAGTGAAAATCCGACTCGAACAATTGAAAAAAGACTTGCCAAAAGATGTGAAAGTGGATGTTGCGTTTGATAATACAAAATTTATCCGCGCTTCTATTTCCGAAGTGGAGGAAACTATTTACAGTGCTTTTCTACTTGTAATTATTATAATTTTCGTCTTTCTGAGCGATTGGCGTGTAACGCTGATTCCTGTTGCTGTTATTCCCATTTCGCTGGTGGGTGCGTTTTTTATTATGTACCTGGCCGGATTCTCTATCAATGTGTTATCGATGTTGGCCGTTGTACTTTCGGTGGGCCTGGTGGTGGACGATGCCATTGTGGTGACAGAGAATATTTATCTTAAAATAGAAAAAGGAATGTCGCCCAGGCAGGCAGGTATTGAGGGCTCGAAAGAGATATTCTTTGCTGTAATATCAACTACAATTACCCTTGTTGCCGTTTTCTTTCCTATTGTTTTTCTCGAAGGGATGACCGGGCGCCTTTTCCGCGAATTTAGTATTGTGATTTCTGGGTCGGTGATTATTTCATCGTTTGCAGCGTTGACTTTTACACCTATGCTTGCTTCAAAATTGCTGAAAAGAACCGATCATCACAACTGGATTTATCGCAAAACAGAGCCGTTTTTCAGCGGAATGAATAATTTTTATGATAAAATGCTTCAATCGTTTATTCGTCATAAATCAGCTGCTTTTCCTATTATCGGTATTACAATTGTTTTAATTATTGTGCTTTGGAATGTGGTTCCATCCGAAATGTCACCGCTCGAGGATCGTTCACAAATTACGATCAGAACATCGGGTCCTGAAGGTGCAACTTACGAATTTTTAAGAGATTATAATGATGAAATTTCGCAGATAGCTGATAGAGTAGTTCCTGAAAGGGAATCAAATATTGTAATTTCGAGAAGTGGGTTCGGTATGATCAGGATCATTCTTCCTGATATTGATAAAAGGGAACGGAATCAAATGCAAATAGCGGATAGTTTAACCAAAAACCTGAGGCATATGACTGAGGCACGTGCTTTTGTACAACAACAGTCTACTTTTGGTGGACGACGTTCAGGTATGCCTATTCAGTACGTTTTGCAAGCGCCTAACATCGAAAAATTACAGGAATTTATCCCTGCGTTTATGGATAAAGTGCGCCAGAGTCCAATGTTTCAGATGAGCGATGTAAACCTGAAATTTACAAAACCAGAAACCCGCATTGTAATTGACAGAGACAAGGCTTCATTGCTGGGTGTGAGTACCCGGGACATTGGCCAAACACTTCAATATGCCCTGAGCGGACAGCGTATGGGCTATTTTTACATGAACGGAAAACAGTATCAGATTTTGGGTGAAATTAACCGTCAGCAACGCAATACACCACTTGATTTAAAGTCGGTTTATCTTAAAAATAATCAAGGCAATATGATTCAGTTGGATAACCTTGTGGAGCTGAAAGAAACAGTGGCACCGCCTCAGCTGTATCGTTATAACAGGTTTAATTCGGCCACAGTATCGGCAGGTCTTGCTCCCGGCGTTACAATTGGTGTGGGTTTGGATGAGATGGATCGCATTGCAAAAGAAACACTCGACGACAGTTTCCGTACTGCACTCTCGGGCGATTCGAAAGATTTCCGCGAAAGTTCATCGAGCCTTTTGTTTGCTTTTGTGTTGGCGCTGGTGCTTATCTTTTTGATTTTGGCTGCTCAATTCGAAAGTTTTAAAGATCCGTTTGTCATTATGTTTACGGTGCCGTTGGCGGTGGCAGGAGCACTGGTTTTTATGTATTTCGGAGGCATAACCATGAATATTTTCAGCCAGATTGGTATTATTATGCTAATTGGTTTGGTGGCTAAAAATGGGATTTTGATTGTGGAATTTGCTAATCAGCGACAGGCAGATGGAATAGATAAAAAATCGGCCATTATCGGAGCTTCGGTGCAGCGTTTACGCCCGATTTTAATGACAAGTTTCTCAACTATTCTGGGCTTGTTACCACTGGCTTTTGCAAGTGCCGAGGGTGCTAACGGCCGCGTGGCAATGGGTGTGGCAGTAATTGGAGGAATGCTTGTTTCAACTTTTCTTACTTTGTTTGTTGTTCCGGCAATGTATATGTTTGTTTCGTCCAACCGAAATAAAAGTAAATAATCAGGATTAACGCATTTAGATTTAATATTGAAAATGAAATACTTAACAAATAACCGATTCGGCAAATTGATACGAAGCAAAGGAATGTTGATTTTGGTTCTCAACCCTTTTATTGTTTTTTCGCAGCAAAGTTTCAACCTGAAACAATGTATCACAACAGGGCTTGAGCAAAATTATCAGATCAGAATAAGTAAGAACGAGCAAAAAATTGCTGATAACAATCTGACAATCGGTAATGCCGGTTTTTTGCCTACAATAAGCCTTAATTCCACCTACAGTCAACGATTGAACAGCGTGGAGCAAATCCCGGCCGATGGAAGTGCAATTGTGAAGAACAACAATGTAAACAATTCGGCTTTCGATGCAGGCGTGAATCTTAACTGGACCGTTTTTGATGGTTTCAGGGTGCAAACCAACTATTCGAAATTGAAACAGCTTCAGCAGATTGGTGAACTCAATATGCTGTTGAATGTTGAGAATTTTATAGCCAGCCTGTCGTCGGAATATTTTAATTATGTTCATCAGAACATACAATTAAACAATCTTAAATCGGCTGTTCGCTTATCCAAAGAGCGTCTGCGCATTGTAGAAGCACGTTACAATATCGGCTCTATGTCGCGACTTGATTTACAGCAGGCAAAAGTCGATTTCAATGCCGACAGTTCGAAGCTCATTCGTCAGCGGGAAGTTGTTTTTTCTACCCGTGTCAAACTCAATCAGCTTATGGCACTCAAAAATGTGGAGCAGCAAATTTCGGTGACCGATACAGCCATTGTGTTTAATGCATTGCTTTCGAAAGATCAACTCTGGAAAAAAACGCTTCAATCGAATATTTACATTTTGCTTTCCGAAAAAGAAAGAATGCTGAAAATGATTGATTTGAAGCAAGCTAAATCCCGCAATTATCCCTATCTGAAACTAAACGCCGGATATGGTTATGTGCAAAACAGATATGAATATAACGCTTACAGGCAACAAAATCAGTTGGGATCGAACCTTGGGCTGACGCTCGGATTTACGCTCTTTGATGGTTTTAACCGAAGCCGGGAGCAAACAAATGCCAAGATAGAAATTGAAAACAAGCAACTTGCCAACGAAGAATTGTTGTTAAGCATTGAAAGTGATTTTTCGAATATCTGGATGGCTTACGAAAACAACATGCAGCTTACCACGCTCGAACGCGAAAACCTGAGTAATGCTGTTGAAAACTACGAAATTGCAATTGAGCGTTATAAGTTAGGAGACTTATCTGGCATCGAACTTCGCGAAGCGCAAAACAGCCTGCTCGAAGCCGAGGAAAGACTTGTACAGGCGCAGTACAATACCAAACTTTGTGAAATTTCGCTTTTACAAATCAGTGGGTCGGCTATGCAATTGATGAACTGATTGTATCGTTTGGCTTGATGCGCTTCAGGGTTGAGTGAGTCTTTTTCGTTGAATTAAATAAATCAACGGACAGATATAAGGGAAAATCAATATCGATTTTAACCAAAAGGATGCATTGTAAATTCCTTTTGTTCGTATATCGGCTATTGTAATTATCCATGTATAAATGATGAGAATAAAGCCGATAATAAAACAAGGTGTCGAAATATTCAATTGCAGAATTTTAGATATTGCTCCCGCAATTGTGAGTACTGTACCTGTGGTGGCAAAACCAATATATGTTTTAACGGATTGATCTTTCATTATTAACAAAAATCAGGTTCAACATCATCATTTATTGATTGCAAAGTTAATTCGTTTTTTTAAGAAACAAAACATGCTTTACAACATAATTTCTTTCCTGTTCGATCCTTCATTTTTTTGTTATTTTGTGCTTTAAATTTAAACTACATAAACATTTATATAATATGACAGTTCAAGAATTAAAATCAGCTTTCGAATCGGCTTATGGTAAGGCTGCCGATGCCGTTTATTTTTCACCAGGCCGTGTTAACCTTATCGGCGAACACACCGATTATAATGGTGGTTCGGTATTTCCATGTGCATTAAGTTTCGGAACGTATTTGTTGTTGGCAAAAAACGACAAAAAAGAAATGAACTTTAAGTCGCTTAATCAACCTGAGATCATTTCGCTCGGCTTCGACCAGTTAACTACCCGTCTCGAAAAGTCATGGGCCAATTATCCGCTGGGAGTTATTGCTCAGTTTGTTAAACGCGGTATTGAAATTACGCAGGGTTACGATCTTCTTATTTGGGGAAATGTTCCTAACGGAGCAGGACTTTCGTCGTCGGCTGCACTCGAAGTGGTTACCGCATTCGCTTTCAACGATCAACTCGGGACAGGTTTCAACAGAACAGAACTGGCTCAGATTGGTCAGAAAGCAGAGCACGAGTTTGCGCTTGTCAACTGTGGTATTATGGATCAGTTTGCCTCGGCCAACGGAGCGAAAGATAGCGCTATTCACCTCAATTGCGACACACTTGAGTTCGAACTTGTTCCGGTGAAGCTTGAAGGTGTGAAAATATTGATCTCGAACACACACAGCCCTCACAAATTGGATTCAGGAGCTTACAATGCGCGCGTTGCACAATGTCAGTTGGCTGTAGAACAATTAAATAAAGTGATTTCCATAAAATACCTTGCCGAACTTACCGAAGCTAAATTTAAGGAAGTTGAATCGGCAATTACCGATCCGGTAGCGCACAAACGTGCTCGCCACGTAGTGGGCGAAGTGCAGCGCACCAGCGATGCGGTGAAAGCCCTGAAAGCGGGAGATCTCGAAAGTTTTGGTCAACTGATGAATGCATCTCACGTTTCATTGCGCGACGATTATGAAGTGACAGGTCCTGAATTGGATTGCATGGCCGAAGAGGCATGGAAAATAGATGGAGTGATAGGTTCGCGCATGACCGGTGGAGGTTTTGGTGGTTGTACGGTTTCGTTGGTAAAAGATGAAGCCATTGATACCTTTATCAAAGAAGTTGGCGCAGCTTACGAAGCTAAAATTGGTATCAAACCCGAATTTTATATTGCAGAAATAGGTGATGGAGCCTGCAAAATTGATTAAAAATTTTCTAGTCATAAAAAATGCTGAAAACAAGCATATTTATGATTTAAATACTAAAAACAAAAATGAAAACAGCTCAGGAATTACAAATTGAACTCGACGGAATGCCCGTATCGCTTTATACTTTGTTCAATAAAAACGGGATGTCGGTAGACATTACCAACTATGGGGCAAAAATTATTCGTTTGTATGCGCCCGACAAAAACGGTAAATTCGACGATGTGGTACTTGCTTTCGATACGCTTAACGAAGTGATTGAAAAAGAAATCTACTTTGGTGCTGTATGTGGCAGGGTGGCCAACCGTATTAAAGATGGTAAATTCACTCTCGATGGTGTTGAATATCAGCTTCCTGTTAATAATGGAACTAACTCTTTACATGGTGGTATTCACGGATTTAATGAAAAAGTATGGACAGTTAAGTCATCGAGCGAAACAGAGCTTGTGCTCGAACTCCTTTCGGTTGATGGAGAAGAAGGATATCCCGGGAATCTGACAGTAACTTGTACCTATTCTTTGTCCGACGATAACGAAGTGAAAATTCATTACGAAGCTACTACCGATAAACCTACAATTATCGCCCTTACCAATCACTCTTATTTCAACCTGAAAGGTGCAGGTAACGGCACAATCAAAAATCATGTCATGCAGCTGAATGCTGATTTTTATACTGTGCTGGATGATTCATTTGCGCTGTCGGGCGAAATAAGTAAAGTGGAAGGTACTCCGTTCGATTTTCGTGAACCTACAGTTGTAGGAGATCGTATTGACGATGAAGTTTTTGTTCCCGGTTGGGGAATTGATAACAATTGGTGCATTCGCCGTGCTCAGGCCGGAGATTATGTGTTAGCCGGAACGGTTTACGAACCCGAAAGTGGTCGTAAAATGGAAGTTTTCACGACTCAGCCTGGTGTGCAGGTTTACACCGGTAACTGGATTGACAAAGTAACCGGTAAAGAAGGTAAAATTTACGACCGTCAGGATGCTATTTGCCTCGAAACGCAGAGCATTCCTAACTCAGCCAACATTCCTTTCTTCCCAAGTCCGGTACTTCGTCCCGGGCAGAAATACGACGAATGGTGCGTTTATAAATTCTCGGCCGAGTAAATAAGCCGTAAATAACATTGTAAAAAACCCTGAAAATCAATTTTGATTTTCAGGGTTTTTTACAATGTTTTTATCCAAAGCTTTAATTGATAGTGATTTCATCTACAAACAAAAATCCTTTAGAACCTTTGCCGCTATGCCAGTCGGGAAGAAATTGCTCCGAGCCGATCATTACTTTTACATAACGTGCTTCCACGGGACTGAAGCTAAGCTTATGTGCAATAACGCCATTGGCATCGTCTTTTTTCATTGGTGGATAATTCTCCATGGCAACTCGTTTGTATGTTACACCATCGACCGAGGTTTCGATACTAAGACTTCGTGCATCGAATACCCATGCTCCTTTATCCACACAAACTGAAATGGCTACTTCCTGTATCGTTGTACTTTTTTCCAAATCGATCAACGCATTCATATCGTTGCCATACACCGCAATCCACCTGCCTGTTTTATAGTTTTTATTGCCATGTAACCCATCCACCAAAGTAGTAATGCCATTGAACATATATTTTTCGTTCAGAGGCTGTAGCGCCTTTATTGGCTTTAATGTGGACTTACTAAACAATATTTCATCTTTCAGTATTCTGCTTGCTTCCTGTCCTCTGAAAACAACTGCCCGAAGCTGAGCATTTTGTTTGATTTTTAAAATATCAGAATAAACAGCCGACGATGGTGTGGGTTCGCTGCCATCAAGCGTATAATGAATAGGAGCTTTATCGAGCGTTAATAATTTTACATCAACGCTTCTATCTTTAGGATTTGATGTGAAATCAGCCGAAACATCAAATAAATGGCGCGCATAGTTATAATTGTTCAGTTTATAAATCCCGACAAGATTCGGAATGCGTTTCAGAAAATTAAAGTAGTTTTTTTGTTCGGGTTTCGACCATTGCACTTCGCAAAGCGCCGCCAGACGTGGTAACACCATGTATTGTACATGTTTAAATGTAGCGATGTATTCGGTCCACACATTGGCCTGCGCACCAAGGATGTGTTTCTGTTCTTCGTTGGTAAGCGAAGCGGGGAGCGGATCCCATTCGTATACTTTTCTGACCGAACTGTATCCACCAATGGCATAAGGTTCCAATTCAGTGTCAATACTTTGATAATGATCAAAATATAAGTGCGAGTTTGGCGTCATTATCACATCGTGATGGAGTTTGGCGGCTTCGATTCCACCTTCCATGCTCCGCCACGACATTACGGTTGCATTGGGAGCAAGACCGCCTTCCAAAATTTCATCCCAACCAATAATTTTCCGTCCTTTATCATTAAGCAACTTTTCGGCATAGGCCATGAAATAGCTCTGTAAACGCTCTTCGGCCGTATGATGTTCGTCGGTAACCAGGCCTAGTGATGTGATGCGAGCCTGACATTTCGGACACTTTTTCCAGCTTGTTTTAGGGCATTCGTCGCCACCTATATGAATGTACTTTGACGGAAAAACATCAATCAGTTCGGTGAGTACATCTTCTATAAATTTCAAAGTCTTGTCGTTCCCAACGCATAAAACATCTTCCGAAATTCCCCAAATGCGCCAAACCTTGTAAGGTCCGCCGGTGCAGCCTAATTCAGGGTAGGCTTCCAGGGCACCCAGCATATGTCCCGGCATATCGATTTCTGGAATTATATTGATGTATCTGTCGGCGGCATAAGCCACTATTTCGCGACATTCATCCTGTGTATAAAAGCCTCCGTATGGAATTCCATCATAAACGCCAGTGTTTCTACCTATCACAGTTTCAGCTCTTTTCGATCCAATTTCAGTGAGTAGTGGATATTTTTTTATTTCAATTCTCCATCCCTGATCATCTGTTAAATGCCAGTGAAAGGTGTTTACATTGTGCAATGCCAAAATGTCGATATATGTTTTCACTTCGTCGACAGAAAAAAAGTGGCGCACAACATCAAGGTGCATTCCTCTATAGGGGAAACGGGGAGCATCGTTTACCGTGGCTGCCGGAAATTCCACTGTTGTTGATTTTTCTGACGGAATTGATTTTCGTAAGGTTTGAATGCCGTAAAAAATCCCATTTTCGGTGGAGGCTGAAACAATAATTTGTTGAGGGTTTACAACAATACGATAAGCTTCGGGAGCAGCTTCTTTTAAATCAAGACGAAGTACAATAGCTTTTTTTGTTTTACTGTCGGTGGTGGTGTAAGTTTCAATGCCACACTGATCTTTGATGTATTGGCTCAGAAAATCAGCATTTTTCAGCATTTTTTCATTGCCGGCAGGATAAACAATTTTCACGCTTTTGTCGAGCGTAAAACATTGACTTTTATGGGCAATAATTTCGTTTGGAAGTGGAATGACTTGATAATTGGCAACCGATTTTTTTGTTGCACCCGAAGTGAAGATAAGACTGAGGCATAATAAGCCCATAAGCTGAAGGAACGTTTTTTGCATAATAATTTTAATTCAAGGTGTTTTTTTATTCCTGTATTCTTTGTACCGAGTTTATTTCTTTGATTTTCATAATGTTTTTACATAGAATATCGATGTCTTCGGTATCGTGAACGTAAATATAAAACCGTCCGATAAAAATACCGGCATTGGTTTCGATGTTGATTTTGTTTATATTACCACCGTATTTTTCTGAGATGACTTTCAGAATTTCTATCATTACTCCCTTTTTGTCTATACCCTTTATTTCGAGTATTTCGATGAATGATAGTGCTTTGTGTGTACTCCATTCGGCTGAAACAAGTCGCTCGCCAAAGCTTGATTTTAACTTTGCGGTAGTGGGACACTGACGTTTATGAATAATTACAATTTCAGAATCGTCGACGTAGCCTAACACATCATCCCCCGGAATTGGATGGCAGCAGTCGGCAAGTTTGTAAGTAATGCCGGCATTGTCTTCCGAAAGTATAAATGTTTTTTTACGGTCGACTTTGGTTGCCGGAACAAGATCCACCGTAGTCGGTTTGTTGTTTTTGTTATCGGCTGAGCCTCCAAAAGGCATTTTGAGGTATTTGATAAAAACATTCTGGGATTTTGTTTTGAATATCACTTTACCGATATCCTCCAGATTGAGTAATCCTTTCCCGGCCTGTAAGTACAATGAGTTTTTTTGGCTGAATTTGTAATGATTCATTATGCGAACCATCACTTCGTTTTCAGGATTTAGATTGATTTCGGCAAGTGCTTCTTCAATTTTCTTCTGACCGATCATCATCAGCATTTTTTCTTCCTTTTTAAAATGGGAACGCAGTTTGGCTTTGGCCCGGGCAGTGGTAACATAGTCGATCCATTCGGGCTGCGGACTTTGCTTTTTGGCAGTCAAAATATCAACCTGATCGCCTGAATTGAGCTTATAACTGAGCGGAACAAGCTTATGATTCACTTTTGCGCCGATACAGCGCATACCAAGGTCGGAGTGGAGAGCGAATGCAAAATCAAGTGCTGTTGAGCCCGAAGCAAGGGTTCTTATTTCTCCTTTAGGTGTGAAAACAAAAATTTCGGAGGCAAAAAGGTTCAGCTTGAAAGTGTCCATAAAATCGATGGCATTCGATTCCGGATTTTCGAGCAATTCCTTGATTGTTTTCATCCACTTGTCGAGCTCCGACGATTCATCGGATTCGCCTGTTTTATATTTCCAGTGTGCAGCCAGTCCTTTTTCGGCGATATCATTCATGCGTTCGCTGCGGATTTGTATTTCTACCCAGCGACCGAATGGGCCCATAACCGTTACGTGAAGCGCTTCGTAGCCGTTAGCTTTGGGATTGCTTACCCAGTCGCGGATACGTTCAGGGTGCGGTTTGTAAATTTCAGTAAGTGATGAATATAGCATCCAGCATTGGTCTTTTTCGCTCATCCCTGGTTTTGGCTTAAAAACAATGCGCAGCGCCAGTATATCGTAAACTTCTTCGAAAGGGATGTTTCTTGTCGACATTTTGTTCCAGATAGAATAAACCGACTTAATTCTTTCTTTCAGAAAAAATTCGTAACCCATTTCGCCCATTTTGCGCCGGATAGGGCCTGAAAATTCTTTGAAAAACTGATTACGGGCTTCCTCATCGACAGCAAGTTTTTTTTCTATTAGGAAATAAGTTTCGGGATGTTCGTATTTGAAGCAGAGATTTTCGAGTTCGGTTTTAATGCGGAAAAGCCCGAGGCGGTGGGCGAGAGGAGCGTAGATATAATTTGTTTCACCGGTGATTTTGTATTGTTTTGCGGGAGGCATTGAGCCTAATGTTCGCATGTTATGAAGCCTGTCGGCTATTTTTATCAAAATAACACGGATATCTTCGGACATTGTAAGAAGCAGTTTTCGGAAATTCTCGGCTTGCTCCGATGCAATTTCGTTAAACACGCCACCCGATATTTTTGTGAGTCCATCAACAATATGGGCAATTTTTGGTCCGAAGAGGTTTTCGATGTCTTCTGTAGTGTAATCAGTATCTTCAACCACATCGTGCAAAAGCGCCGAACAGATGGAAGTCGAGCCTAACCCTATTTCGCGTACAGCAATACGGGCCACTGCCAGCGGATGCATGATGTAAGGTTCGCCTGAGCGTCGCTTAATCCCCTTGTGAGCAACATTAGCAAAGTTGAAAGCTTTGGTTATCAGCTCAATCTTTTGTTTGTGATTGGTGTGCTTATAATCTTCAATCAAAGCATCAAACTCTTTTTGAATCTGTTCCTCTTCTGTCAATTCCTGAAGTTTTACTTTTTCCGACATATTGAATATTTTCTCTTTTGCAAAAATAGTAATTAATTTCAATCCCGCTTCAGACCAAAGAATTTAATCGTGAATTTAGATTCGTTTTTCCAAATGGTATTTTTTTCTACAATTCAGGTTTCGAAAGGCTGAAGACGCGATATTTCGACAATAGTGTTTTCTGAAAAAACGAACAGCACTATGATAATGTTTTTTTAAGTTGATTTTATTTAATTCTATTGTATACAATTTCGAAGGTCAATTTTTTATACAAGCTCTTTTTGTATCTTTGCATAATTATTTTTTAAATCTACCGATACGTCAACTTAATTTATAAAATGCTATCGCTCAACGACGAATATCATCTTTATCTGAAACTTGAAAAAGCTTTATCGGATAATAGCATTGAAGCTTACGAACGAGATTTGTTAAAATTGGAGACTTATCTGGCGGATCTCCATGTAAAAGCTGAGCATGCAAGCAACGAAATTTTACGTGATTTTATCATCGAAATTGCCAGTTTGGGCATTCATCCCCGTTCGCAAGCTCGCGTGTTGTCGAGCATTCGTTCGTTTTATCATTTTCTGATTTATAAAAACAAGAGAGATGATGACCCTACTGAGTTACTTGAAAGTCCGAAAATAGGGATGCGATTGCCCGAAGTTTTATCGGTGAAGGAGATTGACCGTATTATTGAAGCCATTGATTTGTCCAAAGCCGAAGGGCAGAGAAATAAAGCCATTGTCGAAACGCTTTATGGCTCGGGTTTGCGGGTATCGGAACTTATAAATATCGAATTATCAAAAATTTACTTTGTCGAAGGATATATGTTGGTCGAAGGAAAGGGAAGCAAGCAAAGACTTGTTCCGCTTTCGCCACAATCCATTCGGCAAATAGAATTATGGAAAGTGGATCGAAACCTAATGAAGGTTAAAAAAGGGAGTGAAGATGTGCTTTTTTTGAACCGACGGGGTGCCAAACTGACAAGAGCAATGATATTTACGATTGTTAAGGAGTTAGCAGCCATGGCCGGTATTCGTAAAAATGTGAGTCCGCACACTTTTCGTCATTCTTTTGCAACGCATCTATTGGAAAATGGAGCAAACTTGCGAGCCATTCAACAACTTCTGGGTCACGAATCCATAACTACAACCGAACTTTATACGCATATTGATGTTCATTTTCTGCGCGATACCATTCTGGAATTTCACCCGCTGAATAAACATTCAAAATGATTATTTTATCTGTTTTTTACACGTTTTTTCAAATTAAATAAATGAATTTCAAAAGAATAACATGTTTTTTGTTGGGCTTACTTTTAATGGTAGCCACTGGGTTATTAAATGCTCAGGAAACACTGGCTGTAGGTCAGGTACTGAATGCGCTTGACAAAAGTCCCATACCGGATGTAAATATTTTCTTTAAAAATACCGATATTGGGGTCAAATCGAACCAAGAAGGATATTTTATGGTGCGCACGCAGGGAAAAGAAACAACTGTTGTTTTTTCGTGTGTAGGTTACCGCCGGAAAGAAATGAAACTTAAACCGGGGCAAAGTGTTGGTGTTCAGGTTGAATTGCAGGAAGAAAATACACAGCTTCAGGAAGTTTTTGTGGTACCGGGCTCCAATCCGGCCATAGACCTTATGAAAAGAGTCCGTCAGAAGAAACAAATGAATGATGTGACCCGAAATCCAGCATTTATATCCAAACGTACGGAACAAAATCTGGTGTTGCTAGCTAAAGTTGGACAACGTTCGGTGAATAAGCGGATTTTCGAACAACTATCAAGAGGGGCTGTTTCACAGGTCGATTCAAGTCTTATTTTGCCTTTGTATATGGCCGAAAACACTTATCTTCTTTCGGCGGGAGAAAAGAAAGAGGAGACGAAGAATATATTTTCGTCGACTATGGATACCGAAAAGATAATTTTGAAACTGATTGGCGAAATTGGTACAGATCAGAATTTTTATGGAAATACAGTAAGCATATTTGGAAAAAGTATAATAAGTCCTTTGGCCAATTCGGGCAATGTGTATTATAATTTTTTTTTGGTAGATAGTACGTTTGTGAACGACAGAAAGCTATACCAACTGCATTTTCGGTCGAAAAATGATAAGAATCTGGCTTTCAACGGATCGATGCAGATTGATGCTGCAACATTGGCTTTGGTTTCGATCAAAGCAGAATTACCATCGCAGGCCAATCTTAATTTTATCAATAACCTGCGTATTTATCAGCAATTTAAAATTCAACCCGACAATAGCTGGACTTTAGATAAGGGCAATACTGCATTGGACATTATGTATGAGTTATTGGCCGATAGTACGCAGCCAAAGCCAAGACTTTTTTTGAGCCGAAGCGTTGCTTCCACCGATCAGCAGTTTTTGTCTTCAGCTTCGGATAATTTTGCACAAAGCAATTATTCAGCCGATACTTTGAATTCGAAAATAAGTACTTTGAACGAAACTCCGATAATAAAAGTTGCTAAATGGCTGGCCGATATCATTATCACCGGTTACATCCCGGTAGGGAAAGTAGATGTGGGAAAAATTCAGAACCTGGCGCGCTATACCGACATTGAAGGGCTACGCCTTACTTTGCCAGTTTATACCAACGAACGTTTGTGGAAAAATATCCGTTTGGGTGGTTACGCTGGCTATGGTTTTAAAAATAATACAGTTAAATATTCCGGCTTAGCTCAGGTAAAATTGCCAGGCAATCAACGACGAATTTTAGGAGCTGTCTATACAAACGATTACAGGAGCGAGAACTATGATTATAATGATTTTCTTATTCGTGAGAATCCACTCAATTCGGGCGACGAAGACATTGCCGGAACTATCTTCGGACTGCGTTCAGCAGGTAATATGAGCGAGCGGCAGGAAGTAACAGTTTCTTTTTCGAACGACTGGAGTTCGGATATTGAAAGTAATCTATTCTTTCGTTCCAATACTTACGGAGCCGGCGAAATGTTACCATTCGCTTCGAATACTGTAAGTTATGATAGAATGAAACAGCAATCGTTTACTTTGCTCACTCGGTTCTCGTTTGGCGAAAGAGTTTACGACGACCATTTTCAGCGTATTTACAGTAACAATAACAAACCTGTTTTTTATGCTTTGCTCGAAGGCGGTCGCTATGAGGTGGCCGAAAAAAATGGAAATTATGCTAAATTATCGGGGCAAATAAGGCAGTTGGTCAATTTTAATATAGGATACTGGGAATATATGGTCGAAGGAGGAGCTATTTTCGGCGAATTACCTTATCAGTTGCTTAAAATGCCTTCCGGAAACATTACCAACGGTTATAGCAGGTTCAATTTTGCACTCATGAATGTAATGGAATTCAGGGCCGACCGATATGCAATCTGGCACAACGAAGTTTCGCTCAACGGTATTTTGTTCAATCAGATACCACTTATAAAACATCTGAATTTACGCGAACTGATGAGCCTTAAGATGTACTATGGTAGCATGAATACCACACATAATAATGTACTTGATATTCCTGATTATATTCATACCACCAATAAGCCTTATGTGGAAGTGGGAGCAGGGTTCAGCAATTTACTCCGTTTTATCACACTGCAATCTTTTTGGAGGCTCACCGAAACCGAAAGACCCGGAACAACCAAATGGGGACTGAAAGGAAGCATCAGGATAAGTTTATAAGTTCTTTGTAATATATTTTTCGGACTTTTTATTTATAATTTTAATAAGATATTCTATCTTTGTACAAACAATCAGCAACATACATAAAAATGGAAACAACAGATTTGAAAATTAGTATTATCGGTGCCGGAAATATGGGTGGGGCTATTGCCCGTGGTCTATCCAAAGGAACTACTGTTCAGGCAAGTAACATTCGGGTAAGTGATATTTCTGCTGATCATCTTCAGGCGCTTCAAACATTTGCACCTGAAATTTCGACGAGTAAAAGCAATGCTGAAATTATAAAAGATGCCGACATTATTATCCTTGCAGTTAAGCCCTGGCTTGTGGAAACGGTGGTAAAAGAAATTGAACACAAAATTGATTACAAAAAACAAATCATTGTATCGATTGCTGCAGGTGTCGATTTCGAAAAATTATCGGAACTATTTGATACCGAAGCATCCATTTTTAGAGTAATACCAAATACAGCGATAGATATACTCGAAAGTGTGACAACAATTGCAGCGCAAAAAGCAACAAAGGAG
>JAYFRI010000245.1:0-8323 GCA_034926015.1 Paludibacter sp. | reverse complement strand
TGTGTTGTTGTTGTCGCGCTGTATGTTGGGCTGCACAACCCCGAAACGGTCGATACGTGTACGAAGTACATTGAATGAGTTGCTGATAGCTCCATCAATTTCTTCTTTCAATACTTTTACCACGTCTTCGTTTGAAGTAGTCAACGAAATCTTATCTTTTAGTTCGAAAGTGCTGAAAACTGTAGCCAGTTTAGCGTTAGGATCTAATTCTTTATACGCTTTAACAAATAAATCAATGTACTGAACCTGACTGTTTGTTTTTTGTCTTTCGGAAGCAGTAGCGATTGCTTTGTTGAAGTTTGGAGTAGTGTTATATCCTGATAGCGAACGGATAATGTCCGGAACCGATACTTCGAGTGTAACGTTCATACCACCCTTCAAGTCGAGACCAAGGTTGATTTCCTTCTCGCGACATTCTTTCAAAGTGTAGCCTAACCAAACGCTTTCGTTGGCCACAGAGTCCAGATACTGAAACTCTTTCATTTTGTCCCCTGCTGCGTAGTCAACTGCTTTTTTATTGTAGGTACTTGTAACAACAGTAAAGGACAGGTAAAACAAACACACCAAAGTGAGTGCTACTGCAAAAATCCTGATAAGTCCTTTGTTTTGCATGGAAAATTTATTTAAAGATAAAACATTAATTATTTCAATTTTTTCAAACGAGGTGCAAATATAGCATTTTTTTTATTATAAACATAAAATTCAATGAAACAGAGTTCCAAATGAATTAAAATAAATTAATTCAACTTTTTTATGTATATTAAGCAAAAAAAAGGACTCACGAAAATCATGAATCCTTATTAAGTTGCGGAGGCCCGACTCGAACGAACGACCTTTGGGTTATGAGCCCAACGAGCTACCACTGCTCCACTCCGCGATATTTTGTGAGTGCAAAGATACTGCTTTTTTGATACAAAACAAATTTTTATTGCATAAATATTTTGCTTTGTATGCGGCGTGAGGGGTATGTTGCATTAAGTAAGCTGTTTTGATGCCGAAAATAAAAAGAGATTTTCTGCTTGGGCAACCAAAATAGTTTTTCAGTTCCACTGAGGCTGCGTAAAAAAGAATTTCCTTCATGGGCAGGCAGCGGGTATAAAAGTGTCGTCCTGAAAAAACAAGGCTTTATCAGGACGACAGAATTAGATTTCTTATTTTGGTTGCCAGTAGCACATTTTAGGCGATTCGATAGCGCCATCGGCTTTTAAAGCTTTCATGGCTTTGTCAACTTCCTTGCGGTCAAGGCCGGTGAGTTCTACTATTTTTCCTGCATTCAAGGGTGCGCCTGCTTTTTTCATGGCGTCCAATACTTGTTCTTTTGCTTCCATTTGATACTGATTTTAATAAATGAATACGAATTATACGAATCTCAAATCTATTGTTTATTTCTTCTTTTAAGCCAATCGTTGTTGGGCTATTCTATGTTTTTTCTCACTTTCGTCAGAAAAGCCTGCATTTTTTCAGTGTCTTTGTTTTCAATCATGTTCAGCAAATTTTTTAACTCGGTGCGGATATTATTGATTTGCTTGGGTGTGTTGGGATTGAACAGAATTTCTGTCAACAAATAATCGTCCTCCGAAAGCAGTCCTTTTGCAATGTCCATGTGGCGTTTAAATGTAGTCCCCGGCGCTTCCTGATGTTTCATTACCGAAGCAAAAACAAGGGTGGATGCAAATGGGATGGACAACGAGTAGGCGATTGTTTCGTCGTGCTCGTCGAAAGTATATTCAAAAATACGGAGGTGCAGCGAACCATACAAATCTTTGAAAAATGCTTTTCCCATATGGTCGGATTCAGAAATGATAATGGCGCTTTGCGTACTCAGGTTGTCGAGCGTGGCAAAGGTAGGGCCAAACATCGGATGTGTTGAAACATAACGCATACCGGTGCTTTCGTAGTAGGCCTGTAATCCCGTTTTTACCGAAGCAATATCCGAAATGATACAGTTTTTGGGCAGAAAAGGAAGTACAGTCTGAAAAGCGTCGATTGTGTACTTAAGGGTGACGCAGTTGATGACCAACTCCGGTTCGAATTCGCGAATTTCCTCGTATTGAGTCATTCGAAAGGTATTGAACACAAAACGAAGGCGTTTAGGGTCGGTGTCGAAAAGTGCAACCTCGTGCTGAATACACAATACATCGGTCAAGAATGTGCCCATTTTCCCGGCGCCAAGAACTAATATTTTCATATAAAAATCAAATTCCCCAATATCATCCATAAATGACAGACTTTCAATCGGGAAAAATTATTAAATGTTATATTGCAACAGAATTATTGTGTGCAAAAGTAAAGAAAATAAGTCAATGTGCCAATATACTAATGAGCCAATATGCCAATGAGTCATTGAAACGAAAAACGAATAAGAAAACAATGCGATAGAATTTTATATCTTATTTTTGATTTTGCAAAATGAGATATTTTTTGTTCTGAATCGATTTTACAGAAGAGTTTTCAAATTTTTGTTTTTACATTCCAACATTTCTCTCATTGGCACATTGGCATATTCACTTATTGGCAAATTAGCTTCTTAAGCTTCTTTCTTTTTTATACCATAGTTTTTGTCGATTTTCATAAATGGTATAACAGCTAGTGTAGGAATGGCGCAAATCATTACCCAAATAAAGAAATGATTGTAGCCCAGCAAATCCTGTAACCAACCAGCTATCATGCCGGGCAACATCATACCCATAGCCATGAAGCCTGTGCAAATGGCATAGTGCGCTGTTTTGTGTTCGCCATCGGCAAAATAAATCATATATAGCATGTAAGCTGTAAATCCGAATCCATATCCGAACTGTTCGAAGGCCACCGCTGCATTGATCAGGAATAAATTTTCGGGTAGAAACCACGATAAATAAAGGAAGGCCAAGTGTGGTAACGTAATACACAAAGCCATGGGCCATATCCAGAATTTAAGTCCACGGCGCGAGGCAGCAATACCTCCCACTATACCTCCGAGTGTGAGCGCAATGATACCAACAGTTCCATATACAAGACCTACCTGACCTGTTGTAAGTCCAAGTCCACCAACTTCGCGGGCATCGAGCAGGAATGGTGAGGCCATTTTCACCAACATGGCTTCGCCCAAACGGTAGAGAAGCATAAAGGTGATGGCAAGTCCAACACCCGGTTTCTGGAAGAACGATTTGAAAGTTCCTCCGAATTCGCGCAAAATATCTGTTGCCGAATGGGTGGCGGTGGCATGGTCGGAAGCTGGTTTTGGCAACACAAATCTGTGATAAACAAAGAACAAAATAAACATACCGGCAAGAATAAAGAAGGTGATGCTCCAGGCCAGCTTTATATTGCCCGAAATACCTTTGAATTCGCTTTTTACTTCGTCTTTTAGCTTGTAGTCGAGCTGAACCACAAGGTAGGCGGGTTTGTCCCAGTTGCTTTCGTTGAATACAATGCGTTCGCCGGAGAGCAAAGAGATGCTCTTGTCTCCTTTGCCAAAACTTGAATTAAGTACCACATCCTGTCCGGGTTCGGGTTTTTTGCTCAACCGAACCGCTACCAGACCTGCGTTTCCTACTTTACCATCGGTGGTAGAAACTATTTCGCGCTTCTCGCCAAAATTTGTTTTTATGAAATGACCTAAAGGTGCCGAAACGTTATGCGTCCACCAGGAGGCATCGTCTTTTTTGATCTCAGCCGCTGTTTTTTCGACAGCAATAAAGCCATTCGCCTGATTTTGTTCCGAAGCAAAAGTCCTGATTTTATTCAAAGAATCGACACTGATGTTGTTCGTGCTCAAAACAAGATTTTCGGGAAATGCAATAAAAGTCATTTCGTCGGTGGGAGCGATGGCTGCATTCCCGGTCGGCATCACCATTTCTGTCTGTGCCGTATTGGACGATTGGACCGTAAATTGCATGGGTTCAAGTCCTGTCCAGCTTTCGAGGCTACCTGCAATGATAATCAGCACGCCCTGTCCCGAAATCATAGCAAGTCGGTAGAAGGTGCTGCGGATACCCACAAAGAAAGATTGCTGTGAGCTGTCGAGCGCTAACATGTAAAATCCATCGGCAGCGATATCGTGTGTTGCCGAACTGAAGGCAATGAGCCAAAGTACTGCCAGTGTGGCCTGAAAAAAGAAGGGCATGGGGATGAGAAATGCCACTCCTGCAAGGCCGGCACCGATCAGCATTTGCATACTAACAATCCACCAGCGTTTTGTTTTTATTAAATCCACAAACGGACTCCAGAAAGGTTTAATAACCCATGGCAAATACAGCCAGCTTGTGTATAGGGCAATGTCGGTGTTCGAGATGCCGAGACGTTTGTACATGATCACTGCTACCGTCATGGCTACTACATAGGGTAATCCTTCTGCAAAATAGAGGGTAGGTATCCATGCCCAGGGTGAGCTTTTCTTCGTTTGTTTGTTTTCCATTTGTATTGAAGTTTAATTTCTTGTTTCCTTGATTTAGTTTGAACGTGTTCTCTGATGATTTATTTCCTTGTCGGGTTTTTATCCAACAGATTCGATTACAAAGACCGGATTAGTATATCTTCTCCAGCGACGCTCCTCTGAAATAGTGTAACAAGATTTGTTTGTATTTATATCCTTTTTCTCCCATAACGGCAGCGCCTATCTGGCAAAGTCCTGCTCCATGTCCCCAGCCGGCTCCTGTGAGTCTGAATTGCTGTGGAATATTGTTTTCGATTTTCAGTTTGTCAACAACAAAAGCCGAGCTGTAGAGGTGAGAGTTCGATAACCATTTGCGAATTTCTAATTCTTTGCCTACAATGACGGTTCGTTTTGTTCCAATAATTTTGAGTTCGACAAGTCGTCCCGATTCTCCTCGTTTTACAGGCACCAGGTCGACGATGTAGCCAAAATCGATGCCCGAACGACGAAGCAATAATTCTGATAGTTCCGATTGGCTGTACTCTACTTTCCAGCGGTAGAAGTCGGTGGTTTCCTGGTCGTAATTGTTGAGCACCTGCGATAAGACTTTTTTGTCGGTACTGTTGCAAAATGCTTCGGGCGACTGACGAATCCATCGATCGGCATTGGCTTCGATGGTCAAATCGAGTTCGAAGCCTTCCGGTGCGCTGGGATTGTCTATCACTTTCGAAAGATAAGTGTAATGTTTCGGTGCCCAGCAGTTCTCGAAAGTCTCGGAAACGCCGCCACATGATTTTGAAAAGCGTGCATCACAAATTTCATCTCCCGACATCAATACTTCGCCCCGGGTGGCCTCAATGGCTTTTTCCACCGCTTTTGTGGTGGCGCGCGTAATGCCCTGGTAGCGCTGACAATGATCGTCGGCACAAACATCGAAGTGTGTATGGGCATCCCGTTCGTACCATTTGATGTGTGTTTCTATTGCGCTGTCAGGATCCACCGTGTTGAATTCTGTTGGAGATGCCGGCTCGTGGTTTGCGCTGTCTTGTTCGTGCAGGGGCTTGAGCAGCCAGCTGCGCGAAATTACAGCATGTGCTTTGAGCAATTCGTCGGAGGCAGTTGCACTCATTTCGCTCGAAATTACACTTGTGAGGTAATCTTCAACACCAATACGGTTGATGGCAGTTATGTTTTTTTCTTCAGGTAGTATGCGGAGTGCGCCTTTGAAACGCTGGTCTTCTTTGCGCTCCCAATGAAAGTTGATGCCTATGACTACGTTGATGAGGTCGAAGGATGTTTCGCCCTTGATGGGTTCGAAAATCAGCTCGTCGTACTCTTTTTCGTCGAAAAGTATTTTTCCATTGTTGTAGGCAGCGCTTTGATAGCCGCTATAATCTTTTCCTGTTTGTGCTATGAAAATGCCATTCAGCACAAATTCAATTTTTTCTGAGGTTAAAATACCTACTTGTATTACCGGTTCTTTATGGTTCATTTGCTTTGATGAAGGGGTGCTCCCATCCAATTATAGTTATAAAACAATGATTTTCTGAATATTTTTGCAGTTGATAAATATTTATCTAAAAAAGTACGTTGTTCGGCAAGTGCTTCTTCCAGACTTTGCACTGTTTTGTTGATTTCGCTCAATGAGTATTTTATACCTGCATCGGCATATGTTATTCCCGCCACTTCTGTTTTGTATCGGGCAAGTATAGTTTCAACATTTTCGAGCATCAGTTTGAGTGCTGCATCCGACCTTTTGGGCGTAAATTGTTTGTTTCGGTAGTTGATAAATTCATTCAGGTCGTTCACAGCCTGATTGAGCGTATTCACTGCATTATTAAAAGTTTCTATCGATGTGTTTTTCTGTATGCCGTTGATTCGGTTTTTTATTTGATGTTGATTTTCCTGAAGTAGTATGCTGTTGATACCGTTGTTTTTCATGCGACGCAGTGCGGCTTTCTGACGGGTCAGTTCATCTGCTTTTTCGTAAGCTGCAATTGAATCGTTGAAACTGAACAGGGGTTTGCTTTTGTCGATAGCTACAATGCCTTTCGAAAAGTTATTGTTGTCGATAGGATATTGTAGCAATTGCCACATTGGGTCGAACGGACAGTGCGATTTGATGCCCTCTTCCGGTTGCATCAGAAAAAACTCATTGTTCAGCTGGCGTACGAATTTGCCGTTGACTATTTGACCTGTGCCCCAGGTAGGGTCGATGATCTGCCATTTTCCATTCACAAAGCTTACATTCCAGGCGTGCGAAAGAATGTCGACTTTGCCGTTCTGGCGGGTATAGCCGCCCACCACAAAGGTTTTTACGCCGACCCGGTTGCAAATCCAGCTCATCAGCGTGGCATAATGCATGCACACTCCTTTGCGCGATTTCATTACCTCGTCCACCACCTGCTGTTCGTTTTCGTAATAGTTTGTGCTGTTCATGCTGGCAATGTCGTAGCTTATGGTTTGCGAAATCCAGTAAAAAGCAGCGCGTGCTTTCTCTTCGTCGGTACTGAAGTTTGCCTTTATGTAGGTTGCAATATCCTCCACTGTTCTTGTTGATGCTTTTGGTATTTGCATGGCGCGCACGTCGGTGTCGACGTATCTGGCCGTGCTTTGAGCTGAAATAAGCACTGTGAAGTATAGCAACAGAATGGATGTTAGTTTGTATCTCATTACATTATGGCTTGAATTTGCTGATCACATCCTTGTAAACCGATAGCTCAAGGTTCAGTTTTTCCAGCTGAGCTTCTAATGCTTTTATTTTTTCTTCCAGTTGTATCTCCTTGCCCGATTTGTGTTCCACGGGCAGCAGTTCGCCCAGTTCGGCTACGAAGTTATGGTTGAGTGCAATACTTGCTTTCCACAAAATGCTCATTTGTAACGATGGACTTACGGCGTACTGATACACACTTGTGTTCGATACATTCATTTTGCGGGCAAGTGCTGCACGATTGATATCGTTTTTCAGTACATAGTCTGTAAGAAACTTGCCGTTATGCGGCATGTTGTTTTTGGTTTCGTCGTCTGACATGTTGTTTGTGTTCATACTATATTGTTTTTTATTTGCTCATAAAGATAATATTATTTCTGCAATAAAAGGGTAAATTTAAGGTGTTTTCACTTCTTCTGAAATGCTTTATATTTCTATTTAGATTCTTCTTGTTTTTCCAAAAGTGCTTTTCATTTTTCCGGAAATGCTTCTCTTATTTTTGAAAGTGCTTTTCTTGTTTTTAAAAGAGTTTCTCTTATTTCTGAAAGAGCTTTTCTTGTTTTCGAAATAGCTTTTCTTGTTTTTGATATAGCTTTTCCTGTTTTTGAAGTAGCATTGTCTATGAAAATTATATATTTACAGTGTTTTTTCAAAAGCTCACTTGTTCAAGTATGCTCTTCACATCTTCTTTTGTTATTTTTTCGAAATGTTTTTCGATAGGAGTTATGAAAATGCCACACATTTCCACAGTCGCCGGACTTACCATTAGCTGCTGGTCTCCTTCTGCGGTGTATTGCCAGGGCCTGAACTCTTTGCGGGGCAGGACGAATGTGTACCATGTGTCGTTTTCGAAACTACACACAACATTCATCATAGGCTCTTCAGTATTCGATTGCTGAAGATTGGTGTAGAGCGAATTAAACACATGTTTTGCGGCCTGAACATTTTGTGATTCGATGCAATAAATGGTGCGCAGGTAATTTTTCATGCTGAATAGCTTGTACTCTTCGTTCTCTACCAATACATCGGTGTGGGTGGCTTTGAGTCTTTTGTAATCGTTGATCAGTGGTAAAAAGTCCCTGGTGCCTGCCTGAAAATGCATATGGTCGGGTGCCGAAGCGCCACATTTAGGTCCGTTGTAGAAAATCAGATAATCGTCCATGGCGCGGGCAAGTTCAAGCATGTCGCCAAAGAATGGTTTTATCTGTTGTTGTATATGTTCTGAATGCGGAATTGTGAAATGTTCAGGAAAAATAGGG
>JAYFRI010000386.1:0-2657 GCA_034926015.1 Paludibacter sp. | reverse complement strand
CCGAAGTAAGCCTTGCCCTGGCAATTCCTTTCGACACAAGATAATCTACAACAGCTTGCGCACGTCGTTCCGAGAGCACTTTATTGGATTGGTTATTTCCCACAAAATCGGTATGAGCACTCAACTCGATGGATATATTGGGGTTACTTGTGAGAATATCCATCAAAACCTTAAGTCCTGCCTCCGACGATGGCGTCAAATCCCATTTTCCGAATTCATAAAATATATTATCAATCTGAATAGGCTTATAGATGGTGGAAAGCTGAAAGTTTTGAGCAAAAACTTTGTTTTCAATTTGTTCGGAAATCGAAATTTTAGCTTCTTTGTTCAGATAACCACGCGCCGAAGCCATCATAACACATTCGCTGTTTTTTTCGAGTTTCATTCGGTAACTTCCGTCTTTCCTTGTGCTAACGCGAACATTCAATCCTTTATCGCTCACAAGTCTGACAACAGCATCAGGAATTGGCTGAGCTGCTTCATCAAGCACTTTTCCTTCGAGATAATACTCAAAAACAGGAAGTTCAAAACTCCATAATGCATCGTAACCTCTTGTTTCACCACGGTTCGAGCTGAAAAATCCTTTTTCATCCTTTCCTTCGAAAGTCATCCCAAAATCGTCAGCATTTGAATTCAGCGGAACGCCCATATTTACTACCAACCATCCCTTTCCTTCAGTAGGTGTAGCCTTAAATACATCCAAACCGCCCAAGCCAATATGTCCGTTAGACGAAAAATAGAGTGTACCATCCTGTCGCACAGTTGGAAACATTTCGTCGGCAGCTGTATTTATATCATTGCCCAGATTTTCAATTTCTTTACACTCACCGCCTTCGTATTTGGCTTTCCAAATGTCTTTTCCGCCCTTTCCTTTTGGATGATCCGAAACAAAATACAGTGTTTGTCCATCGGGCGCCATAGCCGGATGTCCTACCGAAACGGTACTGTCCTTGAAAATCTTCAGGTACTTAGGTTCGCTCCAGGCCCCTCCTGCCCTGTTCGAAACAAAAATCTGCGTTCCTAAGCCCGTCACATTCTGCTGATTGGCGCGGGTAAAAAACATTAAATTGCCATCTGGCGAAAACGAACACGCTCCATTGTCGGTGGAAGCCGAATTTATTTCATCATCGATTTTGACTGGTTTTTCCCATTTTCCTGCGGCATTTTTCCGAACCAAATAGAGCTGGTTCAGTTGTAAACCGGTGACAGTAGAATTTTTTTGCAGTACTTTATTATTATACACCCTGTTAGAAGTAAAATACAACACATCGGCATCGGCATTCAGAAACGCCGGACTAAATGAATAAGAACGACGAGCATTGAGTTCTGCTATTTTTTTCACTACATACAAACCGGGATTTGCTTTTAATCTGGCTACCGAATCGACAACCTGTAAACCATTTTTGGCCAACACATTGGCCGAGTCTTTAGCGTATAGTAATTTATAGTTTTTCTCGGCATCGGCATATTTGGCATTGCGTTGCAAAACCTGCGCATAACGCAAAAATACAAGACTGTCAGTATTTCCAAAACGTATTGAATTATTGTACATTTGCTCGGCATTGTTGTAATTCAAAATGCGCGAACACTCGGCCTGACGAAAGGCAACACGGGCACGCAAATCCTTATCTTTAGCTGGAATTTTAGAAAAGATCCTTTTGTAACTTGTGCCTGCAGCAAAATACTCACCCGACTCAAACTGTTTATCAGCCTTTTTGATGCGTGAGTTTAAACTACATCCCTGCAATAAAAACATTGTAGCAGAAATGAGCAAAAGATACAAGAGTTTCTTCATCATAATCAATAAGTTATGGAGCTATTTGCTCTCGGGATATAATACCCGAAAGCAAATTAACTGTTATCTGAATTATCAAACTAGTTCGTGAATTACAAGCCCCGAACGCAATTTAGGTTCGAACCATGTAGTTTTAGGAGGCATAATGTTACCACTATCGGCAATGTCGATAATTTGTTTCATCGATACAGGGTAAAGCGCCAAAGCAACGCGCATTTCTCCATTGTCCACACGTTTCTGCAATTCGCCAAGCCCACGTATACCTCCAACAAAGTCAATGCGTTTATCGCTTCTAAGATCTTTTATACCAAGTATTTCATCCAAAATATAACTCGACGAAATAGTTACATCCAACACACCAATAGGGTCGTTGTCGTTATATGTACCTTCTTTAGCGGTAAGCGAATACCATTTTCCCGATAGATACAACGAAAAATTATGCAATTTATTGGGTTTATATATTTCAGTTCCTTTTGGTTCTATCTCAAAGTTCTTTTTAAGTTGCGCAAGAAACTCTTCATCCGTCAGATGATTTAAATCTTTCACAACACGGTTATAGTCGATAATTGTCAACTGATTGTCGGGGAAACAAACAGCCATAAAGAAATTATATTCTTCGTTGCCGGTATGGTTTGGGTTTTGAAGACGTTTTTCGTTCCCTACCAAAGCAGCTGCTGCGCTTCGATGATGACCATCAGCTATATAAAGTGAAGGTATTTCCTCAAAAATGGCAGTAATGCGTGCTATCTGTTTTTCATCGTCAATCACCCAAAAATGATGACCAAAACCATCACCCGGTGCAATAAAATCGTAAACAGGCTCTTTTTTAATCACTTCTGCAACAATCTCATCCAGTTCATCC
>JAYFRI010000034.1:0-2334 GCA_034926015.1 Paludibacter sp. | reverse complement strand
TTTTTCGGTTAATTAAGCTACGATTTCTTTGATTGCTAACTCAGTGAAGTTTTGACGGTGACCGTTACGTTTGCGGTAACCTTTACGGCGTTTTTTGTGGAAAATAATTACTTTTTCGCCACGTACGTGCGAGATAACTTCACAAACTACTTTTGCACCTGCAACAGTGGGAGCACCTACGGTAACTGCGCCATCATTGTCGATCAATAATACTTTGTCAAATTCAACCTGAGCGCCTCTTTCAGCCTCATTCATACGATGAACATACAGTTTTCTTCCGGCTTCCACCTTGAACTGCTGTCCTAAAATTTCTACAATTGCGTACATTTGTTAATACAATTATTGATTACATCGGGAAGGTGAGATGCTTCACAGCAGCGCTTCTTGTAGACCTTATCCGAAATGAGGGTGCAAATTTACGGTTTTTATTTTAATATGCAAAGAGTTGTGACCATTTTTCGTTTAAAAAATGATATCTCAGCCGAAATAAATCACAATACAAGTTCCGTAAACAATTTTTCAAGTGTTTCATCCAGATGATGTGTGAATCCGGAGTGAGGCCGCGAAGTCTGAATGCAAGCGCTGCGCACGGCTGTGAGCCATCGGAAACGCTCGGGAATATCGAATTGAGCAATCAGTCCTGCAGTTTTGTCGCCATTGCATATTTTTTCGAACGATATCAATGTTTCCTTCAGTAAATCAATGTCTATTTCTGACGAAAATAATGACAAACGTCGCTCGTCCAGTTTGTACAGCATGCGAATGTATTTTGCTTTTTTCGAGAACAAAATTACACCGATATTTATAAATTCCTCGCGCTCCACCTGCGGCAAAACACGAATGACTGCATAATCATAAAAGTGTTTTTCTTGCATTTTGAGCTTCGTTAAAAAAGATTTCTGAATTTTTTAGTCGTGAACTAAGAAATTGGTAGTACACTTCGCGAACCGATTCGGTAGTTTCACCAACTTCTAATGTGCTTGCCCATTCGTCAGGAATAAGATTCACGATTTCACGAATGACCTCATCGGTAAGCAAGGCCTTGCATTCGATGTCGGCAGCTTCCAGTTGGTCCGCAAAAGGCAGAAGTACATGATTTTTTATAAGCGCAAAAGGAGACAAAGCATGTTTTTCGGGATGCGTCCACGAATGATGAAAGTACAAGGTTGCGCCATGGTCGATCAACCATAGATCCTTGTGCCACATCAGCATATTTGTGTTGCGTTCAGTTCGGTCCACATTGGTAAGAAATGCGTCCATCCATACAATGATCGAAGCTATTCGTCCATCCACTTTCGTGGTCACGGGATCGTAGGTGAGCGCACCCGACAGAAAATGTAAGCCGAGATTAAGTCCCTGACTCCCTTTAAGTAAGTCCTGAATTTCCTCATCTCCTTCGCTTTGTCCGAAAGCTTCGTCGAGCTGAACAAAAACAAGTTCCGGAATCCGAAGTTTCAGTATTTTGGCTACAACGCCACCAATCAGTTCCGAAATCAGTGCTTTAGCTCCATGGCCAGAACCCCGAAACTTGACAACATATTTAAAACCGTCATCAGCTTCGGCCAAAGCAGGTAACGAACCTCCTTCGCGCAAAGGAGTGATATAGCGGGTGACATTTACGGTACGTAGGTTCATATTTATGGTTTTTTCTTCTTCAATATTTTCGCTCTTACATTTTTACTTCTTAAACAACACTCTGAAAGCCTCTTCCACTTTCTTTACCATGACTATCTCCATATTTATTTTGCCAATATTCAGGGCTTTTACATTGAAATCGGGGATAATCATTTTAGTAAATCCAAGCTTTTCGGCTTCGAGAATGCGCTGTTCGATGCGGTTGATGGGGCGAATTTCGCCCGAGAGTCCTATTTCGCCGGCCACGCACACTTGTTTTTCGATGGCAATGTCGACGTTGGACGAAAGTATGGCCGAGATGACTGCCAGGTCGATGGCCGGGTCGTTTACCTTGATACCTCCGGCAATGTTGAGGAATACATCTTTTTGGGCAATTTTAAAACCGGCGCGTTTTTCGAGCACAGCTAAAAGCATGTTTAAACGGCGCAAATCGAAACCTGTACTGGAGCGTTGCGGCATTCCGTAAGCTGCCGAGCTAACCAATGCCTGCACTTCGATAAGGAAGGGACGCACGCCTTCGATGGCGGAGGCAATGGCCACTCCGCTCAGGCCGGAATGGTTTTGAGAGAGCAATAATTCGGATGGATTGCTTACTTCGCGCAGACCGCTTTGCTGCATTTCGAAAACGCCTAATTCGGCAGTGCTTCCGAAACGGTTTTTGATAGAGCGCAGGATGCGATACATATAATGCTGATCGCC
>JAYFRI010000057.1:0-4489 GCA_034926015.1 Paludibacter sp. | reverse complement strand
TATCCAATGCCTCATGGCTGGCCTTACCTCAGTTTCAGGCTCCTGTTTACGATACCAATGCAATTTTAATTATAGCCCCTGCCTGTATCGTTGTATTGGCCGAACACATAAGCCACCTGATAGTGACAAGCAACATAACCGATGAAGATTTAATGAAAAAACCGGGTCTGCACCGCTCATTGTTAGGCGATGGTATTTCCAACGTAATTTCGGGCTTTGCAGGATCTCCTCCAAATACAACTTATGGCGAAAACATTGGAGTTATGGCTATTACACGCGTCTACTCGGTTTGGGTAATTCGTGGAGCTGCCGTTCTTGCCATTCTATTTTCATTTATAGGAAAAATATCAGCAGCCATTTCTACTATTCCTGTTCCGGTAATGGGAGGCATCACTATGCTGCTTTATGGCGTTATAGCAGTACAAGGATTTCGTATGTACGTAGAACAGAAAGTGGATTTTAGCAAAAACCGCAATATGGTACTCGGCGCGATTACATTTGTAATTGGCGTAAGTGGAGCCGCTATCAATATTGGCACTGTGCAGTTAAAAGGAATGGCTTTTGCTGCTGTTGTAGGTGTCGCTCTATCTTTACTTTTCTGGATTTTCGACAAGCTAAAGTTGATGAACGACAATTAGGCTTATGGAAGATATAATAAAAAAAGTTCGCACTGAACTGCAACTGAGTGCAGATGAAAAGACAAAGTTAAGTAGTCAGCATTTCTTCAAAGAAACTATCAAAGCCTACGGAATAAAGACAGCAATAGTAGATGGAATCGCAAAGGAAAACTTTAAGCTTCTGAAAGAACAGAGCAAGGCTGAAATTTTTAATCTATGCGATATCTTATGGCAATCGTCCTACATTGAAGAATCCTTTATTGCCTGCAACTGGACGTACGCTATGCGTAAACAATTTGAACCGAACGACTTTGACAGATTCAGCCGTTGGATAAGTAGCTATGTGAACAACTGGGCATCCTGCGATACTTTTTGCAATCACAGCATGGGAGAATTTATAGAAATGTACCCCACTTATCTGAGCGAGTTAAAAAATTTTGCAGGCTCTGACAATAGATGGATGCGGCGTGCAGCAGCAGTTAGTCTGATTCTACCTGCCCGAAAAGGAAAATTCATTCAGGACATACTTGAAATAGCCGACCTATTGCTCACCGATACAGATGATCTCGTTCAAAAAGGATATGGTTGGATGCTTAAAGCTGCCAGTCAGTCTCAACAACAAGAAATTTTTGAGTATGTCATGCAAAACAAAAACAATATGCCCCGCACAGCATTGAGATATGCCATTGAAAAAATGCCTGCCGAACTAAAAAAACAAGCGATGATGAAATAATAAAATCAACCAAAACAGATTTTATACACAAAAGAGGCTGCCCCATTATTGAGCAGCCTCTTTATTGATTGATTGTTTGATTTTTCCTGTTACGAAATCTTTTCTATTTCTTCTTGCAGGTTTATTTCAATTCCCTTTTTATCATAAAATTTATATTGCAGAAATCCAAGTTTCTGCGAAGCCATTACTTTACAACCTTTTCCGAATTTAAGTTTCCATTGTAACTTCATCGACATAAGCCCTTTAGAGATATAAGCATCGACATATGGATGAAGATGCAGAGTAAAGTCTTTGATATTCAGCTTACTTACCAAAAAGTCTATTTTATTCTCCAATTGGTCGGTAAACAAGATAGAAGGTTTGGTATGTCCCGTACCAAAACAAGTAGGACATGTTTCTTCAATATCAATATGAATAACCGGACGAACACGTTGTCTGGTCATCTGCATTAGCCCAAATTTACTGAGTGGCAGGATATTGTGTTTTGCTCTATCATTCGACATCATATCGCGCATTCTTTCAAAGAGTTTCTGGCGATTTTCAGTTTCGTGCATATCGATAAAATCGACAACAATAATACCTCCCATATCACGTAACCTGAGTTGACGTGCAATTTCGTCGGCTGCCGCCAGATTCACATCCAGTGCATTGGCTTCCTGACCATTTCCGGCTTTGGATCTATTTCCACTGTTCACATCGATTACATGAAGCGCTTCAGTATGTTCGATAATCAGATAAGCGCCACTTTTGAACGAAACCGTTTTACCAAAAGCTGATTTAATTTGTTTACTTATGCCGAAACTATCGTAAATAGGAGCTTCATCTTTGTAAAGCTTGACTATTTCTTTTCGTTCGGGAGCAATAAGTTCAACATAATCACGGACTTCAGTAAAAACAGCTGCATCATTGACATGAATGTGTTTAAAACTTGGGCTGAATAAATCTCTAATTATTCCAACCGTGCGACCTAATTCTTCTAAAATAAGTGAAACTCCTTTCGATTGTTGAACTTTGGCTATAGCTTCTTCCCAGCGTTTTACCAGAATTTTCAATTCGTTATCGAGTTCGGCCACTTTCTTTTCTTCGGCAACAGTACGTACAATAACTCCGAAACCTTTCGGCTTGATACTCTGTATCAGCTGCTTAAGACGAACACGTTCTTCTTCGGTTTTAATCTTTTGCGACACCGACACTTTGTCGGCAAAGGGCATAAGAACCAGGAAGCGACCGGCGATAGATATTTCTGCTGTTAATCTCGGACCTTTTGTCGAAATAGGTTCTTTTGTGACCTGAACCAATATTTCCTGACCTGTTTTTAATATGTCGTTGATTGAACCGCTTTTTTCTATTTCCGGTTGTAATTTAATTTTTTGAATAGCAGGTACTTTTTTTCGGTCGCTAAGTATCTGCGTTGTAAATTGATAAAGAGTATTGAAATTAGAACCTAAATCAAGATAATGTAGAAAAGCGTCTTTTTCGTAACCCACATCTACGAAGGCTGCGTTTAAACCGGGCATAATTTTTTTTACCCTTCCAATGTATATATTACCGACCGCAAATTGTTCTTCACGGCTTTCCTGGTGTAATTCTACAAGGTGTTTATCTTCGAGCAGCGCAATAGATATTTCGGATGACTGAACATCCACTACTAGTTCGCTATTCACTTTTTTCTTTTTTTTAGATAATGATTTTAATATAAAGAAAAAACAAACTTAAAGCCAAGATACAGCTTATAAGTTTGTTTTCTTGGACTTTAAAAAAATTAAAGACCATAAAGACTATTTCTTTTTGTGTCTGTTTTTTCTAAGTCTTTTTTTACGCTTGTGCGTTGACATTTTATGTCGTTTTCTTTTTTTACCGCTTGGCATTTTTTTTTAATTTATGTTGTGAGAAATTTATTTAACAACGCTTACAAAAGTTTTTGCAGGCTTGAAAGAAGGGATATTATGAGCAGGGATAATGATTGTAGTATTTTTCGAAATGTTACGAGCTGTTTTTTCTGCGCGTTGTTTGATAACAAAGCTACCGAAACCTCTTAAATACACATTTTCATTTTTCGCCAATGAATCTTTTACTGTTTCCATAAAAGCTTCTACGGTTGTCAATACAGTGGCTTTATCAATACCTGTATTTTTAGCAATTTCATTTACGATATCTGCTTTAGTCATTTTTGGTAATTTTTAATGAGTTAATAATTATTTATGTTTGATTTATTTACGTCGACTAACGGAGTGCAAATATATTGCTTTTATTCTGATTAAAAAACATTTGCACAATTTTTTTTCAAAAAATGTATTTTTTCTGAATTTTATTTAGTTGTTTTTAGAATTATCAATTCCATTTGGCCTATAGTAAGGTTTCGTCCCAGTATCACGCCTTTACTGTCAATAAATACAGTGGCCGGAATAGCATTAACAGCGTATAATTTTGCGCCTTCGCATTTCCAACCTTTTAAGTCTGAGATATGTTTCCATTTTAATTGTTGTTTCTCGACAGTCGATTTCCAGGCATTCTCATCATCGTCGAGCGACACACCTAAAATTTCAAGTTTATCTCCTTTATATTTGTCGTAAAAGGCTTTTAATTCGGGTAAGGATTTCATACACGGACCGCACCACGAAGCCCAAAAATCAATCAATACAAATTCGGTTTTCCCTACCAATGAGGACAAAGCAATACTCTCGCCGGCGATGCCTGCAAGCTTAATATCAGTGTATTGTTGCCCTACGGCTGTTTTCTTTTCTATCTGTAGTGCTTCAATAATTTCAGCAACCCTTCCTTTTGCTTTTGTTTCTTGATCCATTAAGGCTATAATAGCCTCTTTTTCCTGTATCGACATTCCATAAAATGATGATTCGAAAATGAATGAACCGGCTATAGTATTTACATTTTCGGTTGAATACCGAATGTCTATCGCAACTTCCTCTTTGTTTAGCTTTTCAATTTCCATTTCTGCATTTTTCTTTGCTTCGGGCAGAGCTGTGCTGTCGTTGAGGGTTTTGTAAATAGTGTCGGCTCGTTCGTACAATTTTTGCTTTTCTGATTGATAGGTTTGAAGTATGTCGTTTTGAGCAGTTCCGTTAACACTCAACATGCCCAAACTATCGATAGAGACATTGATCTTTCCGCTTTCGAACAC
>JAYFRI010000008.1:0-5421 GCA_034926015.1 Paludibacter sp. | reverse complement strand
TACATAAAATGATTCCTTCTTTTGCTATCATGGGCATCAGTCACGATTACGAAAATATGGCCAAGAAAGTGCAGGAATATGCCGGCACACAAAAACAAACCGATGGAATTACAGATATGGTGCTTCAACTCGAACATGTTTGTTTACAAGCCTGTGAAGAATTAGAAGAAGAATACAATACGATTAAAAACACAAACAAATGAAAGCTAAAATAAAGATTTTTCTGGTAGATGATGATGCTGTTTTTTTGAAGTTACTCGAAATTCAGTTTCTCGAACATGGCGATTTTGAGATCGAGACATATGCCACCGGCGAACTTTGCGTAGACAACCTAAAAAACAAACCCGATATTATTATTCTTGATTATTTGTTGGACGGCGTAGAACGTGACGTAATGAACGGTATAGAAACTTTAGACAAAATTAAACTCTATAACGCCGAAATCCCTGTCGTTATGCTTTCGGCGCAGGACAAAATCGACGTGGCTATCAACTGTATGCACCATGCCGCTTTCGATTATGTGGTGAAAAGCGAAACCGCTTTTATGCGTTTGCAAAAAATAATAACAACCATCTTCGAAACAAAAAAACTCAAAAAGCAGTTGAACTGGTACATGGAGAGGATGTAAAAAACTGTGATATATACAACATTTACAAACAGATATGTAATTATTTCCCATCAATATACCCATATCTTTGTTACGTAGGTTGCCTTTAAAAATCAACGATTCAGCTTATTTTGTGAACTATTCGTTTTGAAGTTGAATTAGTTGGATTTTTAAGATAAAAGCCCCACGAATAGAGTCATGAAAAGCAACAACGATTATACAGAAATGGAAAAAGGAAAATCACATATTGTTGTCGAAATTATAGAATATGTTCCCAATGCTGTAGTCAGCAAAACCATTATTAAAAAAACAACCGGAAATGTAACGGTGACATCGCTCGATGCGGGAGAAGAACTGGCCGAAAAAATTTCCCCTTTCGATACTTACATTCAAATTATCGATGGCGCTGCCGAACTCACTGTAAGCACTAAGAAATACAAGCTAAAACTGGGGGATGGCATTATTATTCCTGCTCACTCGCGCCATTTTTTTAATGCCACCGAACAATTTAAAATGATATCGACAGTGATTAAAAGCGGATATGAGGAGTAAACAAAGCCTGTAAAATTTCTTATCTCTCATTATTCTCAAAAATAATAATAATCTACTAAAAAGAGCTTTTCACGATTGAAAAGCTCTTTTTGTGTCTATCCGTGAATGATGTAACTTTTTCGTGGAATTGTGTAACACATTTTTAAGCATTTCGGCTCACCTTTGCAATGTAATAATTCAGTTACAATTTTAATCGAAACAAAATGAAAAATAGAAGTTTATTAATGTTGATTGTTACCGCTATGTTTTTTGCAACAACAATGGTTTCCGCCCAAAGCGATGCATCGAATAGGGTTTCGCTCGGTTTGAAGTTCGGGGCCAATTTATCCAATGTTTACGATACACAGGGAGAAGAATTTGAAGCAGATGCCAAGCTAGGAATGGCTACAGGTTTATTTATTACATTGCCCATCACCCACTTTTTGGGCGTTCAACCCGAAATATTGTTTTCGCAAAAAGGGTATCGCGGTTCAGGGTCGGTACTTGGCAGCGATTATAGTTTCAAACGTACCACCAATTATATAGATGTACCCTTATTGCTGACTTTCAGAACAGGCGATTACCTTACATTACTTTTTGGTCCTCAGTATTCATTCTTGCTAAGCCAGAATTACACTTTCAAAAGTGATGTGCTCGATATTTCGAGAGACGAACAATTCGACAACGAAAACCTTCGGAAAAACACTTTCTGTGTAACAGGCGGAGTAGATATAAACCTTAGCAATATTGTGATAGGAGCTCGTGCTGGTTGGGATGTTCAAAGCAACGAAGGCGATGGCACATCAAGTACTCCACGTTACAAAAACATGTGGTATCAGGCAACCATCGGATACAGATTTTAAAAACAATTCATATTTAAGTAGTTAAGTGAGAATATTTAAGGATCTGCTTTCTAAAAGTAAAGTCCAACAACAGCCTTGTAACTCGTAACTATTTACTTGTAACTACTTATAAAAGCATTTAGAATTTAATTTTCATTAAAAAAACAATCAAAATGGACAATTTAGAAGCAACAGGAAAAGTAATCGGTGCATTAGTCATCGGTGCTATCGCAGGAGCAACGCTCGGAATTTTATTCGCACCCGACAAAGGCAGTGCTACACGCAACAAAATATCGGGAGGAGCCAGAGACTTAGCCGATGATTTGAAACAAAAAATGAAAGACGAAGCAGCTGCATTGCGCAAAAAAGCTGAAGACTTGGAAGAAATGGCCAAAGAAAAAATGGACGATTTGGCTGACAACTTCAAACACAAGACTGAAGAAGCCTCAAAAGCTCATAAATAAGAAAAGGAAAAGGCCGAACCGGAAATATCATTTTCCCCCGGTTCGGACCAGTTTCTTTATAAAAGCCGAATTAAAGCATAATTCAATTGTTTTATGCAAATTGAAAATAAGGATTAAACATCAAAAAAAACAACGATCATGCCTGAATTAAACAGATTGGAAGAAATAATCGATAGCCTGAAACAATACCTGAACACCAATTTAGAGATTGTAAAGTTGGAAGTCATCGAACGCAGCTCGACATTCGGTTCATCCATGGTAGGAATACTTGTGGTGGGAATATCGGTTTTTTTGTTCGTATTTACATTGAGCATCGGACTTGGCTTTTATTTATCTGAATTATTGGGAAACAGTTATTCGGGATTTGCCATTATTGCCGGTTGCCATTTATTATTGGCTCTCATCCTGTTTATCGGACGGAAGAAATTGATAGAAAAACCTTTGCGTGATCAGATAATTAAGAAACTCCTCGAAAAACAAATACCATGACCACTCAGAAAAAGGAATACTTACCGGTTACCAATCATGCCGAACTACTGCTGCGCATCGAAGCATTAAAGACCGACCGGATGGTTCAGAAAGAAGAACTGAAACTTACCTTCAGCGTACTGGCTTCTACACTTGATTTCGTGTCGATGTTCAAAAGCAATGCTGCAAAGGAACAGCCTGCGAACATAGTGAAAACGGGTGTGAATATGGCGCTCGAACTTATTATCGACATGGTGCTGGGCAAACACCGCAGCCTGAAAGGATACCTGAGTGCAATACTGGTGGAGAAATTCACAAAAGTTTTGATTGATAACAATCTGATTGAAATAATTGCAGGCATTGGATCATTACTGAAAAGAAAAACACAATACGAAAAAAGTCAGGAACAACTATAACAATTTAAAAACCACTACAAAGATGAATTTACCTAATTTAAAAACAATGGCACTTGCCGGTATAGTAATACTGGGCATTGCAGGCTGTAACTCGCCAAAACAAAAAGCAGAAAAACTTGAGAACGCCGAGGAAAATGTAATTGAAGCGCAACAAGAGCTGAACGAAGCAGTGATCGACTCCACAAATGAGTACGACCGTTTCAAGGCCGAATCGGAAGCCAAACTTATTGCCAACGATGTAAAAATAGCTGCGCTTAAGGATCAACTGAAAGCCGACAAAAAAGAGATCCGTACCAAATACGAAAAGCAACTCACTGAACTTGAACAAAAAAATGCCAAGCTAAAATCAAATATTGCCGAATACAAGGAAACCGATAAAAGCAATTGGGAGAAATTCAAAGTGAATTTCAACGAAGACCTTGATGCCCTCGGAAAAGCAATTTCGGGCATAGCCACCGACAAGTAACATTCAACAAGCACTTTTCAGAAAAAAGAAATTCAAAACTACAACAACCAAACTGAAAACTTTATCATTCACAATTATTATCATTGGGCTGGCGCTTACCATTTTCACAACCATACAGTTCTTTACCAAAAGGAAAGTAGTTGATTTAGGTCCCATCGAAGTAATACGGGACGAACCCCACTCACTGAGTTGGTCGCCTCTTATCGGTATTTCCGTCATGGGCTTGGGTGGCGTTATGCTTTGGCAGTTTTCGAAGAAAAAATAACCTTGATTTTTTAGATTTTTGTTTATTTGGATATGCCGGCACAGAATAAGCTCCTGTGTCGGCATTCTTTTTTTCATGACTACCCCCAAAAGCCTGAATTATTCCCTGCGCAAAGTCATTATCTATCGTTTTTAAAAACATCTCCGACGGTTTTAAAAATCATCTCCTATCGTTTCGAAAATCATCTCCTATCGTTTTCAAATAGATTAGGGATGAGTTGACCCAACGATACCGATGATTTTTTGCTGCCAATATAATTCAGATAAACAGAGGCTGCTTAATTCTACTTTAGCACGTTAATTATATGTCGGCATGTATTTACTGAAGATAGTAGCGCTGATATTCAAGAACAAGTAGTTTTCGACCGTCTCTCCAATCAATGAGTTCTGTAAGTAATTCAGCCCTCCCGGTAGTTGGACTTTTTCTAACGCAGCATCGTTGTGCTTTGGAACTTTGCCGCATAGAAGTTAAATAAACAAAAAAAAAGCTAGTACCCCTTAGTGGTTAAAAGAATTATTTTGTATTATTGCAATCTACTATCACACTCACTCAAATAATTGTATTGCCTGACTTGGAGCTTTTTCAGTTCGGAATGTATCAGGTAGGTATTATTTTCAGAAGGAACTACTTACTCATTTAGCAACGGACAATGTGTAAGGTACATTTCGCAGATTCATCTACCATAGGGTTTAAAATATAGTTCGCTAATTCCCTTTTTTGTACTCTTAATTATTTATATAAAATGCAACTTTGTTAATCTATTTTGCATCATAGCTATAAATACAGTGATTGTATTGTCTTTTACAGTGGGAGTGAATACAAAAATTACTCAGCCGCTCCTGTAAACACTTACAATTTGTCTTGCTTTATCAGTATTTTTAACTTTACAACATATTAACTTTCTAGTACTTATTATTTATGGAAACAACAACAACACAGGACTACTCTCCTGCATTCGCAACTTTAACAAGACTCGTTTTAATCAATCACATTTATTCATTATAAAAACTTACTTATATGAAAACAGCAAAATTACTTTCAGTTGCACTGTTCCTGTTTTTGATAATGGGAATAGGGGGATGTGAAAATAAAGAATCTGTTCCTATAATAGAAGAACCTATTGATTTTCGTCTTATCGACGGTGAACCAGCATGGAGTCCGGATGGCAAATGGATAGCTTTTTACCATGACGATAGTTTATTTAGCAAAGCCGGGATCTATTTGATCAGCCCCGATGGAGCAAACATAAGGAAATGTCAAGATGGCATTGCCGAAACACCTGCCTGGAGTCCAGATGGACAATGGATTGTCTTTTCGAAAAATGCACAAATATGGAAAAAGAAAATTGATGGCGATAGCCTT
>JAYFRI010000036.1:0-7804 GCA_034926015.1 Paludibacter sp. | reverse complement strand
TTCATCTTTTTTGTGAAAATATCGCGGC
Source organism: Paludibacter sp. (assembly GCA_034926015.1). Taxonomy (GTDB): domain Bacteria; phylum Bacteroidota; class Bacteroidia; order Bacteroidales; family Paludibacteraceae; genus Paludibacter. The sequence continues at coordinate 7,776 of JAYFRI010000036.1, read as the reverse complement.
AAATCGCTGCTACCTGATCGAACTGTTGGTCGGTTTGACTCATAAAATTAGGAGTTTTTTAAGAGACACAAAGGTACAAAATATTGTTTATATGAGCAATTCGTAAAAGCAAGATACCCTCATCCATCTCAATTCAACTCAAATGATATCCTTTCTGCCGCATTTCGACAGAAGAATAATAGGCGTAAACGTCTGGCAGAAGCGGATAGTCCCAGCAGCCCATGCTATGAAACATTTCTCCTCCAAAACCCTTTTTGAAACGATACAAACCATACATCTGATGCGATGCATCGGCCGATGGCGAAACACCGAACATATCATAATCGGCACATCCTAAGGCTTTTCCCACCTCAATAGCTTTCCATTGCAAAGCATAGGCAGCCATACAATCCCTGTGATCCGACGCGGAAGCACCATAGAGATAAGTAGCTCTTTCGCCCGAAATAACAAGGAACATGGCGGCAAGCGGAACGTGATTGGCTTCGGCAATGAGCAACAACACCTCAGCAGGCGACTGCGTATCGTTGGCACGCGCGGTAAGCACCGCTTTGAAATACTCCATTTCGTGCAAATGGAAACCATTCCGGGCAGCAGTTTCGGCATAAAGCGCATACCATAGCGGCAACTGCTCCATACCGGCAGCACGCACAGTCACTCCTTTCCTTTCGGACAAGCCTATGTTATAACGGGTTTTAGGCTTCATCTTCGAAAGAATATCTTCTTTTTTATCCTTCAGATCCACAAAAATAGTGTTGGAAGGTAAGATGTTGGACGCAGCCTTTCTGAGTTTCCAGAATTCGGTGCCATAGTTGAACCTGAATTCCTGGGTATTGACGGCGGGCGGCCCGAGCCATCTGTCATTCGCATCGTAACAATCGGCATCGCCGGCCCAAAACGATTCCCATACCAGGTCGTACCGAATCATAATGCAGCCTTTTGGCAAAAACGATAGCAACTGCTCAGAGATATCTTCGAGAAAAGCACCCCGGTTTTCCTCGCCCGGATCCAATTCAGGCCCGTAAGGCACATAAGCGATTGAATAATGCTCGCTCACCTGCTGCAACAACACCAACATATCGGCCATTATATACTCGTGAGCCACTGCTTCTTTGTCGAGATCGGACTTTCGGATGCGGATATTCACGGCCAGCGACTTCACGCCCAATTGCTGCTTTACAACCGACCAGAATGCTGTTTGCTGAATTATTGGCGTACGAAAAACGTCCTCGATTTCCTTTAAATAAACGTGTGAAAACATGATTTTGAAATAAAAATCCACAAAGTTAGCCCTTTAAAATATGAAAAGCAAAAAACAATGGTACTTAATTATGAAAACTTAAAATCTTGTTTATAAATTTAGTATCTCACGGGAATTGATTATTTTTGTTCGTACTAACGATATTTCAAATGAAAAACAGTATACTCACTTTTGTATTACTCCTGTTTTCCACAGCCTTTTTGGCAGGTCAGGAAACAGGTTTTGCTTCCTTCTACAGCAAACGCCTGCATGGCCGACACACTTCGGATGGTGGAAAATATCACAACGACAGTCTGACGTGCGCCCACAAAACCTATCCTTTCGGCACACTGCTGCGGGTACAAAACCCAAAGAACAACAATGAAGTAATCGTAAAAGTAACCGATCGCGGACCTCATACCCGAAGCCGGCTTATCGATCTTTCGTACAGCGCTGCGGCCGAACTCGACATTATAAGGGCAGGAATTGCAAAAGTAATCGTCACTAAAATAGATATTTTGCCCGACCCTATCCGATTGATTCCTATCCCTAAAACAACAGTTCAGGTGTCCCCGGTTCGTTTTTTGAGTCAGGATTTGCAGTCGCTCATCGACAAACTCGTTCGAACACAGACGCATCACACCAAAAACTAACTACCGAGAAGCATACTAAGAAATACAGCTTTTTGTTTGCGCTCTGAAAGTGATTCAAGCTTTCCAATTTGAGCCAATAACTTACGGTTTTCATTCTACAAGTCCGATCTGGTCAATACAACCATTATCTTATTTTACAGCCACTTGCAAATCAACTAAAAATATAAAAACAAAAAAATATACAACAAATTAGAACAAAAGGGAATAAATAATTAATTTAGTGCTCTGAAATCGATAAAATCAGCAAAATGTTAATTATTGGAATTGCCGGAGGAACCGGTTCAGGAAAAACTACAGTAGTACGAAAAATCTTAGAGCGTTTGCCAATTGGGGAAGTATCCATTCTTCCACAGGATTCTTATTATCGCGACAGCAGCCATTTGCCACTCGAAGAACGACTCGAGATTAATTTTGACCATCCGGATTCTATTGAATTCGAACTTCTTACACGTCACTTAAAAGATTTAAGAAAAGGAAAAACGATAGAACAACCCATCTATTCGTACCTGACCTGTACACGTGCTGCCGAAACGATTCCGGTAAAACCCTGCCACGTTATCATTGTTGAAGGAATTCTTGTGCTTACCAATCCTGAATTACGTAAAATGATGGATTTGAAAGTGTTTGTTGACGCCGATGCCGACGATCGCCTTATGAGGGTGATCAACAGGGACATTGTAGAACGCGGACGGTCGGTAAACAAAGTAATGGAACGCTATGAATGTACCGTTAAGCCAATGCATTTGCAATTTATAGAACCCACAAAACGCTTTGCCGATTTAATCATCCCTCAGGGAGGAAACAACCATATTGCCATCGACATTCTGACGAAGTATATCGAAAATAATCTGAAATAAAGTGATTCGCCTTTTTTCAGGCAACAATAAACATCTAAACAGTTAATTGCCATGAATCTGTCCGATCTACCTAAAATCATGTTTCTTGACATAGAAACAGTCCCTCTGAAAGCCGACATTTCGGAAATACCGGCTGATTTAGCACATTTGTGGGAAGATAAGTTCAATCTGATTCACAAACGTATGCCCGAAAAATATGCTGAGAACACCACCGCTGCCGAAGCATTTGCCAACAGCGGAGGCATCTATGCCGAATTTGGTAAAATTGTGTGTATTTCGGTCGGATTTATCTATTTCAAAGGGCTCGAAATGCATTTCCGAACCAAGTCCTTTGCCGGCGACGACGAACAGAAATTGCTCAACGACTTCGCTGAGCTTCTGGCAAAATTTTGCAGCACCAAAGAGCACACGCTTTGCGGACACAACATCAAAGAATTCGACATTCCTTATATTTGCCGGCGATTACTTATCAATAATATACAACTCCCGGCTGTCTTGCAAATTGCAGGGAAAAAACCATGGGAAATTTCATTTATCGATACGTTGGAGTTATGGAAATTCGGTGATTATAAAAACTATACATCATTGAAATTACTCACTGCAATTTTCGGCATTCCTACGCCAAAAGACGATATTGACGGCAGTCAGGTGGCAGAAGTTTATTACAAGGAGAAAAATATCGAACGCATTGCTTTGTACTGCCAAAAAGACGTGGTGGCAACGGCACAGGTATTTTTACGTATGCAGAATTGGCGGGGTTTCGAAGCGCAAAATGTTGAATTTTTGTAACAGCACATGCAAAACAAAACTGCAATACTGTGCATTCTGTTTTTCTTCATCGTTTTTACGTCCTGCAATCAGGCAAAAAACGATGAAGATCAATCATCGGCTCAAATTGACCTTGAACAGATATTGAAACGGGACACGCTCAGCGTAGGTATAATGTATGGACCGACGAGCTATTTCATGTACCGCGAAGAATACATGGGGTTCGACTACGAAATGGCATCGAACCTGGCAAGCTCATTGGGTGTAGCGCTTAAAGTTACCGAAGCAAAAAGCGAAATAGAGCTTGAACATTTGCTTCAGGAGCGAAAAATTGACCTTGTAGCCAACAACATTATTGAAACAAAGGAACTAAAACAACTTTTCAGTTTTGTTTTTCCACAGGAAAAATCGTATCAGGTATTGGTACAAACAATTAATGCCAATTTATTAAGCGATGTTACCGAACTGGCCGATAAAAAAGTATATGTAAAGCCTAACACAATACAAAAACAACGGCTCGAAGCCCTGTACCGCGAGTTAGGTGGAATTTTCGAAATAGTAGAAGCGCCTGACTCATTGAGCTCGGAAGATCTGATTGAAATGGTAGCCCAAAACAAAATTAGTTACACAGTAGCCAGTTACAAAACTGCTCAACTCTACAAATCCATCTACAAAAAGCTCGATCTTCATTTGGCAATCGGTTTTGAACAACACAATGGTTGGTTGGTGCGCCGGGAAAGTGAAAAGCTAAAAGAAGCCATAGAAAACTGGATCAAAACCGATGAGCATGAGCTTCTGCAGGCCAATCTTACCAATAAATACTGGACACGAAGCATCTATTTTTCTCAACGCAAAGTAAGAATTCCGAAAGGATCAATTTCGCCCTTCGATCACTTTTTTAAAAAATATGCAACCGAAATCAGTTGGGACTGGAAACTGCTGGCTGCTGTGGCTTTTCACGAGTCCCGTTTCGATTCGTCGCAGGTTTCTTGGGCAGGAGCCTCGGGCATTATGCAATTGATGCCACGTACGGCAGCTAACTTTGGGTTAACCCGTAAAACGATGTTGAACCCTGAAAAAAACATCGAAGCCGGTGTGCAATATATAAAAAGTCTCAATCTTACATTCCGTAAAATAAACAATAAGGAAGAGCGTATAAAGTTTATACTTGCTGCCTACAATTCAGGTCCGGCGCATGTGCTCGATGCCATGGCACTTGCCGAAAAACACGGCAAGAACCCACACATTTGGTATCGCAATGTAGAATATTACCTCATAAAAAAGTCGGAACCAGAATTTTACAACGATCCGGTTGTAAAGTACGGCCGGTTCAGAGCTAAAGAAACAGTTAGCTACGTCAACAACACGCTCGAAACCTTCCATAAGTATTCGGGCAGACATTAAGAAGAACAAAAAAACTACGACAAAACTGGTTGATTGAATGCAACGCGCCAACACTCTAAAAAAACGAACACAAAAAAATGTCAAATAGCGAAATTATATTAATAAGTATTTCGGGCGAGGACAAACCCGGAGTAACCACTGCCATAACCGAAATTCTTGGCGCTTACGATGCCACTATTCTGGATATCGGGCAGGCCGATATTCATCACACCCTTTCTTTAGGAATACTTTTCAAAATGTCGGACAGAACAGATTCCGGAAATATATTGAAAGAAGTCCTTTTTAAATGCTCCGAACTCAACCTCACTCCACGGTTCACTCCTGTCAGTGAGGAGAGATACAACAATTGGGTGTCGCGTCAGGGTAAGGGACGTTATGTAGTTACAATACTGGGACGTGAGATTACTGCCCGCCAACTTTCGAAAGTAACAAAAGCAGTTACCAATCAGGAACTAAACATCGACTCCATCAAACGACTCACCGGAAGGGTTCCACTAACAAATCCTGATACCGACGCCATCCGTTCGTGTATTGAGCTATCGGTGCGGGGCGAACTACAGGATAAAAAGGCGCTGTCGGCCAAATTCATGCAATATTCATCCGAAATGGGCATCGATATTTCGTTTCAGAAAGATGATATTTTTCGCCGAAACCGGCGATTGATTTGTTTCGATATGGATTCAACGCTTATTAAAACTGAAGTCATCGACGAACTGGCCGATCGCGCCGGCGTTGGACCACAGGTTCGTGCCATTACCGAAGCGGCCATGCGGGGCGAAATTGATTTTACCGAAAGTTTCAAACAAAGAGTTGCTTTGCTCAAAGGTTTGGATGAAAAAGCGCTCGAGGAAATTGCCAATCAGCTTCCCATAATGGATGGCGCCGAACGTTTAATGGGCATTCTTAAAAAATGCGGTTACAAAATCGCCATTCTTTCGGGAGGATTTTCGTTTTTTGGCAACCATTTGAAAAAACTTTTTGATGTAGATTATGTTTATGCTAATGAGCTGGAGATTATAGAAGGCAAACTAACAGGAAATTACCTTGGCGACATTGTGGACGGAAAACGCAAAGCCGAATTGCTTCGTCTGATCGCACAAGTAGAAAAAATTGATCTTGAACAGGTGATTGCCGTGGGCGATGGTGCCAATGATTTACCAATGTTAAACATTGCAGGTCTTGGTATTGCATTTCATGCTAAACCAAAGGTAAAAGAAAATGCACAACAATCCATTTCAACAATTGGACTTGACGGCATTCTTTATTTCCTCGGATTTAGGGATATTCACATCGATTTCTAAAATTGTCTGGCTCAATCGTATCGTGTTTTATTTTCGGACAGATTTTTATTCTTTAATCAAAATATCATAATTTCGAAAAAAAATGAAAAAAGCAATTGTCATCGGCTCTACAGGTATGGTTGGAACTCAACTTATCCAATTACTTCTCTTTTCGAACAATTACGTTGAGATTACATCTCTGGTTCGTCGCGAAAGTGGAATAACTCACCCAAAACTACGGGAATATGTTGTTGATTTCGACCAACCGGAAACATGGCGTCAACTTGTAACCGGAGATGTTTTATTTTCGTGTATGGGCACTACAATTGCAAAAGCTAAGACCAAAGAAAATCAATACAAAACAGATTACACTTATCAGTACAAAGTGGCCGAAATAGCTGCTCAAAATGGCGTTCCGGCTTATGTACTTCTGTCATCGGCAGGTGCAAATGCCAAATCAGCTGCATTTTATATGCAAATGAAAGGAAAATTGGATGCCGCTGTTCTGAAATTAGCTTTCGAATCCATCAGCATTTTACGTCCGGCACAGTTGTACGGAGAAAGAACTGAAAAACGATTGGGAGAAAAAATTGGCCTTAGCGTTATGTTTGCGCTGAACAAGATGGGCATACTCCGTCGCATCAAACCTATCCATGCCCGCGAAGTGGCTCAGGCTATGATACTGGCCGCCGAAAACAAAAAACATTCGATACTCAACCTCCAGCAAATGTTCTACCTTATTCATAAATAAATTTCCGCACCCATAAAGGAAAGAAGATAGAGATGTGTGTCAAAATCTCTACCGGTGTTCGAACTCTAACGGGTTCATCACAATGCTATTTACGCATAGGCTGATGGCAGGTATTCATATTGAATAATTAGCAAAAAAATTACATAGGTGTTAATTTTTAATACATTTATCTGCAACCTATGCAACAATTATATATCTTTGCGCATCAAATTACCTAAAAATCATCCGATGAAGAAAAAAATTCTGAGCGCACTTTGCTTCCTTGTTCTCACCTCAGGCCTCTACAGCCAAACTCATACCATTAGCGGTTACATTACCGACGGAAAAACGAACGAAACAATGATGAGCAATTCTGTTTATGAGTCCATTTCCCGCAAAGGAACAGTTTCGAACACCTACGGTTTTTACTCGCTAACCCTACCCGAAGCAGATGTAGATATTCAGTTTTCGTATGTGGGCTACCAAACCGAACAAAGGAAATTTTTTCTTTCGAAAGATACAATTATCAACATCAGGTTGAACGAAGTTACAGAACTTTCGGAAATAACAGTGATTGGCAACCGAAAAGAAACAGGAGTAAAAGGCTCACAAATGAGTACCATCGACGTTCCGATTTCTCAAATAAAAACCGTACCGGCACTTTTCGGAGAAACAGATGTACTGAAGGCGTTACAACTACTGCCCGGCGTACAGGGAGGCACAGAAGGTTCGGCTGGATTCTACGTAAGAGGCGGTGGCCCCGACGAGAATTTATTTTTACTCGATGGCGTGCCTGTTTACAATGTAAGTCACTTTGGAGGCATGTTCTCCGTTTTCAATGCTGATG
>JAYFRI010000268.1:0-4158 GCA_034926015.1 Paludibacter sp. | reverse complement strand
TAGAAATTTTATCGTTTCCGAAAATGAAAAATTCAACGTGTATATGGTTTTTTGCATTTCGGATGGCATCGAACATGGCATCGAATGTTTTTTTTCCATCCGATAAAATCTCGATTTTATTGTTGGTGTAAGCAGTAGCGTCGCTATTTTTGTAAAGTAATTTGATGAGGTTCAATTGATTATTGTCAATGATGTTTTCGTCAACTTTGCTGATGTCGAACGGATGTTTGAGTCGATTGGCAGGATTACGGATGCTCTTTTTCGAAATTATTTTCTGCTTTCTTAAATTTTGTCCGAAAATCAGATAGAAAATTAATCCGATAATAGGAAGAAACAATAAAACAAGTACCCAGGACAAGGATTTTGTAGGGTTACGGTTTTCGAGCAACAACACAGATATTGTTGAAACAAGCGTATAGGCATAAAGCGCAATGAATATAATTGTTAAAAGACGATCCATTGTTACACAAACTTTTTGTTATTATTCTGGTAGTTCAGCCATAAATGCCGATGGAAAATTGCTGTTTTACAGGGTTGACAATTGATGGTTGGAGCTGGAACGCCTTCGTTTATCATTTGTTCTGAAACCTCGATATTAGCTTCATCCCACAGCCCCTCATTTATAAAGTTCTGAAGTAGCTGTGCACCGCCTTCTACCAAAACAGAATTGATGTTGCGTTTGAATAATTCATTTAAAATAGATTGCAGGCTGTTGTTGTCGAAATCTATTTTTACGTATTCAATATTTGTTTTGCTGCTATTATCGGTTTCAGTAAACAGTATTGTTTGTACTTTGCCATCCAGTATGTTGTAATGATCTGGCACTTTAAGTGTCCTGTCAATTGCTATTCTGATCGGATTCTTGCCGGCCCAGTTCCTGACGGTAAGTGTTGGATTGTCGAGCAACACAGTGTTGGTACTCACCATTATCGATTGATTCTCGGATCGCATTTTATGTGTCAGCTGTCGGGTCATTGTATTCGATATCTGAAGCGGCATTTCTGTATTGTCTTTTCTTGCTCTGTCGATAAATCCATCGCGGGTTTGTGCCCATTTCAGCAGAACATAAGGTCTTTTTTCCAGTTGAAAAGTGAAGAAGCGCTTGTTTAATTCCCGACATTCGTTTTCGAGCACGCCCACAACGACTTCGATGCCGGCGGCCTGAAGTATTTTGATGCCTCGTCCCGAAACTTTTGGGTTGGGGTCGAGTGTTCCTATTACTACACGTTTAATTCCACAACTTACTATTAAATTGGCGCAAGGAGGCGTTTTGCCATAATGCGAACATGGCTCGAGGTTGACATACAAAGTCGAATGCTGCAGTAGCTCTGCCTTTTTTACCGATTTTATTGCGTTGGGTTCGGCATGTGCTTGTCCGTACTTGTGATGATAACCTTCGCCAATAATTTCATTGTTATAAACAATAAGTGCTCCCACCATTGGGTTGGGCGCCACATGACCTTCGCCCTGACGGGCTAAAAACAAACAGCGTTGCATGTAATCTTCAGCCGATTTTGCTGCTTGTTTCGTTAGAACGGCTTTGCTATTGTTTTCTGTCATTTTATTTTCCTTATAGCTTTTGGTTGTTAGTTCGCTTTTTTTCTATCTTTGTAATATGCAAAAGTCAATTGAATATATTAAAAAAGAATTAGCCGGATTGTATCCTGATACAGAAATCAGTAGTTTTACTTATCTGCTTATTGGAGCTATTACCGGTTATTCGCGAACAGAAATAATAGTAAACAAATATACAAATTTTTCTAATGAACAACGTGATTTGCTGAATAGTTTTATCGAAAAACTTAAAATTTACACACCTGTTCAGTATGTGCTTGGCCAATGCGAATTTATGGGACTTCAATTTGAGGTGGATCCATCGGTTCTGATTCCACGTCCCGAAACAGAAGAACTTGTTGAATGGATACTCGCATCGCAAAACAATACAAATTCAGTTTCGATATTAGATATAGGTACAGGAAGTGGCTGTATTGCTGTTTCTTTGAAATGTATGCTGCCGAAAGCCTTTGTAACTGCTTATGATCTTTCGAACGATGCATTAGCACTGGCCCGGAAAAACGCGGCAATAAACAAAGTTACTGTTGATTTCAGACAGCAGGATATTCTGCAACCCGAGACTGAGAACAGTGAATGGGATATTATTGTAAGTAATCCTCCTTATATTCCCAATGCTGAAAAAGTTGAAATTCAGTCTAATGTGCTCAACTTTGAACCTCACCTTGCTTTGTTTGTTCCCGATAATGATCCACTGTTGTTTTATCGTAAAATCATAGAGTTTGCTGCTATGCATTTAAAGGCCGGCGGGCAATTGTTTTTCGAAATTCATCGGGATAGGGGGCAGGAGGTAATGCAATTGTTGAGCGAAGCCGGTTTTGCCGAAATAGAATTAAGAAAAGATCTGTCGGGAAACGATAGAATGTTAAAGGCAGGAAAAAAAGAAAATTAATATATGGAGGATTAAACCTTTTTGATTTTCAATCGTCTAATGACGAAAAGGTATTTTTTTTAATAATTGTTTAGTGTGAGTGCAGATAAGTAAAAATATAAATTAGTAATTGCCTTCTATGAATCGAACCGAAGCCGAATTGCTGCTTGGGCTTAAAAATGAACAAAAAAAAGCATCTGCATTCTCTGAAATAGTAAGGTTGTATCAGGAACGGTTGTACTGGCATATTCGTAAAATGGTGCTTTCGCACGACGATGCCAACGATGTGCTGCAAAATACTTTTATTAAAGCATGGAATGGCCTTGATGGTTTCAGAGGTGACTCGCAAATTTCAACATGGTTTTACAAAATTGCAACCAACGAGACGCTTACATTTCTGGCCAATAAGCGGCAGAGGAATCATACTTCGATGGACGACGACGAGAAGATGATGCTGCAGAACCTTCAGTCAGACACCTATTTTGATGGAGATGAAGTTCAGCTCATGTTGCAGAAAGCAATACTTACTTTGCCCGAGAAACAAAGACTCGTGTTCAATATGAAATACTTCGATGATATTACTTACGAAGAAATGGAAGCTATACTCGGAACAACGGTTGGAGCACTTAAAGCTTCGTATCACATTGCTGTAAAGAAGATTGAGAAGTATTTCGAACAGAATGGTTAAATTGTATAGATGCTCGAAATAAATAAAAATCAAAACAAAATTAAACTTTCTGGATTCATTTTAGTCAATAAAGTAAGTTATGGAAAACAAAAAACACATATCGTTTGATCAGGCCGGAAATAAACTTCCATTTACAGTTCCTGAAGATTATTTTGAAAAATTTGCACTGAATATGGATGCTCATATAGCCGTAAAACAAGTGCCGGTATTTCATTTTATGAGGCCATGGATGTATGCGGCAGCCATCATGCTGGGTGTTATTTTTATCGGAAAGGGTGCCTATAATGTTTATCAAAACAAGCAGTTGGCCAATACTGAAAATTACGAATTATATGTTCTTTCGCAGGTCGACGAGGATGATATCATTGATTATTATCTGTCTGACGAAGCCAATTGACAAATTAATAAAAAATAAGAGAATGAAGAAGTATTTGATAGTAGCGTTTTTGATTTTGAACCTGGGACTTCAGGCTCAGGATTTCAAAAATCGTCCAAATGTGGCTGATATACATGCACGTAAATGGGAGTATATGGTGGAGCAGGCTAAGCTAACACCACAGCAGGCCGATAAAATTGAGCCTGTTTTTATGGAATACGAAAAAGCGTTGTGGAAATTGTCGGAACAAATGAGAGATGCTTTTAAAAAGTTCAGAGATGAAAAAAGATCGAACAATAAACCCGATTACGAAGGGCTCAACAAGCGCTTCATAGGGCTAGATATCGAAAAAGCACAATTGCAAAAAAATTATTATTTGAAATTAAAAAAATCATTGAACGACGAAACCATATTTAATTACTTTGCTGCAGAGCGTTCATTCAGAAAGGAATTGATTGGTAATTGGCCCGGAAATCGCCGCATGCCGGGGCGTCAATAATCCACAAAGGTGGTCCGGACCGCGGTTTTTTATCCCGAAAGCTTTGGTTTAAATCAAAATTATACTATCTTTGCAGACCGAAAAATAAGGTTCGTTGGCCGAGTGGCTAGGCGCCGGTCTGCAAAACCGTTTACGGCGGTTCGAATCCGCCA
>JAYFRI010000248.1:0-3745 GCA_034926015.1 Paludibacter sp. | reverse complement strand
TATTTGTCCAATTATGGGATCATCAAACTTAGGTTGAGCGGAGTTTCGGAAGATCCGCTCGCACTCGAATTTTCAATCAATCAGCAAATTGCAGGACTTACCGAAATACTTGCCGATGCTATAGTGGCTTATGACGATACGCCCGTTGAGGAGATGATTGGCAACTTGCTTACAACCAAAGGTATGACGTTGTCCACTGCCGAAAGTTGTACAGGTGGGTTTATTGCACACAAAATAACAACAGTTCCCGGAAGTTCAAAGTATTTCAAAGGCTCGGTGGTGTCTTATTCCAACGAGGTGAAAGTGAATGTGCTCAATGTGTTGTCTGACGACATTCAGCTTCATGGTGCTGTGAGCAGGCAGGTGGTGGAGCAAATGGCAGATAATGTCAGGAAATTATTGAAAACTGATTATGCGCTTGCTACTTCAGGCATTGCCGGACCTGATGGAGGGACTGCTGAGAAACCAGTTGGCTTGGTTTGGATATCAGTGAGTTCACCCAAAGGCGTAGTGTCCCGTGAGTTTAAATTCGGCAATGTGCGTATCCAGAATATCGAACGTACAGCACAAACTGCAATGTTGATGCTCAAAGAGGTAATTGAGGAATAAGTATTTGTTTGTGAGCTGTTTGTTCCTGTTTTTATGTTTTTAGGAATTTATTCTCAAAATTATTCAGGAAAAAGCTTGTATGTTCAAAAAAAATAGTGTAATTTTGCGCACTGTTTTTGAGAAAAAATGTAATTAAATAAAAGATATACTGAAATGTCAAAAATTTGTCAGATCACCGGAAAAAAAGCAATGGTAGGAAACAATGTTTCGCACTCGAAACGTCGCACCAAAAGAACTTTTGATGTGAATTTGTTTACCAAAAAGTTCTATTGGGTAGAACAAGATACATGGATTAGCTTGAATATATCAGCAGCCGGTCTACGCACCATCAATAAAGTTGGATTAGATGCAGCCATCAAGAAAGCTGCCGAAAAAGGGTTTTTATACGCATAATTAAGGGAGAAAATTTATCATGGCCAAAAAATCAAAAGAAGCAAGAATCCAGGTTATCCTGGAATGCACAGAGCATAAAGAAAGCGGTATGCCTGGTACTTCGCGTTATATCACGATGAAGAACAGAAAAAATACACCGGCACGTATGGAGTTGAGAAAATACAACCCTATTTTAAAAAGAGTAACTCTTCACAAAGAAATTAAATAATATCTGAATCATGGCAAAGAAAGCGGTAGCATCTCTACAAAGCGGAGAAGGACGTTCGTTCGCAAAGGTTATTAAAATGGTGAAATCACCTAAAACCGGTGCGTATATTTTTCAGGAGGAAATTGTACACAACGATAAAGTAAAAGATTATTTTGCTAAATAATATCGTACGATATAAAAAAGCATCCCCTCGTTTTTTAAATGAGGGGATTTTTTTTGCGGTTTACTCAGAAAAAATCCTTAATTTTGTAGTTCATTCGTTTCAGCTGTAAATAGGCCAACCTGCCAATTTACAAATTATTAGAAAAGTAAATTGTAATCAATTTTTGCAAAAACTATAGACAATAAAATGGGTATTTTTAATTTTTTCAGTAAGGATAAAAAAGAAACACTTGATCAGGGTTTATCAAAAACAAAAGAGAGTGTTTTTTCGAAGATATCGCGGGCTGTAGCCGGTAAATCAAAGGTAGATGATGAGGTGCTCGATAATCTCGAGGAAGTACTGATCACTTCGGATGTGGGCGTGGAAACAACGCTACGCATTATTGGTCGCATCGAAGAACGTGTGGCAAGGGATAAATATGTGGGTACATCGGAGTTGAACGGTATTTTGAAAGAAGAAATTGCCGGACTGCTTGCCGAAAATAACTCGGATATGCCAATGGATTTTGATAGCCCTCTGCCCAATAAACCTTATGTAATCATGGTGGTGGGTGTCAATGGCGTTGGTAAAACAACAACTATCGGTAAATTGGCTTATCAGTTCACAAAGGCCGGAAAAAAAGTGTATTTGGGCGCTGCCGATACTTTCCGGGCTGCTGCGGTAGAGCAGTTGGTGATTTGGGGTGAGCGTACCGGCGTGCCTGTCATCAAACAAAAAATGGGCTCTGATCCGGCTTCGGTGGCCTATGATACCCTGGCTTCGGCAAAAGCCAACAATGCTGATGTGGTTATTATCGATACCGCCGGTAGGTTGCACAACAAAGTGAATTTGATGAACGAGTTGTCGAAAATTAAAAATGTGATGCAAAAAATTGTACCCGATGCACCACATGAAGTGTTGCTGGTACTTGATGGTTCTACAGGTCAAAATGCGTTTGAACAAGCCAAGCAATTCATGAAGGCAACAGATGTAAACTCTCTGGCTGTTACTAAATTGGATGGCACTGCCAAAGGTGGTGTGGTGATAGGAATTTCGGATCAGTTTAAAATTCCTGTAAAATACATTGGGTTAGGCGAAGGCATGGAACATTTACAGGTGTTCGACCGGAATGCGTTTGTAGCTTCATTGTTCGAATAATCAATCCATTTTTTTTGTCGCTTTATGAAAAAGTTACTCTCCCTTTTTGTGCTTGTGTCCATAGCTTTGAGTCCTGTATTTGCTCAGCAGCATTTTTCGCTTCTGTCGCCGAATGGAAAACTGAAAGCTGAAATTGCGATTCACAAAACCATAGAATACTCGGTTGCTCATGCCGGAGATATTATGGTGGCGCAGTCGCCTGTGGCTTTGAAGCTAAGCGATGGTCGGGACTTGGGAGTTCGGCCTCAGTTGCTGAAAACCAAAAAACAAACCGTAAATGAGCAAATAGCTGCGGTAATTTACAAAAAAAATAAAATCACAAATCACTATAATGAGCTCACAATGAGTTTTAAAGGTGATTATCAACTTATTTTCAGAGCTTACGATGATGGTGTGGCCTATCGTTTTGTAACGACAATGAAACAACCGTTCATTGTCGAAAACGAAACGGCTGTTTTCAATTTTCCGGAAAATCAAAAGCTTTTTGTGGCTTATGTCGACAACCGAAACGGAGCTAAAGACACATTTGAGAAGCAGTTCTACAATTCGTTCGAAAACAGATACGAATATATTTCTCTCTCGGAATGGAATAGCAAGAGGCTTGCATTCAGTCCTTTGGTGGTGGAAGGTGTGCACGGGAAAAAAGTGTGTATCGCCGAATCGGATGTGCTGAATTATCCCGGAATGTTTTTGAACAATGCTAGCGGATCGAACAGTTTGAAGGGCGTTTTTGCTCCTTATCCTAAAGAAACCAAACAGGGTGGACATAACCTTTTGCAGGACGAAGTTCAGTCGGCTGAGTCATTTATAGCTAAATGCAATAGCAATACAGTTTTTCCATGGCGCGTCATTATTGTTTCGGAAAACGATTATGAGCTGACCAATAGCGATATGGTTTATAAGTTAGCTACCCCAACACAGATTTCCGATTTGTCATGGATTAAACCCGGCAAAGTGGCCTGGGATTGGTGGAACGACTGGAATTTATACAATGTGAATTTCAAAACCGGGGTAAACAATCCAACCTACAAATATTATATCGATTTTGCAGCCAAATATGGTATTGAATATGTAATCCTCGACGAAGGATGGGCTGTAAATCTGAAAAACGATTTGTTTCAGGTTGTACCCGAAATCGACCTGAAAGCCCTCGTGGCTTATGCCAAAAGCAAAAATGTGGATTTGATACTTTGGGCCGGTTACAATGCTTTCAATAAAGATATTGAAGGCGTTTG
>JAYFRI010000049.1:0-8041 GCA_034926015.1 Paludibacter sp. | reverse complement strand
CTGTTTATTTCAAACCAAGTCCAAAATCTTATGTCTTGGTTCTTTTGTCTTCTTACAATTGTGGACCTGAAGGAATCAATGCTTTAGCATCGTCGTTGTCACAATATTGTTCAAAGTTCTTGATGTATTTAGCAGCAAGCGATTTTGCTTTGGTTTCCCATTCTGCAACATCTGCATAAGTATCGCGTGGATCCAGAATGTTTGAATCAACATTGTTCAAAGCAGTTGGAGCAACAAGGTTCAAAATTGGAATATGCACTGTTGGTGCACTTTCAATTGAACCATCGATGATAGCGTCGATGATAGCACGTGTATTTTTCAACGAAATACGGTTTCCTGTTCCGTTCCAGCCAGTGTTTACCAAATAAACTTTAGCGTTGTGTTCTTTAGCTTTGCCAATCAATGTCTTAGCATACATGGTTGGGTGCAAAGTCAAGAATGCTTCACCGAAAGCTGGAGAGAAAGAAGGAACCGGTTCTGTGATACCACGTTCTGTTCCGGCTAATTTTGAAGTAAAGCCTGAAAGGAAGTGATACTGAGCTGATTTTTCATCCAAAATAGATACCGGAGGCAATACACCAAATGCATCAGCCGACAGGTAAATAATTTTTGAAGCGTGTCCTGCACGTGAAGGAGAAACGATTTTATTGATATGGTAGATTGGATAAGAAACACGTGTATTTTCTGTTTTTGAAGCAGCAGCAGTATAATCAGGTGTACCATCTTCCAAAACAGTTACGTTTTCCAACAAAGCATCGCGACGGATAGCTCTCCAAATGTCCGGTTCTTTGTCTTTTTCCAAATCGATTACTTTAGCATAGCAACCACCTTCGTAGTTGAATACGCCGTGATCGTCCCAACCGTGTTCGTCGTCACCAATCAGGTAACGTTTTGGATCGGCCGAAAGAGTAGTTTTACCTGTTCCTGACAAACCGAAGAAGATAGCTACATCACCATCTGCACCAACGTTAGCAGAACAGTGCATTGAAGCGATACCTTTCAATGGCAAATAGTAGTTTTGAAGAGCGAAAATACCTTTTTTCATTTCGCCACCATACCATGTACCACCAATTACCTGCATTTTTTCAGTCAGGTTGAACAATGTAAATACTTCAGAGTTCAATCCTTGTTCTTTCCAGTTAGGGTTGGTAGTTTTAGAACCGTTCAAACATACGAAATCAGGTTCACCGTAGTTAGCCAATTCGTAGTGTGAAGGACGGATAAACATGTTGGTCACAAAGTGAGCCTGCCATGCTACTTCCATAACGAAACGTACTTTCAAACGAGTATCTTCGTTAGTTCCGCAGAAAGTGTCCACTACATACAATTTTTTTGCAGTCGAAAGTTGTTTGGTTACAAGGTCTTTACAGTGAGCAAAAACTTCAGGAGTAGTTGGGCGGTTAATGGTTCCATCCCACCACAGATGTTCATCAGTTACTGCATCTTTTACAAAGAATTTATCCTTAGGTGAACGACCTGTAAATTTACCTGTATCTACTGATACTGCACCGGTTGTTGTTAACACACCTCTTTCAAAACCTTCGTTTGCAGGATCAATTTCTGCCTGAAACAATTCTTCGTAGGTTGGGTTGTGTAGGATTTCGATGTCACCCGAAATGCCGTACTTGCCTAAATCCAAATTTGCCATTTTTTTTTGTTTAAAATGAATATATTGTTTATTATCTCTTCTTTCGTTAGGCTTTTTAAGCGCTACAAAAGTACAACAATTTTTGTTAGTACGAAACTAATTAAGGAAATTTTTCTTTAATTATACTTGGTAAATCAACTTTAGGCCATGATGGGCTTTTGTTGTAAGTTTAAAAGGTGATCAACAATGAGGTATTTGAATAAATGGAATTCTACGATGCTTATCATAAAGGCATTAATTAAAGAAAAATTTCTGTAATTAAAGCTCTATTTGCAAGGTTATTCGAAATATATTTGGTAATTTTGCGGGCAAATAATAGTGTGCTGCTTTCAGTACAAAATCAGGTGTTGAAATAGTAATTAAATTATTAAAATATAGATAGTTGTCATATGAAATGCCAGCTGTCGACAAACCCCAAAAAACGAAGTAAATGTATAAGTTTGTAACTGCCGAGGAGGCTGCAAGTTATGTAAACAATGGCGACATTGTAGGTTTCAGTGGTTTCACACCAGCTGGTTGTCCGAAAGAAGTGCCAACGGCCATCGCCAAGCGTGCCGAAGCATTTCATGCCGAAGGAAAAGAGTTTAAAATCGGAATGTACACAGGAGCATCTACAGGCGATTCGCTCGATGGAGCTTTGGCTCGTGCTAATGCCATTCTGTTTCGTACACCTTACCAGTCGAACAAAGATTTACGTTCGGCACTGAATGATGAGCGTGCGCCCTATTTCGATATGCACTTGTCATCTCTTGCTCCACATTTACGTTTTGGATTTATGCCAAAACCAAAATTTGCGATCATCGAAGTTTGTGAAATTACCGAAGATGGTGAGCTTATTCCTACATCGGGTGTTGGTATTTCGCCAACAATAGCCAATCTGGCCGATTATATTATCGTTGAGCTGAACCACAATCATCCAAAAGAGCTTCGTGGTTTCCACGATATTTTCGAACCTAAAGATCCTCCTCATCGTTTACCTCTAACGTTGATGACTCCATCTGACCGTATGGGTGTGCCTTACATCAAGGTGGATCCTAAAAAAATCCTTTGTGTTGTCGAAACTTATCGCGACGATGAAGTAGGTGGATTTACTCCAACCGACGAGGTAACAGATAAAATCGGTCAGAATGTGGCCAATTTCCTTGCCAGCGAGATAAAATCGGGACGCATTCCGAAGGAATTTCTTCCTATTCAATCGGGTGTGGGAAACATTGCTAATGCAGTAATGGCTTCATTGGGAACAAATCCTGAAATTCCATCTTTCGAAATGTACACTGAAGTGATTCAGGATTCGGTGATTGAATTGCTGCGTAACGGAAAGATTCGCTTTGCGAGCGGTTGTTCACTTACAATTACGACTCCTATTCTGAAAAGTATTTATTCTGATTTGGAATTATTCCGCGATAAAATAGTTTTGCGTCCGCAGGAGATGTCAAATAGTCCTGAGCTTGCCCGCAGATTGGGATTAATCACCATCAATACTGCTTTGGAAGCCGATATTTTTGGTAATGTGAACAGTACACACGTGATGGGTTCGAAGATGATGAACGGAATTGGTGGCTCGGCTGATTTTACGCGCAGCGCCTACATTTCAATTTTCACTACTCCTTCCACCGCTAAGAAAGGAAATATCAGTTCTATCGTTCCAATGGTAAGTCACGTGGATCAGAACGAGCATTCAGTTAACATATTAATTACTGAGCATGGTGTGGCCGATTTACGTGGAAAATCGCCTATTCAGCGTGCCGAGGAAATCATTGAAAATTGTGTGGCACCTGAATACAAACAGATGTTGCGTGATTATCTGGCGCTTTCCGGACCTTGTCATACGCCAACCGACTTACATGCTTGTTTTGGTATGCATACACAGTTTATGAAAACAGGAAGTATGCTAGGGACTGACTGGGAAGTGTATACAGAAAAATAAATATAATTTTCGCCCGATAGATTATTAACTCTTTAGGGCGAAATTTTATAAAATAAAAGCAGCAACAATTTAAATTGTTGCTGCTTTTTTCTTTTTGCAGGGAGTTATTGTTTTTTCAATACCAAAGCTGTACGTGCCGGGATATAGAGTTTTAACCACTCTTTTCCTGAAGGATCTTTTGGTTCGGATAATGTTAAATGCTTAACGCTTTCGTCGATAAGATCGAAGCCTCCATACACCGATTCGTCGGTATTGAGTACAATTTTATAGGTACCTTTGTTGGCAAGAATGCCATAATCGCTGAATGATTTTACGCCATTAAAGTTGAAAACGAAAACCAGATTGCCGCGCTGATAGGCTATTACTTTATCTCCTTCGTTGTCCCAAAGTTTTTCAATCTTCGATTGGTTGAACAGAGGAACTGACTTTAAAAGCGATATCATGGCCTGATCGAATTCCCCCAGTGCATTGTACAATAAATTTTTATTGTCGACAAGATCCCATTGGCGGCGGGCATATTTGTGCGACCATCCATTCCCTTCTCTCGGGAAGTCAATCCATTCGGGGTGACCGAACTCATTTCCCATAAAGTTAAGATAACCACCATTGATGGTGCTGGCAGTGATCAGGCGAATCATTTTATGCAAAGCAATGCCACGATCGACCCTGAATGTGTTGTCGCCACGCTGCATGTGCCAGTACATTTCGGAATCAATCAGGCGGAAAATAATTGTTTTATCGCCTACCAATGCCTGGTCGTGACTCTCGGCATAGCTGATTGTTTTTTCGTCGGCGCGTCGGTTGGTAAGTTCCCATAAAATATGGCCGGGTCTCCAGTCTTCGTCTTTTATTTCTTTGATTAATTTTATCCAGAAATCAGGAATTCCCATGGCCATGCGGTAGTTGAAACCAATGCCTCCATCTTCATCTTTTGTAGCAAGTCCTGGCATTCCGCTCACTTCTTCGGCAATTGTTATTGCATTTGGTTTAACTTCATGTATCAGTTTGTTGGCGAGCGTGAGGTAGCAAATGGCATCCCCATCCTGATTCATGTTGTAATAAGAAGAGTAACCACTAAAATCTTCACCAAGTCCGTGACTTCGGTAGAGCATGGACGTAACGCCATCGAAACGGTATCCATCGAACTTGTATTCTTCGAGCCAGAATTTGCAGTTAGAAAGAAGGAAATGAAGTACAGCCGGTTTTGCATAATCAAAACAAAGAGAATCCCAGGCCGGATGTTCGCGGCGGGAACCTCCGTGAAAGTATTGATATGGAGTTCCATCGAACCGACCAAGTCCTTCCACTTCGTTGCGAACGGCGTGCGAGTGAACGATGTCCATTATCACAGCTATTCCCATTCCATGTGCATCATCTATCAGGTGTTTCAATTCTTCGGGGGTGCCAAATCGCGATGAAGCTGCAAAAAAACTGGAAACATGGTAGCCAAACGAGCCATAATAGGGATGTTCCTGAATGGCCATAATCTGTATGCAGTTGTAACCTCCTTTGGCTATGCGGGGAAGTACTGAGGTTCGAAATTCTTCGTAGGTGGCTACTTTTTCCTCTTTTCCAGACATTCCGATGTGACATTCGTAAATGAGTAAAGGTTCGGTTTGCGGAGTGAACTTCTTGTTTTTGAATTTATACTGCTGAATCGGATTCCATACCTGAGCACTGAAAATTTTTGTTTGTTCGTCCTGAACAACCCTGCGTGCCCATGCCGGAATACGTTCGCCACTGCCACCTTCCCATTCGATAAGTAGTTTGTACAACTGGGTGTGCGCCATTGCATAATCAGGCAAATGGATTTCCCAGTTGCCGTTAAGCATCTTTTTTAGTTGATAGTCAGGGTGTCGCTGCCAATTATTAAAGTCACCAATCAGAAAAATGGCAGTTGCATTTGGTGCCCATTCCCTAAAAACCCATCCGTCGGTTTGACGATGAAGACCAAAATACAAGTAACCGGTGGCAAAGTCGGACAATGTCTGGTTGTCGCCGGTAAGCTTTCTCTCTATTTTGTTAAAATACTCATACCGTCCGTAAATAGCATCTGCAAAAGGTACAAGATATGGATCGGATTTAACAATCGGTAGAATATTCATAAATTTATATTTGTAAAAGGTTATTCAAAAAAAAGATATAACTAACTTTCAATCTCCGGTATAAAACCAACAACTCAACATGTTGCTATTTTTTTATACGCGCAGCTTTACTATAATTTTTTTATAGGTTGCTTCACCAATGCCTGGTTGATGTCCATCTTCGGGGAAAAAAATTGCAAATTCGAAAGGTTGTACTTTTATTAGGTTGCTGGCTGAGTCTTCAAAAAAGGTTATGTCTTTCTCTGCGTTGTAAGGCCCTGTAGGTTTTTCGAGCTGATCTGCTGATTTCCAGCCCATTGTTTCGGTTGTTTCAAGCGGAATCTGAATGTCAATATATTGGTTATGAGTTTCCATTCGGGCCAATTCGATGGGTTTTCCGGTTATCTCGACCACATTCACAACCACATCAGCACCATCGAGTTCGGTTTTTCCGGTAGGAAGCGAAAGCAGGTCGGTGCTGTTAAGAAAATCAAACGCTACTTTGAAGCGCGGGTGTACCATTTCGTATCTGGTACAATTTTTTAAAGTATCAAGTATCATATATGTTTACTAAATATTTCAGATTACTTCGTCAACTGTGTAGTTGAGAAACTTGTTCAGAGGATAACCCGCGCGAGTAATTTCACCCAAGCGAGATACAAGGTCAGGCGCGTTCAAAATATAATCATTCAGCTTGTGTTCAACCATGTAATGCTTGAGCTTTAAAAGCTCAGGTTCAGGGAAATCGCGAGGGAATCCGGCAGGAACTTTTTTTAGTTTATCTTCCTCAAAAAAAGTTTTGAAATAGGTGCTGAAGCTGGCTTCATTGCGGATTTCGTTCAGCTCGTCGATGTTATCACATACACTTTGCCGCAGTGCTTTGAGTATGTTAGGTGGAGGACACCACACGCCTACAGCAATGAAACAGCCGGCCGGATCGAGATGCAGATAATAACCACCACGCTGGCTTTTCCGTCCACCGGCGGAAGCAATATATACTCCAAAATGTGTTTTATAGGGTGTTTTGTCTGTCGAAAAACGTATATCGCGGTAGATTCTGAAAACACAGTCTTTTACATCTACATTCTTGATGTCATTGTCGAAAACTGAAATTTCTGCGATGAGTAAACGACTGATTTCCTCAAACTTTGATCTGACTCTTTCGTAACGGCTCTTGTTTTGAGCAAACCATTCCCGATTGTTGTTCTCGTTTAATTCCCTCAAAAAATTGATTATATCTTCAGTGTGCATAAGCTATTCGGTTTTTGCGTCTGACAAATATAAGCTAAAATTCAGATAAAAACAGTTTAGTTCCTATATTTTTTTTAAGGTCAATGATTTTTGAGTAAAAATGATTACTTTTGCACTTCGAAATATATTTGCAAAAGCTTATAAATGAATATGTAAACAATTGAAAAATAGATTGCTTACAGTCAAAATACTGAATTTGAAAATGAAAAGCAAGATAAATGAGTTGCTCGAAGAGGTGAACCGAATGGTTGCCGCCAATGCCGACGAACTGGAAGCGTTGCGAATCAAATACCTGAGTAAAAAAGGACAGATTTCCGAACTCTTCAACGATTTTCGTACTGTGGCTAACGAAGAAAAACGTGAGGTTGGATTGCTTCTTAATGAGCTGAAAAACACCGCACAGGATAAAATAAACGAACTAAAAGAATCATTCGTTAATGCAGAGGATACATCTAATAAAACAGATCTGACCCGAAGTGCCGACCCTCTGAAATTGGGAACCCGTCATCCGCTATCGCTCACTAAAAACGAGATTATAGATATTTTTGCCCGTATAGGATTTACTATCGCCGAAGGCCCTGAAATAGAGGATGATTGGCATGTTTTCGGTGCGCTCAATTTCCCGCCCGAACATCCGGCCCGCGATATGCAGGATACATTCTTTATCGAGCAGCAACCTGATGTGATTTTGCGTACGCACACATCGTCGGTACAGTCGCGTGTTATGGCCCATCAGAAACCTCCGATTCGTATGTTGTTCCCGGGTCGTGTGTATCGCAACGAGGCGATTTCGTATCGTGCCCACTGTTTTTTTCATCAGGTGGAAGGACTTTATATTGACAAGAATGTTTCGTTTGCCGACCTCAAGCAAGCTTTGATGTATTTCGCCAAGGAAATGTTTGGCGAAGAAACTCAGATTCGTTTGCGTCCATCTTATTTCCCCTTCACCGAACCAAGCGCCGAAATGGACATTTCGTGCAATATATGTGGCGGTAAAGGATGTCCGTTCTGCAAGCATACCGGTTGGGTCGAAATTCTTGGTTGTGGCATGGTGGATCCAAATGTGTTGGAAAACTGTGGCATCGACTCTAAAGTCTATTCGGGTTACGCATTTGGCATGGGTGTGGAACG
>JAYFRI010000305.1:0-3905 GCA_034926015.1 Paludibacter sp. | reverse complement strand
AAGCCACCGAGTCGTAATGATTGCGCTGCTCAATCACATCTTGTTGTGTGAGCATATAATGTCCTTTAAATCGCCTGCTTTCACGCTTACCTGGAATCACACCCACCCATTCTAAAGTATAATTTGCTGAGTCAGGATATTTTCCGGAATTTTTAATGTAATCCCAAATTCCATAAACAACTTTCCATAATTCATATTTAATAGCTTCGGTATCATGAATAGTATCAATGCGTCCACCATACTCTAACCACCAATATTTGCAACCGTGCTGATTTACATTAAAGTATTCTGGTTTCATAACCTTCGAAATGGACGATTCAATATTTTTTAATGCAAAATCGGGAGCTACATATTTCACAGCTTTTCCTGTATCCTTCATATAAAAGAAAATACTGTGTCCGAGTAATTCTCCGTATTCATTCTTATCAGGGGCAAAAAGTTCCAAATTTTCTTCTTTATCCTCAGCGCCAATGCGAAACGAAGCTCCCGACAGATAGGATACTATGCCATCTCCCGAACAATCGGCAAATATATCAGCTTCAAAAATGTATTCTGTTTGGTTTTGTGGATTAAACGCAGTAACGCTCGAAATCACCCTCTCTGATGATTTTTTTACATCAAAAACAACAGTATTTAGAAATAATTCGATATTCTTTTCTGCCAAAACTTTATCGACCAACACCATATCAAATAATACCGGATTACCTTCTTTATTGCGAAAAGTATTTTCTACCAATATCTCATCAATCACACCGCCTTCACGACTCCAACGGTTATTGTTACCCATATGTGATGTTGCACCTAATACCCACAATCTAACTTCACTGGAAGCATTACCTCCCAACACGGGGCGATCTTGTATTAACGCCACTTTAATTCCCTGACGGGCTGCGGTTATAGCACAACAAACACCGGTCATACCTCCACCCACAACTACCAAATCAAACTTTTTTTCGATTTTTGTAACTTCTCTCTTTGATGTATATTCCTGAATTATCATAATCACTGTTTAATTGTAAATCGAATCATTTTCTGGTTTTAATAAAAATCCAAACACCCAAAGCAATAAGTAACGATGATAGAGTTAATACAACTTCCTGTTGAAAGCCGGAAGCTAATAAACCTAATAAAAATATTGCAATTCCTGTTAAACTAATACCTAAGCCAATTACCTTATAACTTTGCTTATTATCAGACATACTGGTGTCGCTTTCTATATCAGCGGCAAGTTCTGCTGTTACTTCATTCTCACGCTGCTGATGCCAGATTACATATTCATCGTATTTTGAATCACGCTTATTCTTGACAATATAATAAATTTCAAAAAAAGTCATGATAATGATAGGCACTAAGCCTCCAACAAGCATTTCAGCAGCTCTGTCTAAACTAAAGCCAAATAATAAAGGTGTGATGAATTTGAAAATAGCATTAATAGCCAAACTAATTAAAGTGGCTGACAAAACACTTCCTGCATTCTGACGTTTTGAGAAGAGAGTCCAGATAATAGGTAAGTAAAGCGGAACACCTGTAAGAGCTGCCACACTGATAACTACATTCACAATACCGCCCATAAGCGGAATAAGCAAAGCTACAATTATGGCTAAAATTCCAAATCCAATAGTTGAGATACGTGCTACCTGCATTAGCTGTTTATTGCTGCTATTGGGACGTATCAATTTGAAAATATCGTTTGTAAATACTCCAGCGGCTATATTTAAAGAACCATTAAGCGAACTGGCTGTAGCAAAAATCATCCCGCCCAACATCAAACCTAATAGTCCTTGCGGTAAAGCCATTTTACACATCATTAAATAAGCACCTTCGTTAGCCAAACCCGCTAATTCGGGATTAATGGTACGGTAAATCATAGGAGGAAGCATCCAAAGTATGGGTGCTATTAAATATAATGATCCAAAAAGCAATCCGACTTTTCGAGCATCTTTTTTGCTGCGAACGCTGGTATACCGTTGTATATATGACCAATTTCCACCCAAAAAAAACATATTGTAAATGGCAAATGCAACAATAAATAAGGGTGTAAATTCTCCATTGAAAATATCAAAAAAACCTGCGGGGGTTTTATCGAGGAACGCTTGAACACCACCAGTCTTTTCAAATGAAAGTGGTACAACAATAAGTACTGCAGCGGTGAGTATTACAAATTGTAAAACATCTGTTACCACAACAGCTCTGAGTCCGCCCACAGTTACATATAATATGCATATACCACCTAACAATAAAATGCTCGACTGCAAAGGGAAACCGGTAGTTACTTCCACAATCTTAGCAACTGGGTACAAAAAGGCACCTGTAGTAAATAGTGAAATAAAAAGGAAAATATAAGTATAGACTTTTTGAACTTTTAGTCCGAGGCGGTTGGTTATATATTCTGCGGCGGTAAGTACATTCGTATTTTTCCATCTGGGAGCCAGAAAAATTCCGACTAAAAATCCGGCAACACACATTGTAAGCTGAATAGTTATTGCTACCCAGCCATAACTATAAGCTATGGAACCCCAAACCACAAAAGTACCTGCGGAGAAGAAACCCATGAATAACGATAATCCACTTATCCACCATGGAACATCACCTCCGGCAGCAAAAAAACTTTTCATACTCGAACCGGTTTTCGAGAACGACATGCCGGCTACCAATATTCCTGTTGTAAAAAGAAAGATAGTAATATAATCTAAAATTGTCATATTAGGTGATTTGTTTCAAAGTGATTACAATGCAAATGTATATAATTGCCTATTAATACAAGTTCATTTATTTTTAATAATCTTATTGTAAACGATTACATCTATTAAATATTTACCGTAAACGATTACATCTCTATCATGACCAAATTTTAGTACGCAAAAAATAAAGTGTCAAATATTTTCTCTATTTTTGTTTCAAATCTAGTTGCCATGAAAAAGTATTCAACTATTAAAGATATTGCAAACGCTTTAAATATTTCGACCGCAACAGTTTCGCGAGCTTTAGCAGATCGTTGTGATGTGAATCAGGAAACCAAAAATAAAGTTCTTGAAGAAGCAAAACGACAGAATTACAGACCTAATCCAATTGCGTTGAGATTACAAAATAAGCGTTCAAAAACTATAGGACTTGTGGTGCCGGAATTTAAAAGTTCATTTTTCCCGATGGTTATTGCCGGGATTCAGAAAGTAATGGATGAATCCGGCTTCCAATTGCTTATTACTCAATCACAGGAATCTATGGAAGTTGAAAGAAGAAATTTAAAACTTTTGGAGAACAACATGGTTGAAGGTATTTTGATTTCAATAACACGTGAAGGAGAAAACTTTGATTTGTATCAGGAACTAATTGATAGTGGAATTCCTCTAGTATTCTTTAACCGGGTTAGTACTAAAGTAGTTGCATCAAAAGTAGTAATAGACGATTATAGACGAGCCTTTTTTGCCACAGAACATCTTATATACAGTGGTTTTAAAAAAATTTACCATTTTTCTGGGCCAAAAAATCTTATTGTGTCCAGTGAGAGGAAAAGAGGATTTGTTGACGCAATGAAAAAACATCATTTTGAAATTACTGATAACTCCATAATGACTGCTGGAGTTTTTATGGATAAAGGTTTTTCTGCTATGCAGTCATTAATTGATAAAAACGATATTCCGGAAGCTGTTTTCTGTTTTAATGACCCAACTGCTTTAGGTGCTTTGAAGGCAATAAAGGAAGCCGGACTAAAATGTCCGGAGGATGTTGCATTAGTAGGCTTCTCAGAAACAGAAATAGCCCAGTTAGTTGACCCTCCTCTCACAAGCGTTGAACAGCCAACCTTCGAAATGGGTGAAACTGCCGCTCGTCTGCTATTAAAGCAAATAACTCAAACCCCACCACCAGAAGTAGAAACTATATGTTTACTTGAAAAACTCAACATT
>JAYFRI010000125.1:0-12390 GCA_034926015.1 Paludibacter sp. | reverse complement strand
GAATCCGGCTGCATTAAAAGTGAATGCCGATGGAATAAAAAAAGGAGGCGTTCTTATTTTCGACGAAGATTCGTTTCAGAAAAAAGACTTCGAAAAGGCAGGTTTTCTGACCGATAATCCTTTCGAAGAATTGAAGCTTTCGGATACCATTCAGTTGATTCCTGCTCCGCTTTCGACGCTCACACAGAGTAGTCTCGAAGGTTATGATATGGACAACAAAACTGTATTGCGAAGCAAAAACATGTTTGCTTTGGGGCTCATTTGTTGGCTGTTCAATCGCCCTATTGATCAGGCCATCCATTTTCTTCAGAATAAATTCGGGAAAAAACCAACAGTTCTCGAAGCTAATGTGAAAGTGCTTACCGATGGATTTAATTATGGTAACAATTTGCATTTAAGTATTTCTACTTATACGATTGAAAAATCGCATGAATTAGCCAAAGGAAAATATACAAGTATAAGCGGAAATAAAGCCACAGCCTGGGGTTTGATTGCAGCTTCGAAAAAAGCAGGAATTGACTTGTTTTTGGGAAGTTATCCCATTACTCCGGCTACGGATGTTATGCACGAATTGGCTTTGCGCAAGGATTTGGGTGTTAAAGTGGTTCAGGCCGAAGATGAAATCGCTGGTGTAACTATTGCATTGGGTGCATCTTTTGCAGGCGATTTGGCTGCTACATCTACTTCCGGTCCCGGACTGGCGCTGAAATCAGAGGCTATTGGCCTGGCTGTAATGGCTGAGTTACCAATTGTAATTATTGATGTAATGCGCGGAGGGCCTTCTACCGGCTTACCTACAAAGACAGAACAAACTGACTTGTTGCAGGCTTTGTACGGACGTAATGGCGAAAGCCCTGTAGTTGTAATTGCCGCAAGTACGCCAGCCAACAGTTTTCATTATGCTTTTATGGCTTCGAAAATTGCTTTGGAGCACATGACGCCTGTAATCCTCCTTACAGATGCATTTCTGGGGAATGGTACTTCTTTATGGAAACTGCCAAAATTAGCTGAATTGCCCGAAATTAAACCAAATTATGCTCAACCGGGCATGGAAGGACTAAAAGTAACCGCTCGCGATGAGGTTTCAAAAGTGCGCTATTGGAGCATTCCGGGCGTTGAAGGTTTCGAGCATAGAAATGGTGGTCTCGAAAAGG
Source organism: Paludibacter sp. (assembly GCA_034926015.1). Classification (GTDB taxonomy): domain Bacteria; phylum Bacteroidota; class Bacteroidia; order Bacteroidales; family Paludibacteraceae; genus Paludibacter. The sequence goes on along the minus strand of JAYFRI010000125.1, from coordinate 11,236 downwards.
ATTATTTTACAGGTGCGATTTCTACCGATGCTGAAAACCATCAAAAAATGGTGGATACACGTCAGCAAAAAATTGATTATATCAGTCACTTTATCCCTGAACTTGAAGTGGAAGGTGACGAAAATGCTGAATTACTTGTTGTGGGTTGGGGTGCTACGCACGGACATTTGATGACTGCTGTGAATGCTGTAAATAAGACAGGAAAGAAAGTGGCGCTTGCTCACTTTAATTATATTAATCCACTCCCGATCAATACAGAAGAGGTGATTAAACGCTATAAAAAAGTGGTGGTTTGCGAACTGAACAGCGGCCAATTTGCCACTTATCTGCGTTCGAAGGTACCGGGAGAATATCTGCAATATAATAAAGTGCAGGGACAACCATTTACAGTGAATGAACTTGAGGAGCATTTTACAAGTTTATTATAATAACAAAGCATAATTAAGGAAAAATCATTTATTATGGATACATCAATAATAAAACAATATACAGCAAAGGATTTTAAAAGTGACCAATATGTGCGCTGGTGTCCCGGGTGTGGCGATTATGCTGTGCTGAATACTTTGCAAAAAGTAATGGCCGATTTGGGTGTGCCGCCTCACGAAACGGCTGTAATTTCGGGTATCGGATGTTCATCCCGTTTGCCTTATTACATTTCGGGATACGGTTTCCACTCTATTCACGGACGTGGAGCAGCCATAGCAACAGGCGTTAAAGTGGCTAATCCAAAGCTTACTGTGTGGCAAATTACAGGCGATGGCGACTGCCTGGCCATTGGAGGAAATCACTTTATACATAGTGTTCGCCGTAATGTGGATATCAATGTAATTCTTTTCAATAATCAGATTTATGGTTTGACAAAAGGACAATACTCGCCAACTACCAAAAAAGGTTATGTCACCAAGTCATCTCCTTTTGGTACTATCGAACGTCCTTTCCGTCCCGCTGAGCTCACCTTTGGTGCACGTGGCACATTCTTCGGTCGCACATTAGATGTTGACCTGAAATCGGCTCAAATGACGATGATGGCAGCGGCTAAACACAAAGGTACTTCCGTCATCGAAACCCTTGTGAATTGCGTTATCTTCAACGATGGTGCTCACAGCTGGCTTTCGGAAAAGGAAAACCGTTACGATCGGCTTATTATCCTTGAACATGGCAAACCAATGATTTTTGGAAAAAACAGCGACAAAGGACTTGTGTTGGATGGCTTTCAACTGAAAGTGGTAACACTTGGAGAAAATGGTATAACCGAAAACGATTTGCTGGTGCACGATGCTCACTGCGAAGACAGTACTTTGCAGCTAAAATTAGCCATGATGGAAGGTCCTGATTTTCCGGTAGCTGTAGGTGTGATTCGCGATGTGGAAACTGAAACCTACGACGAAGCCATGACGAAACAGATAGAAGAAGTGCAGGCAAAATCGAAAATCAAAACATTTGATGACCTGATTGACTCCTGCGAGCAATGGGATATGTAATGTTTATACAATAATTAAAATTAAAACCGATACAATGTTGATTTGTATCGGTTTTTTTTATTCCCCCGTCCTTTCGGATAGGTGTTGAGAAGACCTGCAGTTGGCACTGGTCGCTGTGAACCAACGGTCATGACTGTCGGTTCATCTTGTACACCCGCGAATCTTTGTCTGTTGAATAAGGATGTCCGGTAGGGCGGGGTTTATTTTTTAAGAAACATTCAAAAGTCTTCGACATTTTGAAGTTTGGAGTGTGTGTGCAAACTTTTAGTCGTCCGACGAAGGAGGACACTAAAACGTTTCTTCGTTTACGGGTTCTTTTTTTAAAAGAAACGTTCAAAAGTCTTTGACGTTTTGAAGTTTGGCTTTCTTCAGACGTCCGCAAATCTTTGTATGTTGAATGAGGGTATCCGGTCGGATGGGAATACAACCTGTTTTTAAACCCTTGTCCGAACTTTTTACCTTTCAACCGCCGTCTGTCGCCGGGGGTTCCATCAGCTCCGAAAGTCAGTCCACGCTCTTCGGCATACATTCGGAAATTCCCGAAAGTCAATCCACTATCGTCCTTAAGGTTTCGGAGCGTTCCGAAAGGCGGAACACGAGCCGCGGCAAGGTTTCGGGAGCTTCTGAAAGCCTGTCGACCATCGCCGGCTGAAAAGCGGGAAGAAATACTGCTTACGGGACTATTCATCGCTTAAGAATAAAAGAATATGAACATTACATTTATCGACAACACTAAACTTCGTAACGAAGAACAGAGACGGTTTTATTGGTGACTAAGTTAAATAATTAGATTAAATAGTTATCTTTGCTTCAATAAATATATTTTGCAGCGGTAGGTATCTCGGATTGAAAATCCTTATAATACATTACGAGGTGATTACAAATCACCTCAGACGTTCGCGAAGCTTTGTATATTGGATGAGGATATCCGGTAGGACGGGGGGCCAGAGAATTTACAATACCAAATCAATCCATACCTTCGGGAGCTAAAATAAAAATCGTTAAGTAATGAAAATACATTCAGAAGAAACTGAGATACGTGGTAGTTGGATAATAGTTGATTCTTCTATTGAAGCTAATTATAATACTACAAGAATAGAATATCTGACACAAAATTATTTAATCGAGATTGCCGTATCTGATGATGGCTGGGAAAAACTATTTCAAGATCCTTCAGACAAAAGATATTGGGAACTAATTTACCCAGAAAGTGAATTGCAAGGTGGTGGTGCTCCAACACTCAGGAATATTTCTATTTTTGACGCTAAAAGTAAATTTGGGAATATTTAAAATAATCTTCTCCTGTCCTCCCGGATGTTCTTTAAATGAACTAAAGTTGGCGCACGTTGCCCCTGTCCTGCCGGAAGTTCTTTAAGTGAAATAAAAATTGGCGCAGGTCGCTGCGAACAATGGGATATGTAATGTTTATTCAATAATTAAAATTAAAACCGATACAATGTTGATTTGTATCGGTTTTTTATTGACTGAGATATCTATTTATAATGTGTTGTTTTTGACTTATTCTTTAGTGTTAAGAATGTAAATCATAATAAAAATTGGAAAGAACAACCCTTTTTTGTGATACTGTGCATTTAACCGAAATAGTAACAAAACGTAATTGTTGTATTCGTAATTAATTCAAATTCTTAAAACAAGGTCTTTCATATTAATAAATTGATTATCTTTGTGGGTGAAAGACTTTGATTTGAAAAAAACAGGAATAATTATTCAGAAAGAGTGCTTGTTCGATACAGGCACTCTGTTTTTTAAAACAAAATCAGAAAAATAATCTATAAATCATTTTTTTTTGTAATAGCTATGCAAGAAATCAAATTTTACAGCGGAGAAAATATTCCGTTGGAACTGCACAAAGTACGCATTGTGCAAAAACTCAATTTAGTACCTATCGAACGCCGCCTCGAAGCGCTTTACGAAGGCGGTTTCAACACTTTCAGGTTAAGTACGAGGGATGTGTTTCTCGACATGTTGACCGACTCCGGAACCAATGCTATGAGCGATAATCAACTGGCTGCTATGATGCAGGCTGATGATGCTTATGCCGGTTCGCAGAGTTTCGAACGCCTTCTGAGAGCAGTGAACGATGTACTTGGAAAAAAATACCTGCTTCCTGTGCACCAGGGACGTGCCGCTGAAAATATCATATCGGTAGCTTATGTACACAAGGGTAGTTTGGTGCCTATGAATTATCACTTTACCACGGCAATGGCTCACATCACCGATAAAGGCGGACAGATTGTTGAGTTGCTTTACGATGAAGCATATGTGATTAATTCCAGCCATCCTTTCAAGGGGAACATGAATATTGAGAAACTCGAAGAAGTAATCAATTATAACGGACCAAAAAACATTCCGTTTATTCGCATGGAAGCATCGACCAATTTAATCGGTGGTCAGCCTTTTTCGGTTCAGAACCTGCGCGATGTACGTGCGCTGGCCGATAAATATAAAATCCGCTTGGTGTTGGATTGTAGTTTGCTGGGCGAAAATGCTTACCTCGTACTGCAACGCGAACCTGAGTTTAAGGATTCGGACATGGAAACTGTGATTAAAACAATGACCGGGTTGGCCGATTTGTGTTATTTCTCAGCACGTAAATTAAGTTCTTCCCGTGGTGGAGGTATCTGCACCGACAGCATGGAGATTTTCAAAGAACTCGAAGCTTTTATCCCTTTGTACGAAGGTTTTCTTACCTATGGTGGAATGTCTATTCGCGAAGTGGAGGCCATGGCAGTGGGATTGTACGAAACTTTAGACGAAACAATTATCAGCCAAAGTCCTACATTTATTAAATATCTTGTCGATAGTTTAGATGCCAAAGGAATACCAATGATTAAACCCGCCGGTGTATTGGGCGCTCATGTGGATGCTATGCAGCTTTGCGCACATATTCCTCAGACAGAATATCCTGCAGGGGCTTTAGCGGCAGCATTGTTTTTGATTTCCGGTGTTCGGGGTATGGAACGCGGTTCTATCTCCAACCAGCGCGACGAATATGGAAACGAAACTTATGCCGATATGGAATTGCTTCGTTTGGCTGTTCCAAGGCGTGTATTTACGCTTTCGCAGATTAAATATGTGGAAGACCGCTTGACATGGCTTTACGAAAACAGACTGCTGATAGGTGGACTTAAATTTGTTTATGAACCTCCGGTATTGCGCTTTTTCATGGGAGGATTGGCTCCTACTTCGGACTGGCCGCAGCAATTAATGGCTAAATTTAAAGAAGATTTTGGCGAAAGTTTGTAGAATTCTGCGAATCAATATAATAGATCCCCCCAAGACCTAACTAAAAATTTAGGACACACAAGGAGATGATTAAAAATTTTACTAAATATTCTTTATCCCTCTCTTATTCCCCCTTCAGGGGGTTAGGGGGCAGATATAAACAGATGGAAAACACCGAATGGAGCTTATCATTCGGTGTTTTTCTAAATATAATCACCAAAATTTGATTTACTGTCCTTGTGGCAGAGCCAAAAATGAGCGATTCACTACTTTTTAATTAACTTTGCGATTCAAAACATATTAAACATTAAATGGAAAGAGTTTTTTTAGTCGGATATATGGGTTCGGGCAAAACGTCGATGGGTAAGATACTGGCGCAGCAGCTCGGTTTTGCATTTGTTGATATGGACGCGCATATCGAAGAGAAATATCATAAATCTGTTTCGCAGATTTTTGCCGAGATGGGAGAAACTCAATTCCGGTTGATTGAACGTGATTGTCTGCACGAAGTTGCCGAATTTGAAAAAACAGTGATATCTACCGGTGGTGGTGTTCCCTGTTTTTTTGATAATATGGAATATATGAATGAGCGCGGACTGACAATTTATCTTCAGCTTACACCGGAGCAACTGGCTGTTCGGCTGGCATCATCGCGCATCGGGAAACGACCGCTGCTTGGCGATAGGAAAGGTGAGGAATTGCGCTTATTCATTGAACAGGGACTAGGCATTCGGTCGCCTTTCTACGAAAAAGCACAAAGAATTGTTAGTGGAACGGACGAAGAAATTATCGCCCAAATCAAAGAAATTATATAAACTTTTCACGTAGGATTTCCTCAATGATTTGTCTTGCTTGAGAATAGGTTTTTGCAAAAATTACTCTTCAGCCTTTCATTCTTATTGATAGTTATTGATGGCCGCAAAAATAATTTCGCCGTACTGCGACTGCGTTTTGCATTTTTTTACAGCTTTGAATATTTTGTGTCCATCTTGAAACGCCAAACTCTGGTATTCCCAAAGTTCTACCATGTGTCTGAGAAAATGCTGATCTCCTGAGTATTTCTTTCCGCAATTTTCAATCATTGAAAGGTGAAAGTTTCGGAGCATTTTCACTTTTTCTTCCCGGGTCAGTTTTTCTCCCCGGATTTCGCTTAGTAAAAATGGATTCCTCAATATTCCTCTGCCAATCATTATTTTATCTGTCTGAGGACTAAGTTGTACGAGCTGGTTCACATCTTCGGGAGTCAGAATATCACCGTTGTAGCAAACCGAATGTTTCACTAAAGGTACAAATTGAGCAAAGGCTTTCATATCGGCCTCACCTTTATATTGTTGTTTCCCAATGCGCGGATGAAGAATTACTTCTTCGAAAGGATACTGATTCAGAATAGCAATGATTTCATCAAAGCCATTCGTATTTTCCATTCCCAGCCTGCATTTAACCGAAACACGCAGCTTTGTTTGGGAAAAAACACTTTCGAATAACTTGCTGATGAGATCAGGGTGTGCAAGTAAACCTGCGCCCATTTTCTTTCCTGTGACCATTGGATAAGGACATCCCATGTTGATATTCACTTCTTTGTATCCGTTTTCAATACAAAGTTCTTCGAATTTTTGAAAAGAGGCGGCATCATTGCCCAGAAATTGAGGTATCGGTTTCTGAAAATGGTTGAATTCCTCTAAAATGTCGTTGCACTGTGAGGGTCTGTAAAAAGTATCGTTTTGTACGCGAATAAAGGGAGAAAATGTTTTGTCGAATAAACCAATATTTTTGCTGAATGCTTCACGGAAAATTCTGTCTGTAAGTCCCTGAAGAGGCGCAAGATATAATTGCATAAGTAGGTATGTTTAATTGATGAGCAAAGGTAAGTTTTTTAGCCGGATAATAAGCCCGAAACGCTGATAAGCTTTGCTGCGACATACAATATTCAAAGTTACAGATGATTTTAAGGAATTGATAAATATGTAAAATATACACAGGTTTCATTTGATTTTATTGAACAATATAGTTGAGTGAGAAATAAGTTGTATCTTTGCAGCAAAATAAACCACCAAATAATTGATGACTGTTTTGAACGATTTGTTGTTAATTTGATGTTGGGTTTAGGGGCTGTTTGGTTTTGACAGCAGGTAGAACTGATATGTAAGCATGTCGAGCATTGAGAAAACGGCTCGTAAATCTCGGGTCTCAAAACTATAACTGGCGAAAATAACTACGCTCTTGCTGCTTAATCGAATCATAGTAGATTAGCTTAATTCAGGTACTAGGTACCAGAACGAGACATTTCCCGGCGGCCGTCGCTTCGAGGCCAATGATCAGGAGATGCGGATAAATCGAAGATAGTTGCGCTCAGCCTTGGGGGTGCAATGAAACAAAGAGGATAAGGCGCAGGTTGGTGGCTTCGGTCTTGCCTACGCTCGAAAACTTAAGCGAAGATAAACATGTAGAAAGCTTATTATTTCCTTGTTTGGACGAGGGTTCGACTCCCTCCAGCTCCACAAATTAGCTACGAAAGTTAGCGACAAAAAAGAGTCAAACCCTACAAATTCAGTGATTTGTAGGGTTTTTTCTTTGTTATACCTTCCCGCAAAAAGGACAGAAAAAAGACAAAAATCAATCTACATTCTTTCCTAATTCGTACCCCTTTTCCTTTTTTTTAAAAAGGGGTACGATTTGTCCGAAATAGGCACTTCTCTGTCCGATATTGGCAGTCTGCATAACTCTCATAAACAATTTATTAAGTCTAACTTTGTAATTCAATTTGAGATTATGAAAACAACATTCAACGTACTCTTTTTTCTAAAAAGAGACAAGCAAAAAAAGAGTGGTCGTACCCCATTAATGTGCCGTATTACCGTTGACGGAAACGAAACTCGTTTCAGTATGAAAACAGACATTGACCCTGATCTTTGGGATGTGAAATCAGGGAAAATGAGTGGTAGAAGTGCAAAGGCACTTGAAATCAATGCCCTTATCGATAACACAAAATCTGTTTTAAACAGAATCTATCACCAGGAACTGGAGAGGTTGCAGTCGGTTAGTGCCGAGAAAGTGAAGAATATTTTTCTGGGGATCAATACCAAGCAGCAAACTTTACTAGAATTATTCAAGAAACATAATGAAGATGTAAAAAGCCTTATTGGAAAAACCAAATCTAAAGGTACTTATCAAAAATATGAGGTAACACTGAAACATGCTACTAACTTTCTCAAAAAAAAGTATAATTTATCTGATATTCCTTTTGCAGAAATAAATCATATGTTTATTTCTGATTTTGAAACCTACCTGATGGTAGATTGCCAATGTAATTCCAATACTACAGGAAAGTTTATACAATTCCTCAAACGAATTATACTGATTGCCCGTAATAATGGCTGGATGTTGCATGATCCATTTGCAAATTATAAAATTCATTGGAATAAAGTAGATCGAGGTTACCTGACCAAGGAAGAACTTGAATCAATTTTTAAGAAAAAGATAGAGATACCAAGACTGGAGCAGGTACGTGATATTTTTATTTTCTCTTGTTTCACCGGACTGGCTTATATTGACGTGTATAACCTGAAAGAAAGCAACATTCGCACCTCATTTGATGGAAACCTCTGGATTATGACCAAACGTCAGAAAACGAATGTAAACTCAAACGTTCCTCTGCTTGAAGTACCAAAAATGATATTAGCAAAATACAAAGGGAAACTTCCTGAAGGGAAAATCCTGCCAGTTTCAAGTAATCAAAAAATGAATGCCTACCTGAAAGAAATCGGTGACTTGTGCGAAATCAAAAAGAATCTGACCTTTCACTTGGCGAGACATACTTTCGCAACCACGATTACACTGTCGCAGGGCGTACCCATTGAGACAGTATCGAAGATGCTGGGACATACGAATATCAAAACCACTCAGATTTATGCCCGGATAACAGATAGTAAAATCGGGCATGATATGGATATTCTCTCAGAGAAACTCAAGGAAATGGAAAACTCCTTTCAATTATAAATCGATCAATAATATGGAACTACAACTTATCCAAAACAAAATTTTTGAAGTCAGAAGACAAAAGGTCATGTTAGATTTTCATTTGGCCGAAATGTATGAAGTTGAAACTAAAGCGTTAAATCAATCTGTGAAACGTAATATAAAACGTTTTCCGGAAGATTTCATGTTTCAACTAACTAATAATGAGTATAAAAACTTGAGGTCACAAATTGTGACCTCAAGTTGGGGAGGATCAAGAACATTACCGTATGCTTTTACTGAACATGGAGTCACTATGCTGGCAAGCGTATTACGTAGTGATAAAGCCATTGAAATCAACTTGCAGATTGTCCGTACTTTCATTGCTCTACGACAATATGCTTTAGGGTATGTGGAACTCAACCGCAAGATAGAAGCGTTTATGGTTGAAACCAATATGCAATTCAATGATATTTATCAGGCATTGACAGAACTGGCAAGCCAGAAAGAATTGGAAAATAAACCGAGGAATCCGATCGGATATATTCAGAAAGAGTAAAAAAAGAGAAATTCGAGAGGTTTTATTAAGGAAAGCTGTATTGTACCACCAATACGGCTTTTTTCATACACTATGTAGGGCGTTGGTATGCTTTATCCATACTTCATCCATACATGAGGAACTATCCCGCAATAAACGGGGCAACCTGTTCAATTTTTAATCCGGTGTAGCGGCAGAATTCGTCAACTGTTACGAATTGGTGTTCTTCTTTTTCGTTTTGCTCTTTTATCTTAGCAAGTAACAATCTTCCGTACCGTTCACTTTTTCCGGTGATACGCTGGATATCTTTCGGATAGATACAAATACGCTTTACTTCCATTTCTCTAAATGTTTTTGCAAAAATACAAATTTTATGTGTACTCAAATATGTCAGTATAGGAAAAAACGGAAAGGATATACAAAGTCGGAAGTACCTGTGTTCTGAAATGGAATTTTCAATTATACTTTTGTCGGTATAATTTTAAAACATAGCATTATGGCACAACAAAAAAGTATTCTCAAATTAAAGGGAACTATCGGCGGAATTACCTTTTATAAGTCCAAAGATGGTTATCTTGCCCGTGAAAAGGGTGGTGTGGACGCTTCCCGAATCGCTAATGATCCCGGATTTGCCCGAACCCGTGAAAATGGCGCAGAATTCGCTAATGCAGCATCTGCAGGTAAATTATTACGTGATGCCGTTCGGGTATTAGGTCAAAACGCATCGGATGGGCGCGTAACAGCTCGTTTGACGCAAATTATGGCTCAGATTAAAAATATGGATGAAGCTAATACCAGAGGTGAACGAAGTGCTGCCGAAGGTATGGCAAAAGCCGAAGCGAAGTTATTGTTGAAGGGTTTCAACTTCAACATTAATGCAGTTATTGGAGCTGTTTTGTATAAACCTTATCAGTTGAACGCAGCTACGGGCGAAATCAGTATCGCAGCTCTTGCTCCCCAAAATGACATCAGTCTCCCGCAAGGAGCAACCCATGTTGTATTCCGTAGTGGTTTTGCAAGTATAAACTTTTTGACAGGTGAAAGCGAAATTACGGTTTCAGAACCCGTTCGAATTGCTACCGATGGAGCAGCACAGGCTTTGTCTGTAAAACCTGCAGACGCTCCCGAACTTGAAGGCACCCACTTTTTTCTTCTGTCTATCGACTTTGTTCAATCGGTGAACAATGTGGATTATTCTCTAAATAACAATTCGTATAACGTGTTGGCGATTGTTGAAGTGATTTAAAGCCTCCCCAAACCCCTCCAAAGGAGGGGCTTCAATTCTTAGAGAGGTGGTATTTAAAATGTAAATTTAATTCAACGTTTATGGAAAAAGAAAATCTAAACACAACCAACCCGAATGAAATGACCGTCATTGAACGGGTTAAAGCTCCAACGCCGAAGTTCTTCAAAACTTTACGTACAATCGGTATCGCGTTAGCCGCTGCCGGTGGAGCTCTTTTAGCAGCTCCAATCGCGTTACCAGCTGCAGTGATCTCGATTGCCGGTTATATTGTGTTGGCAGGCGGTGTGATGACCGCAGTAAGTCAAACAGCCGTTGATACTAACGATTCAACAAAACAAAATGAAACTCCCTGAAACAACTGCTGACGGTAATGTGTATGCGGGAACATTCGGAGGAATGATCCTGTCAGTTTTCAGTAATTTGTTTATTGAAGACTTGCTGAGAACAATTGTTCTTGCCATTGTTGGTACAATAGTGAGTTTTGTTATATCAATCGGGTTAAAATTTCTTATCAGGCGTTTCAAACGCTGAACTATCTGAGAATAAGATAGTGCAAGAATGAAAGAGCTTCTCTAAAAAGAGAAGCTCTTTTTTATTCTATATCGGATATAATTTAACTTATAAGGTATTGATATTATATAGATTATTCAACGACTATCCATTTACCACCCCTATCTGAACCCTCTCTTTTAAGTACTCCTTTTTTTGTCAGGTTCTTTATTTGGTATTTTACACCATCCATAGTTATTCCAAGAACTGTAGCCAATTCAT
>JAYFRI010000226.1:0-8645 GCA_034926015.1 Paludibacter sp. | reverse complement strand
ATGCGGGCAAAAGATTTTACAAGAATAGCTTTTACATTGAGGAACCGTGGTTCCATAGCTGCATGCTCGCGACTCGAACCTTCGCCATAATTTTCTTCAGCCACCACTACCGAACCTATCCCTTGTGCCTTGTATTTACGTGCCAGTGCCGGTACGGCCATGTATTCGCCGGTTTCCGGATCGAGCACTGCATTTGTTTTGTCAGTAAAAGCATTTACGGCGCCTATCAGCATATTATCGGAGATATTATCCAAATGTCCCCGGAAGCGCAACCATGGTCCGGCCATCGAAATATGATCGGTTGTACATTTTCCCTTTGCTTTCAGCAACAAAGGCTGATTGATATAATCTTTTCCATCCCAGGCTTTAAATGGTTCCAGCATCTGAAGCCGTTTTGAATCAGGGCTGATTTTTACCTCAACGGCGCTGCCGTCAGCCAAAGGCGCTATGTAACCGGCATCTTTCACATCGAAGCCAAGCAGCGGAAGTTCATATCCTTTAGGTTCGGACAGTTTTACCTTTTCGCCTTTTTCGTTGATAAGCGTGTCCTTTATCGGGTTGAAACAAAGATCGCCTGCGATTGTAAGTGCCGCCACAATTTCGGGGGAACTTATAAAAGTATGTGTATTAGGATTGCCATCGTTGCGTTTGGCAAAGTTACGGTTGAACGAAGTAATGATAGAGTTCGGACGATCCGGGATTTCCTGTTCACGCTTCCACTGACCAATACAAGGTCCGCAGGCATTGGCCATCACCACTGCTCCTACCGACTCAAATTCGCCCAACACGCCATCACGTTCGGCAGTGTAACGCACCTGTTCCGATCCGGGATTTATAATAAACTGTGCCTGCACTTTCAGTCCGGCTTCTTTTGCTTTTTTCACTACTGATGCAGCCCGCGTCAGGTCTTCGTAAGAAGAGTTGGTACAGGAACCGATAAGTCCGGCTTCCATTTTCTGAGGATAAGCTTTTTCTTTCACTACCTGAGCAAATTCCGACAAGGTATAAGCAGCATCCGGCGTAAAAGGACCATTGATATAGGGTTCGAGTTCGCTCAGGTTGATTTCGATCAGCCTGTCGTAATATTTTTCAGGTTGAGCCACTACTTCGGCGTCCGGCTGAAGGTGAGCAATATTCTTAAGCGCCAGGGCGGCTACTTCGGCACGACCGGTAGCTTCGAGATATGCCGCTGATTTTTCGTCGAATGGAAAGATAGAGGTCGTTGCTCCTACTTCGGCGCCCATATTACAAATGGTGCCTTTTCCTGTGGCTGAAATAGAGTTGGTTCCTTCGCCGAAATATTCGATTACCGCATTGGTTCCTCCATTTACAGTGAGAATTCCGGCCAGTTTAAGAATTACATCTTTAGGCGAAGCCCAGCCCGAAAGCTGTCCGGTAAGTTTAACCCCTATCAGTTTTGGCATTTTAAGTTCCCAGGGCATTCCGGCCATTACGTCGACAGCATCAGCGCCACCCACACCAATGGCTATCATCCCCAAACCTCCTGCATTCACGGTGTGCGAATCGGTTCCAACCATCATTCCTCCCGGAAATGCATAGTTTTCGAGCACTACCTGATGAATAATACCTGCACCCGGCTTCCAGAATCCAATGCCAAATTTATTGGAAACAGCGCTCAGAAAGTCGTACACCTCGCGGTTGGTAGTATTGGCAGTTGACAAGTCAACACTTGCCGATATATGTGCCTGAATAAGGTGATCGCAATGCACTGTGGAGGGAACCGCCACTTTCTTACGTCCTGAATTCAACAACTGCAACAAAGCCATCTGTGCCGTTGCATCCTGCATTGCTACGCGGTCGGGCGAGAAATTCACATAATCCACTGCACGCTCATAATCCTTTAGCAGCTCATTTTTAAACAAATGAGTGTAGAGTATTTTCTCTGTCAGTGTGAGCGGACGTTGTAACTTGTTTTTTATCTCATTGATCTTTTCGGGAAGAGCAGCGTAAACCTGCTGAATCATTTCTATGTCGAAAACCATTTTTCTGTAATTTTATTCAATTTGTAATTATTTCACCAACAAATATAATAAAAAATAAATACTTTAAGGATTTTATTCTTTATTCGTTCTTATCTTAACAATGAGAATTGTAAAAATGTTTAATCGATAAAATAAAAAACAGAAAGCAGTTGAACAAGACTTCGTACAAGCAGGTCTGTGTTTTCTTACATTTGGTTATAATGGCAAAAAAACACATATTTCAAATAGTGCTCTTATAGCATTATACCTATACACAAAGCACTCAAAGTAAAAAACGTATACTTTGAGTGCTTTGTTATTTCAGGGGATAAACCTTTGGCAAAAGCCGGGATGCATTATTCAAAAAACAATGTAAATTTCATTGATGATGTCTATCGTATATTTTAAGAGCTTCGGGACTGACACCAACAGAATTGCTTATTTTTTCAACGAAATCCATGTAAGCTTGTGCCAAATGGTTTCGAGCGGACCCTGGCGGTGGTTTTTCATCCAATAGTTACTAAAAATGCCCTGTAAAATAGCCAGTACTACCCCGATAAGAATACTGTAGGTGGCGCCGGTGTATCTATAAAGTCCCAGACCAAAACCATAGTAGATAAATGATCCAACAATAGATTGCATGATATAATTCGACATACTCATGCGTCCGAAAGGCGACAACACATCGAAGGTTTTATGCAATGCGCGACTCCGGTACAACAAAGTAAAGCCCGAAACCAACACAATCATAAACGCTACGTTCGACCAGCTGCGCACAATTAATTCCAGCGGACGATGAATGGCAACACTACTCACCCACACCATTACATTGCTTTTGATGATAAAAAGCGGCACAAAGGCAACAATTGCAACGAGAAGAGTTCTCAACCAGAATTTTGAATTTTCGGGAGAGTTTACAAACAATGCCTTGCGTCCGGCCAGCATACCCAGCATAAACAGGGATGCAGTTTGGAAAACCCGTCCTGCCTCCCATGTCCAGAGCAATACGGCCACTTTACCATTCGTCAGATTACCTATCCATGTATCCACAATTGAGTTGCCCTGAATGTAGCTGTCCATTTTACCAAAGAGCGCCCACGATGCCGGATTTGCCATTTGCATTTCAGGATGCTGTAAACCCCTGATGACATTGATCCATTCGTAAGGCTGTAGCATCAATAGAACTGCAATAATAAATACAGTTTTATTGCTCAGTTTAGCCACCGGAATAAGCACAAACCCGATAATGGCATAAATTGTAAGTATATCGCCCTGATAAAAAGCCGAATTGATCAGCCCGAAACCAAGCAGGAGCAACAACCGCCAGGCAAACCTGGGCCTGAAGTCTTTCCCTTTTTTGGCCTGATTATCATTTTGGATAAAGAAAGTAAGTCCGAAAAGCAAGGCGAAAATGGCATAGGATTTCCCTCCGAAAAGGAAAAACAGCGTATCCCAAATACCCTGATCGATGGGCTTCAGCCAGGCCGGAAGTCCTTCGGGCGTGAAAGAATAATCGAAATGCTCAATATTGTGCAAAAGCATAATAGACACAATGGCGAAACCGCGCAAAGCATCAACCACATGAAGGCGGGAAGATTCTGACATAGTATTTTTTTTGACAAAGATAAAAATAAAAAAATACAATCAAATAATTTGCCCTCCGAAAAGTAACTTAACCAATCATTACTCCCGTCATCGACAACGAACCCATTACAATTTTATCATTAAAAAGGCTTACCTTATCGGCTTTGGTTTGTAAGCCAAGGGCATACAACAAAGGTATGTAATGTTCTGCTGTAGGTATGGCTTGCTGAAAAGCAGCACCCTGATGTTGAAAATCGATGATGGACTGATGATTACCATCCAGAATAGCCGTATTTACTTTATCGCGCACTTCCAATGCCCAGTCGTAGCTTGCATTTTCATCCTGCCAGTTCACCTGCCGCAGGTTATGCACTATATTGCCGCTTCCCACTATCAGCACGCCGCGCGAACGCAGAAAGGCAAGCTCTTTGGCCAATGAATAATGATATTCGGGTCGTTGGAAATGATCGATACTCAACTGAAGCATTGGAATATCGGCTTTAGGATAAATATGTCTCATCACGCTCCAGGCGCCATGATCGAAACCCCACTCCGAACGATCAAGCCCGATATTTGTTGTAGCATTCTCCTTGATTTCAGTTGCAAGTTCGGGCATTCCGGGAGCCGGATACTGAACTTCGAAAAGCTCCCGCGGAAAGCCTCCAAAATCGTGTATCGTTTGGGGATGGGGCATGGCAGTGAGGTAAGTACCACGCGCTTCCCAATGCGCCGAAACACAAAGAATGGCTTGCGGCCGGGGAAGGGATGTGCCTAAATGTTGCCACGTCTGCGAAAACTCATTGTCCTCAATAGCATTCATCGGACTACCATGACCTACAAAAAGAACAGGCATCAAAGGAGAAGGACTCAATTCGTTTTTATGAAGTAATTTCATTGTTGAAACGATTTTTTGATTTACAATTTACTTATTTACAATTGAAGATAGATAAACATCATATTAGCGCTTTATTAAAGTTGCAATGTTTTAATAGAATTATTTCCCGTATGGAATGTATATCGATAGAAAATAGAAATCAACAAAAATCAGTTCCCCGTAGGGGATAAACAAATATTAAACATGATTGTCTGTTCGACTGAGACTACCTTTCAACCCCTAATTCACTTCATGAATTATCAATTGTCAATTATCAATTGTCAATTATTTTCTCACTCCGGTTCATAGATCATTTTACGGGTCATTCCACCATCGATGGTGAGGTTGGTGGCTGTAATAAAATCATTGCCGGGCGAGGTAAGGAACAAACAAGCCCGGGCAATATTTTCGGGGCGACCTACCCTGCCCGAGAAATGCTGTCGGTGATCGATATCCCGCAACGTTGCGTCCGCCGAAGTTTCTATCCATCCGGGACTGATACTGTTCACACTGATTTTATACTCGCCAAAGGAAGCAGCCAAAGCATGCGTAAGCGCCACAATGCCTCCTTTCGATGCAGCATAAGCCTCGCTATGAGGTTCGGACATAAAGGCACGCGTCGAAGCAATGTTCACAATAGCGCCTCCGTTGTCCTTCATATGCAGGGCAGCTTCGCGCGAAAGCAAAAACATGGAGCGAAGATTTGTATTTAAAATCTCATCCCATTCGTCCACGCTTAATTCGAAAGGCGATTTCCAGCGGGATATCCCGGCATTGTTGATAACGATATCGATACGATTGTAGAGCCCGATTACAGTCTTAATCAGCGAAACAATATCTTCCGGCACGCTTACATCCGCTTTTATAAATGTTGCGTCGTAACCATCCGACACTATTTCAACTTCGGTTGCACGTCCGGTACTTTCGTTTTTATCCAACAAAATAACTGTTGCAGCTTTTTCGGCATAAGCGCGGGCAATACTTTTTCCAATACCGCTTCCCGCTCCCGTCACTATTACAATTTTCGATTTCAACAACATATTCTACAGTATTTATGCTTCCCCCACTCCTGCGATCATCCAAAAAACCATTTGTGCAGTTCGCCGTAATGTTTTTTGTACATTTTAAAACTGTCCTCGAGAATATTTAATGCAGTTTCTTTATCGAAGAATTTCTCCACCACCACTGTTTTATTTTCAAGTTTTGTATAGTCCTCGAAAAAGCTCATGATTTCGGTAGTCATGTGCTGTGGCAATTCCGAAATATCATTAAAGTGATTCACACTGGGATCACCCGCGGCAACAGCAATAATTTTATCATCCGCCTCACCGTTGTCGAGCATTCGCATCACCCCTATCACCTTGGCTTCGACGATGCACAAAGGCACCACTTCTATCTGCGACAGAATAAGAATATCGAGCGGATCGTGATCGTCGCAATAGCTCTGCGGGATAAAACCATAATTGTGGGGATAATACATCGACGAATACAATACCCTATCCAGCTTCAGCAATCCGCTTTCCTTGTCCAGTTCATATTTAGCCCTGTTTCCTTTGGGTATTTCTATAATTCCCTTTACAACATCCGGTTGACCAGTCACCGGAACTACCTGATGCCATGGATTAAAATTATTTCGCATCTGAATTTATTTAGTTTTTAATTAATTTAACTTGAACCACATTAGGCTTCAATGAATAATGAAATATGTATATCCCCTACGGGGAATCATTAGATCGCATCTTGTTCTTTCTATGGTTATCTATCCCCGTTCGACTGAGCTCACGCCGAAGCCTACGGGGAATATTCTACACAGCTTTTTTCCCGGAGGGAATTTATATCAATAGAAAACAGTAATCACCCAAAATCAGTTCCCCGTAGGGGATAAACAAATATAAAACTTGAATGTCCGAAGCCTACTGACTATCTTTCAACTCCTGATTCACTTTATTAATTATGAATTATGCATTATTAATTATGAATTATGTATTGAACTCTATTGTGGTTTGAATTATCAAAGAATTTGTTCGGCATGTGCATTTGTTTTCACCTCTTTAGGTAAAATCACACGCTCAATCACCCCTTTTTCATCAATAATAAAAGTGGTACGAAACATGCCCATGTAAGTGCGACCATACATTGACTTCTCGCCCCAGGTACCGAATTGCTCCGACAGTTTTTTGTCGACATCGGCAATTAAATGAAAAGGCAAACCCTGCTTTGCAATAAACTTTTGATGCGACGATGCCGAATCGGCGCTCACACCTATCACTTCGTAACCTGCTTTGCGCAAATCGTCGTAACCGTCGCGTAAACTGCAAGCCTGCGCCGTGCATCCGGGCGTTTGATCCTTGGGATAAAAATACAAAACCACTTTTTTAGCTGCAAAATCAGACAACCTGATTTCTTTTCCGTCCTGATTAAGTCCTAACAGATCAGGAGCTTTATCGCCTACTTGTAATGCCATAATTGTTATTTATTTATGAAGTTCCTTATCATTCACTTTTACCGTTCTCACCAACCACAAAGTTAGTGATTCGAAACGATAAATTGTAAAAAAGAGCGGATGATTTTAATTCTGTTTAAAGTTGTGCTTAAAATAACGCCGCAGACCTTAAAAAGTTAGCAGAATCTGAAAATTTGAGAGTTTGAGAGTTTGAGAGTTTGAGAATTTGAGAGTTAACCGGGGACCAAAGACTTTAGACCTTTGACTTTAGACTTTAGACTGCCTGTGCCTTTGCCTTTGCCTATAATTTAACAATTCTTAAAATTCTCCCCTAAAACGTTGCTGTTGTTAAATATGTTATTTATCTTTGGACGCCGAATAACTAACTATCTAATTTCCTTACGCGTTATAACAAAAACACAGTTTTTCCGAAAAGCTATACATCGTACAAATAAAAACAAACATACCTAAAGCAGAAATAGGCGCCATGGCATAGCCAGAGAGGAAAAGGCGTAGCGCGTATTTGGGTGTTGGGTGTCAGTGTAAAAAGAAAAAAGAAGAGTTAGACGAACTAACAAGTTATATTCATAATCGAAATTTATCATGAAAGAAGCTGAAGAAAAAACCACATTAAACTCTTATCACATAGAAAGAAATCGATTAGCTTGTTTGGAAGTAGAAAAAATGATGAAACACCCTTCGACTTTAGAAGAAATGAGAGAACAAACAAGAAAAATCATGGACGGCCAAAGGCCTTATTGTTTAATTAACGAAGACAATTCGATTAATACTATCGAGTATAATTCTATTTTTTCTGAAATTGAAAACTCAAATATGGCAGAAGAATTAAATGAAATTGCAGCTAAATACAATCTAAATTTAATTGAAAAAAAATACCCGAGATTGGGTATAAATATTTCTGTAGAAGAAATATTAGAGTTAAAAGAAAGCAAAGTATTAACTGTGGATGTAGACAATAATCTAACTATAAATCAGGAAAGCTTAAATCCAATTGCGAAATTACTTTATTCTCTCGTGTGGAAACAAGGTGATTTGCAAAAATTGAAAGCAAGTATTGAAGGAATAGAGGAAGTTGACAACCCAAGCAATGACAAAGAAAATGCACTAGTATTTTATTGTTATGGCAATCATTTAGGCAACCCGTCTAAATTTCCAATAATTGACCAACATGTTGTAAGAGCATTTAATCTATTTAAAGACTATTCGAACAGGGATTCCATAAGAAAATCAGACAAAGTGGATCAAAAAGACAGACAAAATTTTCTCAATTGGCACAGTAATAAGTTCGAGAACAAAAGCTCCGACTTCTTGTATTATTTAGATCGACTTCTTTTTGAAATTGGAAAGACGGTGAAAATAAATAGGAAATTCAACAACAAAATCAAATAAAAAAGAGAAATGATAACAAACTAAATGACAAAGCACCTAACGCACAATTCTTATACTTCCTGCGCTCGGAACGCCCCGGCAGGAAGCTTCGGTTGAATCCCATAAGACGCGATAAACCGTATTCACTGTTAGGCAGGGCTGGTTAAGTGTGGGCAAGTGCAAGAAAGAAAAAAGACAAGTATAATTGATCCATATGAAACTGACATGAAAAAGCTGAACCAACAAGAATACTCGAATTTCATACAGAAAAACTTAGAACAGATTTTCCATGAGTTTATTGACTTTTACAGAAATGAAGGCGACATTTATATTCTTGAATATCCAAGCGGGAAGAAAGAATTAATTTTATGGG
>JAYFRI010000139.1:0-6347 GCA_034926015.1 Paludibacter sp. | reverse complement strand
AGTTTAAAACATGGGTGAATTTGCCTGTTTCCAGGTCGAGATAATCCAATCCCGAACGTGTTCCAATCCATAAAGCACGGTTTTTTTCGTCGGAAGCCATGGCTGCCACAAAGTCGTTCAGTATTGAATTGCCTGATGTCGGGTCGTTGTAGAATTGCTCAAATTTGGGGTTGTCCCTGTCCTTGTATTTCATACGGTTGATGCCTTTTCCCCAGGTAGCAAACCAATAATCGCCACTATAATCCTGACAAATGTAGCAAACCGAATTGTGGCTCAGCGAAGTCGGATTTCCGAGTTGTGCGTAGTAGTGCGAGAAGTCGTTCGATCCTTTTTTTCGTAAATTGAGGCCACCTTCAACAGTTCCCACCCATAAATCACCCGATTTGTCTTCGTAGATGGAATTGACAGGGTTTTTTGAAATGCTATTCTTGTTGTCGGGCGAATGAACCACGTTGTTGAACATGTTTACGTCCGGAGTGAGGAGATTTATACCGCCTTTTTCTGTTCCTATCCATATCGAGTTATCGTCCACAAACAAGCAGCTTGTAAAATTATTGTTCAGGGTGATTCCGCTGAAATTGCTTTCGGAAGTAATGTGTTCGAACTTGTCGGTGCGATAATCGTAAATATTTAAACCAATAAGGGTAGCAATCAGTAGCTGTCCGTTTCGGTCTTTGTTGATGTCGGTAACAAAACTCGACGAAATGCTCGAAGCATTCAGGGGATTGTTTGTATAAATTGTCAATGCTTCTGAGTTCAGGTCGTATCTGCAAAGCCCCAGCGATGTCCCTATCCATAATAAGCCATTATCGAAATAAATAACATTTACAATGCCTGGTAGTTGCTGTAATTTGTCGGTGCCGGCGCTAACTTTTTTGTAAACACCGTCACTTCCTTTTATCAACCGGCACACTTCATTCTCAATCCCGAGGTAAACGCTCCCGTTCAATCGTAAAAAGGCAGTGATAGGCGCATTGCTGCGAAAAACGATTTCAGTTTGAATGTTGTTGTCGTCATCGTAATGCAGTTTTACAAGTCCCTTGTCGTACACCACCCAAATGTCGCCGGTTTCGTCTTTTTTGATAATGTTGATGGTGCCCGAGTTTAAATTCAGTTTCGAATTGAGCATTGCATCGGCGCGCACAATTTTTCCTGTTTGATAATTGAAAAAATGAAGTCCGTTTTCGGTCCCGATCCACAAATTTCCGTTGATATCTTCTTCAACGCAATGCACATAGTCGCTTTGTAAAGCATTTCCTGAATTGCGGCTGTTGAAATGTATGAAATCGTATCCATCGTATCGGTCCAGCCCATTACTTGTTGCAATCCACATAAATCCATGCGAATCGCGAAACAATTCAGTCACTAAATTGCGCGATAAACCATCGTCGGCAGTCAGGTAATTGATTTTATAGGGCAAACTCCGGGCAGGAAGAATACTGAGCAGTATAAGAAGAGGAAGAAAAAATATTTTTTTCATTTTAATAGACTAAAAGTTAGCTACGAAAATAATTAAAAAAACTTATTCATGTAGAGGATATATGTTTTTTTTGGGTGGACTATTTCAATTCCCGGCTTTTGTAAGCCGATTGTCAATATCCAAATTATTTAGCTGTAGTTGTTTACAAAGATACGAAAATGATCCGTTCAAATTTCTTTCATCGTAGTCAATTTCAGCCACGGTAAGCAGCTTATCGGTCGGGTTTGGGGTCATTTTCGCCGGAGATAGTCCGTATCCTTCTGGCTTGGGTCCATTCTCGCCGGAAACGAAATTCAACCTTGTTTTACACAGACGATTTACAAGTACAAAGCTGTTTGTAGGCCTGTAAATGCTGACAACACAAAGCTCTTTTGAAAATCATCCTCTTGTTTTGTCTAATTTTACATATATTTGATTCATTTCTTAACATCCGTTCTGCACAAAAATGAATATCTTTGAACTTTGGGAAATTCCATTGTCCCGAAAACATAGGTTTCCTTATATTAAACAAACAGTACGACATGAAAAAACTGATCCTTCTTCCATTCTTCTTTCTGCTTTTTTGCCTTCAGGCGCAACAAAATGCACGTCATACAACTTTTCAATCGCAGGACGTTCAGTTGCTTCCCGGCGTGTTTCAGGATGCACAAACTGTTGATATGAACTACATACTGGAGCTGAATCCCGATCGATTGCTGGCTCCTTTCCTGCGCGAAGCGGGATTAAAACCCAAAGCCGAGAGTTATACCAACTGGGAAAATACCGGACTGGATGGACATATCGGCGGACATTATGTTTCGGCCCTGGCTTTGATGTATGCTTCTACCGGCGATAAAAAAATATTGGAAAAACTCAACTACATGCTCGATACATGGGAGCAATGTCAGCTTGCCAATGGCGATGGATACATAGGTGGAGTTCCCGGTAGCAAAAAACTATGGGCCGACGTGGCTGCGGGGAAGATTAATGCCGGAGGCTTTAACCTGAACAACGGTTGGGTGCCGCTTTATAATATTCACAAGACTTACGCGGGCTTGAACGATGCATTTGTTTATGCCAAAAGCGAAAAAGCGAAAAAAATGCTTGTCAAATTCTCGGATTGGATGCTGAACCTGACCAAAAATTTGGATGATAAACAGATGCAGGATATGTTGCGGTCGGAACATGGCGGCCTTAACGAGATATTTGCCGATGTGGCTGCCATTACAGGCGATAAAAAATATATGCAACTTGCTTATCGCTTTTCGCACCAGTTTATTCTCCAACCATTGGCACAACAGCAGGATAAACTAAACGGTTTGCATGCCAATACGCAGATTCCAAAGGTCATTGGGTTCGAACGCATTGCAGAACTGAACAATGACAGCGCCTACGGACGGGCTGCACGCTTTTTCTGGGACAATGTAGTGAATCACAGAAGTTCGGCCATTGGTGGAAACAGTGTTCGCGAACATTTTCACCCGATTACCGATTTTTCGTCGATGATTTCCAGTGAGCAGGGTCCTGAAACCTGCAATACCTACAATATGCTGAAGTTGTCGAAAATGCTTTTCAGCTATGATGGCAGCGAAAAGTACATCGAGTACTACGAGCGCGCCTTGTACAACCATATTTTGTCTACACAGCATCCCGATAGAGGTGGTTTTGTGTATTTCACACCCATGCGCCCGGGACATTACCGCGTTTACTCTCAACCTCAAACCAGTTTCTGGTGTTGTGTGGGCTCGGGCATGGAAAATCATGCAAAATACAATGAATTGATTTATACAAGTAACAAAAATAACTTATATGTCAACCTTTTTATTCCATCGCGCCTGAACTGGAAAACACAGGAAGTAGTGATTACACAAAATACCCGTTTCCCTGACGAAGAAACGGTTACGTTCACTATAAATGCAAAAAAAGCTTCAAAATTCACACTGAATTTGCGTTATCCGGCCTGGGTGGATGCCGGAGCATTGAAAGTAACTGTCAATGGAAAGCCTGTGGCTGTTACTGCGCTTCCGGGTTCATACCTTGCCATCAACCGGAAATGGAAAGATGGCGATAAAGTAACGCTGCAATTGCCTATGCAAACAAAGGTGGAAGAACTTCCAGATAAATCGAATTATATTGCCGTTTTTCATGGTCCTATAGTGTTGGCTGCCAAAACAGATACTGCCGAAATGAAGGGATTGTTTGCTGATGATAGCCGCGGAGGTCACGTAGCATCAGGGAGGCAGTTTCCTATTACCGAAATGCCAATGTTTGTGTCCGATAAAAAAGACATAGCTGCAAGTATTCGACCGGTACCGGGCAAAGCGCTTACTTTTACGGCTGCCGATGTAATTTATCAGGAGAAATACAAAAAGCTTGAGCTCATTCCGTTTTTCAGACTGCACGATGCGCGCTACATTATTTACTGGCCTATCGAAACAATGGAAAGCATAAAGGAAATGCAAAAGAAAACGGCGGCTGAAGAAGAAAAACGGCAGAAGCTTGCAACCGTGACGCTCGATATGGTGACACCCGGAGAGCAACAGCCTGAATCGGATCATTTTATCGAAAGCGAAAGATCGAACACAGGCGTGAATATGGATAAACACTGGCGGGATGCTTACGGCTGGTTCAGTTATAAAATGAAGGATGCCGGAAAAGAGGCGAAAGCATTACGAGTTACTTATTTCAGCAAGGACAACGGACGTAAATTTAAAATCCTTGTCGATAATCAGGCAATAGCCGATGTGGTTCTGAACGAAATAGCCGGCACCGACTTTTATTCGGTAGACTACGCAATTCCCGAAGCGCTTGTGAAGCAAAGCAATGGGGTGATGTCTGTAAAATTCGTTGCAGAAAAAGGTTCTGTGGCTGGTGGCGTTTATGAAGTAAGGTTATTGAAAACAATGCCAGGTTTCTGAAATAATACAGCACTAAAAACAAAAACTGCCGAAACTGATCTGATTCAGTTTCGGCAGTTTTTAGTATTTAGAAGACCTTCTGGTCTTGCTTTTACAGTTATTAAAGGCAATCAGAAAGATTATTTAGCCAGTAAAGCTTTTACTTTTTCGGAAATCAACCGACCTTCGGTTTTGCCTGCCAGTTGTTTGCTGGCAACGCCCATTACTTTGCCCATATCCTGAGGCCCGGCGGCACCAACTTGTGCAATAATTGTTGCTACTGCCGCTTCCAGCTCACTATCGGTCATTTGTGTCGGAAGGTATTTCTCTATTACAGCAGCTTCGGCCAATTCGTTTTCGGCCAGTTCGGGACGGTTTTGTTCGCTGTAGATCTGTGCCGATTCCTTGCGTTGTTTTACCATTTTCTGTAAAATCTTTACGGCAACATCGTCGGCCAGATTTCCATCGCCACCTTTGGCAGTTTTGGCTTCGATGAATTCTTTTTTAATGCCACGTAAGGCTTCTAGAGCAACTTTATCGCGGGCTAACATAGCGGTTTTTATATCTCCGCTTACTTTATCGAATAGTTCGTTCATTTTTTTTTCTGTTTTTAGTTTTAAAAAAAAAGATAATATCAGCAAAAGGATGATTGCTTTAGCGCAATAACCTGCGTTTCCATGCCGGAATGTTTTCAACACTTTTGAGGGTGCTTTCGTCTTCCAGCTCTTCGAGCGTGAAGGTTTGTAATTCGAGTTCGGGCTCTGGTTCAGGCTCCGGAATTGCTTTTGCGGCTTGTTGTTTGCCGTAATACTGATCCATTGCTTTCCGCATTTCGTCCTCAGTTATTTCCCGCTCTTCTTTTTCAGCTTTATCGGCATTCAAAGAAGTATGAATGGCTGTCACAACATTCTGAATCACCGAACCAGAATTGTGGACCGGAGTTTTCTGCACTTCTTTTGCTAATTTAGCAGGCATTCCGGGAATATCGCTCACATCATATCCGGTTGCAATAATTGTTATTTTTACATTATCGCCCAAACTGTCATCAAAAGTCGCACCCCAAATTACCTGTACATTATCGCCTACTTTGTTCATAAAGTCGTGGATTTGCTGCACTTCTTCCATTTTGATCTGGTTGGTGGTAGAGCAATATAAACTCAACAATACCTTGCTGGCCCCACTTACATCGTTGGTGTTTAGCAATGGCGAGTTCAATGCATCCTCGATGGCTTTGCTGATACGGTTTTCGCCCGAAGCAAAACCAGTATTCATGATGGCTACATTACCGTCTTTCATTATGCTGTACACATCGGCAAAGTCGGTATTGATATAGCCGGGTACAGTGATAATTTCGGCAATGCCTTTGGCTGCATTTGTGAGGACATCGTCGGCTTTGGCAAAGGCGTTGGACAGTTCCAGGTCGGGATATATCTCTTTTAGTTTTTCGTTGTTGATCACAAGAATGGCATCCACATGTTCGCTCAATGCAGCCACCCCTTCGAGGGCTTGTTTTATTTTAAGGTTACCTTCGAAAGCAAAAGGAATAGTAACGATACCAACTGTAAGGATGCCAAGGTCGTGAGCAGCTTTAGCCACCACAGGCGATGCACCTGTTCCGGTTCCTCCACCCATTCCGGCGGTAATAAAAACCATTTTGGTGTTATCGTTTAATATGTTCTGAATCTTTGCGATCGATTCTTCGGCTGCTTTTTTAGCCACAACCGGGTTGCCGCCTGCCCCTAATCCGGAAGTGGTATCAATTCCCAGCTGAATTTTTGTTGGAACCGGTGATTTGATAAGTGCCTGATTGTCGGTGTTGCACACTACGAACGAAACGTCCGTTATTCCTTGCCGGTACATGTGGTTCACTGCGTTGCCACCACCACCGCCAACTCCAATCACTTTGATGATGGAGGAGTCGACCAATGGTAATTCTAAGGGTAAACTGTCTTCTAAATAGCCCATATAATGTATTTATTCTCTGTTTATAG
>JAYFRI010000167.1:0-19089 GCA_034926015.1 Paludibacter sp. | reverse complement strand
CACAAATTAAAACAAATCGCCCACCTTACTGTCGGATACTGATTGTATTTTTGTAGCATTGAATGTAAGCGAACAGATGGAAATAGTTACGAGTTACATACCGATGAGTAATCGGGTGACCTCGAGCCACCCGATCGTTTTGGGTTATTTTACTTTTCAGAAAACCGATCATTCAATACGTTGACTTATAAAGCTTACTTTTAAAAATACACAATGAGAAAAAATCTACTTCTGATGGTTGTTTTGCTATTTGCAGCTTCAGCCTGGGCACAATCCCTTACACTCAACTCATCCGGCGGTTGGCTCGAGTCTGCTTTTGTGAAATGGCAGGCCGTGGCAGGCGCCGACAGCTACAATGTATATTACAGTGGCGAAGGGGTGACGAACAAAAAGATTGACACGCAACTGATCCGTAACTATGGTTCGTATTTTCGTGCCGATGTAGTGGGACTTAAAGCAGGAACGTACACGCTTAAAGTGACGGCCGTATCCGGTGGTGTGGAAGGTGAAAGCGCTGAAACGGCTGCCCTTACTGTTCGTGCACACGATCGCACCGGCTTTGCTTTTTCCAACGGACGGGTGCCGGGGGCATACAAAGCCGATGGAACTCCAAAGGAAAATGCTGTGGTAATCTATATTACCGAAAAAACTAAAAATACCGTTTCGCTTACAGTGACAGGCGCCAACGCAAACCCCTGCGTCGGCCTGCAAGCCATACTGGATGGATTTAAAAAAGGAAAAGACACACGTCCGCTGATCGTTAGGTTGGTGGGACAAATCACCGACCCTGCTTACATGCTGGGAGGCGACATTGTGATCGAAAACAATAACAATGCAGCTTCGTTTATCACTTTCGAGGGCATAGGCGAGGATGCTGTGGCCGATGGTTGGGGCATACGCGTTAAAAATGCTTCGAACATCGAAATCAGTAATCTCGGAACAATGAATTGCAACAGCGATGAAGGGGATAATATCGGCCTGCAGCAGGACAATGAGTATATATGGGTACATAACTGCGACTTATTTTATGGCAATGCCGGCAGCGATGCCGACCAGATAAAAGGCGACGGCGCCATGGACTGTAAAAAATCAACCTATGTTAGCTTTTCCTATAATCACTTTTGGGATTCGGGAAAAAGTAATCTCTTGGGACTCAGTGAAGGTCTTTCGGCCGATTTACTCATTACCTATCATCACAATTGGTACGATCATTCCGACTCACGTCATCCGCGGGTGCGTTTTTATTCGGCTCATGTTTACAATAATTATTATGATGGTAATGCTAAATATGGTATCGGAGCCACAGAAGGAGCTTCGGTATTTGCCGAAGCCAACTATTTCCGCAACTGTAAATACCCTATGCTGACCTCCATGCAGGGAAGCGATGTGTGGGACGAAGCCAAACAAGCCAACGATTATACAAATATGCCCACCTTCTCGAAAGAAAACGGTGGAACGATAAAAGCATACAATAACTATATGTCAGGTCAGCGCCGCTTTGTGCCTTATGGCGCTTCGGGTTATATTAACACTACTGTCGACTTCGATGCTTATGTTGCCTCTACGCGTAATGAGCAGATAACAAGCAGCATTGTTTCGAACTATGGAAAAAATACTTACAACAATTTCGACACAAATACTGCGGTGATGTACGCTTACACCCCCGATAGCCCTGAGGCCGCCAAAGAAAATGTGATGTTATACGCAGGACGTATGAATGGCGGTGACTTGAAATGGACTTTTAACAACGCGGTAGATGACGCTTCGTATACAGTCAATACCGGCCTCAAAGCTGCATTGACAAATTACAAAACTACTTTAGTGGCTGTACAGGGAGAAACTCCCGATGCAGAAAACAGCCAAACACTTTCTTTGCCTGCTAACTTGAACCAGACAGTAGCGGGTGGTACAGCCATTAGTCCTATTGTTTTCACCTGGGGAGGCGATGCCACCGATGCCACAGTAACCGGATTGCCTGCTTCGGGTATCGATGTTGTAAAAGATGTTGCTGCCAAAACAATTACCTTAACAGGTACTCCAACAGCTACCGTTAATTATGTTGTCAGCACTACCGGCACTGCCGGCACACCGGTAACAGTATCGGGCACTATTACTGTATCAGCAAATGGAGGAACGACCGAAAATGTTGTTCATAATTTCACAACCAGTGGAAAAACAAGTACTTTCTTCGCCATTAGCGGGAATCTTTCAACCACCAAAGGAACAGTTGTTTATAACGAGCTGACATTGACACAGTGTTTGAAAATGGAATCGGCAACAACAATTTCATTTAGCACCACGCAGCCTGCCATGCTGACCCTTGTTTTCAACACCGATTTCACAGGAAAGGTGAATATAGATGGAAAAAGCTATAATCCTACAGCAGGAATTCTTACAGTGAACCTTGCAGCCGGTACACATCTGATAACAAAAGGCGACACTTCCAATCTGTTTTATATGAGCTTGATTTACGATGTCACAGGCACTCCAAACACTACGTCGGTTGAACTTCTGCTCTATCCGAATCCGGTGAGCAATCATCTGTCCATTGCTTCGGATGTCGGAATAGTAAAAACAGAAATCTATAGCCTTTCTGGTATGTTGCTGCAACGAACAGCTCAGGATGTACGAAGTATTGACATGAGCCACTTAAGCAAAGGCAACTACCTTGTGAAAGTGTATACCGAAAGGACTGTTTTCAATCAGGTAATTATCAAAAAATAGTCCTGCTTTCAAACACAGGCATCCTTACTGATAATGCACAAAAAATGGTGGGCAAAAGCCTGCCATTTTTTGTTTGTTTTGAGGCCCCGCTTTATTACCGGGAATAGCGCTGCTTCGAAATTTGACAGGTCGAAAAACCAATCAAATCAAAACAGATGCTTTTAACCGAATGCTTCAACCACCTGAATTTATCGTACTCTCTAAATCCTTTGACCTCTTGATATTTAGGCTGAATCTAAATAGTAAATAAATGTATTTATTTTTAAAACTTTGTATAAATAGATTTGTTTTATAATGAGAGATTTTTTTGACCTTTTCACAAGGGTTGCATCTTTTTCATCCGATAATTATTGAACTCAAAAATAGATTATTATGAAAAAAGCATTTATTATTTTTCTTGGGTTGTGTTTATTTCAGTTCGTGGAGGCACAATCCATCTATCTCACCGAAAAAAGCGGACACCTGACTCAAATTCCATTGTCGAATCTTCGCTCTGTTACTTTCGCAACCTCCAGCCTGTTCATGAACTTGAAAGATGGAGTTTCAAGTTCTTTTGCTTTGGCTGATGTTCTGTCTTTAAAGTTTTCGTCACCAATACTTGGGCAAGGGTCGGTGCCTCAAAACAAGTCATTTTACATGTTCCCTAATCCGGTTGTCGGAGTTGCCTCTTTAAGATGGTCGGAATTAAAAGACGGGAACTTCAATGTCCGCGTAACAGACTTGCAGGGAAGACTGCTGTTGCAAAAGCGCTTCAATGCTTTGCCGGGAAATGAATGTGCCATCGATGTATCAGCTCTCCCGGCGGGTGTCTATTTTTGTAGTTTAACAGGAGAAAATGAAATAAGATCAATCAAATTTATAAAAAAGCAGGAGGAATAGCAATGAAGAATATTTTTTTAGGCCTATTTGCAATCGTAATTTTAGCAAGCTTTACGCCCGTTCAGGACACCATTTATGTGCATTGGAAAACAGGAAATATGACAAAGTTACCCATTGCCGATATTGATAGTCTGAATTTTAGCCATGATTATCCGGGTATAAATCTACAGGGCTTTAAGCAGGATAGTGTTTTCAACAGAGTTTATACCACTTTGAGCCTCACCGGCGTTCAGATGCCTGCCGGAAGTCCTGATATTGCCGGAATAGACGAGGGGATGATATCGTTTGTCCGCTGTATCTGGAATCTGAACGAACTTACAACCGATGAAGCCATTTGTTCGTGGGCCGATCCATTCATCCCTGACCTGAATACCAATAACTATTCGGCAACGAATGAGCAAATCAGAGGAATGTACCTGCGCTTATATTACAATATCCGTGTTTGTAATTATTTCCTTGAAAATACGGTCACCAAAACAGACGATATATCTGTTAAGCAAAGAGCCGAAGCCCGGTTTGTAAGGGCTTTGAATTATTTCTATTTGCTTGATATGTTTGGAAATGTTCCACTCGTTACTTCAACGGCAGCTACTCAACCTGCACAAGTAACAAGAGCACAACTGTTTTCGTGGATCGAAAGTGAACTTATCGCCATTGAACCCAATATGTATGCGCCCAGGCAATCTCCTTATTACCGTGCCAATGCGGCGGCAAACTGGTTATTGTTGTCGAGGCTTTATTTAAATGCCGAAGTTTATACCGGAACACCCCGCTGGAACGATGCTGCTCTTTACTCCAAAAAAGTGTTGGATGCCGGTTATCTGCTCAACCCAAGTTACAAACAACTTTTTATGGCCGACAATGCCGGACCTATAGATGGCTCTACAGCAAATACAGCTCCTCAGGAAATTATCTTTGCAATTAAAGCCGATGGAGTTACGGCCACATCATGGGGATCATCTACATTTTTAGTAGCATCAACTCATAATTTCGATATGACAAACTGGGGATCAAATCAGGGATGGTCGGGCAACAGAGCACGTGCAGCCCTGATTCATAAGTTTTACCCAACGACAGTGGATGCCAGCGATATATCCGACCTTACTACAGGAGTTCCCGGCGCTACAAAAGATACCCGCGCACTTTTCTATGGTTTGAATCGCACGTTGGACATTACCGACGTTTCGGCTTTTACGCAAGGTTATTCGGTAACAAAGTTCAACAATCTCCGGGCCGATGGTCAGCCGGCTAAGGATGCAGGATTTGCTGATATGGACTTTCCGCTCTTCAGACTTGCCGAAGCCAGCCTGAATTATGCCGAAGCCGTACTGAGGGGAGGAGCAATGGTTGGTGGCTACACAGCCCTGTCAGCCATCAATGCTTTGCGTGTGCGGGCCGAAGCTGCTCAGCTTACAACTGTGGATTTGCAAACCGTACTCGACGAGAAAGCCCGTGAGTTTTTCTTCGAAGGACAAAGGCGTACCGATTTAATCCGCTTCGGAAAATTTGCCGGAAGTACCGATTATAACTGGGACTGGAAAGGTGGAGCACCCAGCGGTATTCCTTTCGCTGCTCATCGTAACCTGTTCCCCATTCCGCAGTCCGAAATTCAAAATAATCCGAATTTAGTGCAGAATGTGGGATATTAAATAGTTATAAATACGATAGGATATTGTGTTGATTGCTTCATTGCTGATTGTTGGCTAATTCAACATCAGTTATGTGGGAGCGAGTAATTCAAAAAGCAATTGTAAACAAAAATAACGCAGCAGGGCAATGTTCAGGCTGCGTTATTTCTTTTTGAAGCAGAAAAGGAAAGGGATAGCAAGAAGGTTTGCAATGTGTCGTTTTGAGAACAAACTGAATCAGCAGATTGTAATTATTTATCCGCTCCGCTAAATTGAGTGCAGCATTCCATAAAGCACTCCCAAAGAAAATACTGACAAAAATTATTTACCTTTGCAATAAAAACTGTCGGCCTGCTAAATTGTTTCATTCAATGCCGACTACACTGAAGCCTTGCCGGCAAAGTAAAACTATCAACTCAAAAAGTGGCGACTACGCTAAAAATCAAATGAAGAAAGCAATAATCAGCACCGAAAAAGGTGCAATGAAGGTAGAGTTTTTCGAAAAGGATGCTCCCAACACTGTAAAGAATTTTATCGACCTTACCGAAAAAGGTTTTTATAACGGACTCACTTTCCACCGTGTGATTCCTGATTTTGTGATTCAGGGTGGATGCCCTAACGGAACCGGTGCAGGTGGTCCCGGCTACTCTATCGACTGTGAGTTGGACGGTGACAATCAGTATCACGATCGCGGTGTGCTTTCGATGGCACATGCAGGTAGAAATACCGGTGGTTCACAGTTCTTTATTTGCCACAGTCGCACCAACACATCTCATCTCGATCGCCGTCATACCTGCTTTGGTAAAGTGGTAGAAGGACTCGAAGTAATTGACCTGATCCGTCAGGGTGACAAAATTCTGAAGATCGAAATGATTGAGGAATAAAACAGCTGACTAAGCATTTATAATTCTCCCTGCAAAAGTGAACTCCGGGTTCCTTTTGCAGGGATTTTTTTATGCCGAAACAGATCACTCATTTTTTTTCTGTCCAGCGCTTTAGCGAAGCCGGACATAGATTCTTTTTTTTACATTTCCCTGCTTGTTTTTGAAAGAAAACACTATATTTGTTCCATTGTTTTTGATCTGTGTTTTTGAATTACAGATAAATCAATTCACTCATCAATAAAAGTTTAGAACAAGCTTATCTCTTTACTATTTACAAAAAATATTCACATGGAACCAATGCCAAGAATCAATAAGGTAACGATACGTTCATTACAAATAGACGATTACGTTCAATTGGTACAATCATTCAGAAGAACTTATACCGATGGCAGCGATGTCTTCTGGTCGCAGGGACAGATTGAGAAACTGATAGCAATATTTCCCGAAGGGCAAATAGTGGCAGTGGCCGACAAAAAAATAGTGGGTTGCGCCCTGTCTATCATTGTAGATTACGATATGGTAAAAAATGACCATACCTACGATGCCGTAACAGGTCACGAAACCTTCGATACCCATAAGCCTGATGGAAATATTCTCTATGGTATTGAGGTTTTTATCCACCCCGAATACCGCGGACTCAGGCTTGCACGCCGCATGTACGATTACAGGAAAGATCTTTGCGAATCGCTGAACCTGAAGGCTATTATGTTTGGCGGACGCATTCCGAATTATCACAAATATGCCGACGAACTGCGCCCGAAAGAATATATTCAGAAAGTAAAGAAAAAGGAGATTTTCGATCCTGTACTTACCTTTCAGCTTTCGAACGATTTCCATGTGCGAAAGGTCATCACCAACTATCTTCCGAACGACGAGGAGTCGAAGCATTTTGCCTGCCTTATGCAATGGGATAATATCTATTATCAGCCACCTACGCCCGATTATATTCCTCAGAAAACATCCATCCGTTTAGGGTTAGTGCAATGGCAAATGCGCACTTACAACACTGTGGATGATGTGTTCGAGCAGGTAGAGTTCTTTGTGGATGCGGTATCGGACTATAAAGCTGACTTTGTGCTGTTTCCTGAATATTTCAATGCACCGCTTATGGCCAGGTTCAATCATTTGGGTGAGTCGCAAGCCATTCGGGAGCTGGCCAAATTTACAAACGAAATACGGAAAAGGTTCGTACAGCTGGCCATTAGCTACAATATAAACATTATCACCGGCAGTATGCCGCAATTGCGCGGCGACGATCTGTACAATGTAGGCTTTCTTTGCCGAAGGGACGGTACCTTCGACACCTATGAAAAAATACACGTCACCCCCGACGAAACAAAAAGCTGGGGACTTTCGGGTGGAAAAACAATCAAGACATTCGATACCGATTGTGCTAAAATAGGCATCCTTATTTGTTACGATGTGGAGTATCCCGAGCTGCCACGCATTATGGCCGATCAGGGCATGCAGATTTTGTTTGTGCCCTTCCTCACCGATACGCAAAACGGCTATTCCCGCGTAAGGATATGTGCACAGGCGCGTGCTATCGAGAACGAATGTTATGTTGTAATAGCCGGAAGTGTGGGCAATTTACCCCGCGTTCATAATATGGACATTCAGTATGCGCAATCGGGAGTTTTTACCCCCTGCGATTTTGCTTTCCCTACGGATGGAAAATGTGCCGAAGCTACTCCAAACACCGAAATGATACTTGTGACAGATGTAGAACTGGATTTGCTTAACGAATTGCACACCTACGGCTCCGTGCGTAACCTGAAAGACCGCCGCCATGATTTATATGAATTGAAACTTAAAAAATAAGGTGTGTAATTGACAAAACAACTAAATATACCAACAAAGGATTGCTCCGTTTTCTGTGGAGCAATCCTTCTTTATTTACAGCTTTTTGCCAATGTAAAAAACATATCCGTAATACGCCTTGTACTGTTGATACATTTTTTCTTCATGGTTCAGGTTGTCCAACAACTCTTTTGCAGTAGGGTTGTCAGGGTATTTTTCTCTGAAAACTTGCTGAGCTTCCGCCTGCGGTTTGTAAAAAACGTCCGTCCAGCAATACTCCGGCAAACAAAATGAAGCAACAGGAAGGTATCCGGCCTTTTGCAGCTGATCCATTTTTACAGGAATGATATCGATTTCGGGATAAGCCTCGTTCCAAAAGTCGTTGATTTCGGCCGGACGCTCGTCGGTAAACCACGATGCTTCGGTAACAGCAATGTATCCACCTGTTTTCAGGTAGTTGCGCCATTCGGTTACACCCCGTTCAAAACCAATATTGTAGATGGCACCTTCCGACCAAATCAAATCCAGGGATTGATGCTCAAACGGAAGTTTGTCCATCGATCCCACAACTCCTTTTACCCTGTCCTGTAAATTGAGGAGGGCAGCATTTTTGTTGAAGCGGTCGATGAAACCCGGAAATAAATCCAGCCCTGTCACTTTCCCTGTTGTGTGTTGTGCAAGCGTCATTGTTTGTCCGCCTGTGCCACAACCCAAATCGGCAATGACCGAGTTTTTGCTCAGATTGTCAATAAATCCAAGGGCTTTAAGTGTCGATTCCTTACTTCCGGGTCCCTGGCGTTCGATAAGTGAAAAGTATTCGCAGATTAAATTAAAATCAAATGCGTGTATGTTTTGATATTCGTTACTCATGATTGTAAAGTTTTAAACGTCGAAGCGTTGCAAAAATGCGCGCAGCTTCAACGATATTGTTATTGTTTCTTTTAAATATGATGAACAACTCGGACAAGAATATGCCTGAGAAAACGGGGGGATAATCAGAGCTGCAAATGCACCAACGATTATTTACTTTACCAAATCCGAAATTAAATTAAACATCCAATTGTTTTAGTGATTGCAAATGTATAAAAAATAAGTTTGTACAACAAAAAAATGGCTGAATAATAAGGTTGCAAAATGATTATCAAAACCACCCCTAAAAAAATACATTTTTTTATTTTTTTTCTGGATTTTCTATATATATTTGCAACGTGTTAATAAGTTTTTGTCATATAGCCATACAACCAACAGGTTATGATGAACTGTTATTTACAAAATGCTATCCTTTCAACTATTTTTTGCTTAAAAAAAATAGACATCTCAGGCTTTATTAACGCCTCTGCGTTGATAAAACGGAGTATCGCCCTGAAATTTATTCACAGTTTTTTGTCTATCATCCTGTATCTGCTTTGCAGAGAATTTATTTTTGCGGGGCGGGCTGTTTATCTACAGCTCCGGCGAGCATTCGTCCGGCTAAAACCCGTGCCGACTGTAGCCTGTCCGAGCTTTTCAGCTTTCAGCCGCCGTCTGTCGACAGGTGTTCCAACAGTTCCGAAAGTCAGTCCTCGCTCTTCGGCATACATTCGGAGATTCCCGAAAGTCAGTCCACTATCGTCCTCAGGGTTTCGGAGCGTTCCGAAAGTCAGTCCACTATCGTCCTTAAGGTTTCGGAGCGTTCCGAAAGGCGGAACACGAGCCGCGGCAAGGTTTCGGGAGCTTCTGAAAGCCTGTCGACCATCGCCGGCTGAAAAGCGGGAAGAAATACTGCTTAGAAGACTATTCATCACTTAAAAATAAAAGCATATGAAAATTACAGCTATCGACAACACTAAACTTCGTAACGAAGAACATTACCAGTTTCAAACCGACTTTAAAGGTCTTGTAGAAAAAAACACCCCTGCTGCATTGGGTATTGCTGTGCAATTTACGGCCTACCTGCCCTTGTACGCCAATGAAGGCGAAGCCCTGAACGTGATTCGCCGCAGCGCCGTAACCGACAATCTGACGGATGCCGACATCCTGCGCGACAGTACTTTCCGTGGGGTGACCGATGCCGTGAAAGCCGCCACTCATCATTTCGAAGCATCAGTGAGAGCTGCTGCCGCCCGCCTGCAAGTGGTGCTGGATACTTATGGCAACATTGCCAAAAAACCGTATGACGAGGAAACGGCTGCCATCACCAGTCTGATTGCCGAACTGCGGACTGGCTATGCTGCCGATGTATCCACCTTAGGAATTAACGCCTGGATAGATGAGCTGGACCGCAACAACGCCGCCTTCGATGCGTTGAAAAAAGAACGTTATACGCAGGATGCCGAACGTACGCAACTTAAGATGAAAGAAACACGTGCTGCGGTGGATCAGTGTTACCACGAAATAGTGGAGCGCATCAATGCCCTTATCATCGTGAACGGAGCAACAGCCTATGCCAGTTTTGTAAACGAACTGAATGCACGCATCGACGCCTACAACCAAATGCTGGCATTGCGCAAAGGGAAGAAAGATGCAAAAGACGATAAAAAAGTTGACAAATAAATGAGTTGACGAGAAGTTCAACAACATAACAGTTCAGCAGGGTGGGATGTGTAATTCCACCTTTCTGTATTATAAGGAACCAGCGGTCACGACTGTAAGGAGTAATTGCAATCCCGGCTTATTGAGTTATATCCCGAGATAGCTATCGGGATTGTAATCCGCTAAGTTAAATAATTAGATTAAATACTTATCTTTGCGTCAATAAATATATTTTCTGTGGAGAGTATTTCGGATTGCAATTACTCCCTTTGGTCATGACCGCTGGTTCACCTCAGGTGTTCGCGGAGCCTTGCACATAGAATGAGAATATCCAGTAGGACGAGGTAATTAAATTTTATACAAGATAAATTTATTATGATACAAACTTTTAATTCAACACTTTTGATTATCATTTTCGTAAGTTTTATATCATGCTCCGGATTAAACAAAAGTATTCCAAATAATAGCACAAAGTTACCAAATCAAAATCTTAACACTGGAGCATTGTATAAGGTTGAGAGCATTTCAATAAATGGATCAGTATATGTTATAAAGTTGTCAAAAAACGATTCTGTATTCAAAGTGTTAACTGAATATTCATTTAATCCATTGAAGAGAATATTAGTTGGAGACAGTTATGAAAATTGTAAAACAAGAGTAATTAAAGTGGGAGAAAGTTATCAGCTAAAGTTAGATAAATTATATGAATATAAATTAAAAAAAAATTCAATACCTAATGAAGCGATTATCCATTTTGTTGAGTATAATGGAACAAATATTGAGATACAAATAAACCAAATACTCTATACGACCCAAAATCTAAAAGGGTTGTGTTTAATACAAAGTGATAAATGACACATCCTTTTCTCTTAGTTGTTGAAAATCATGTTGGTTTGGTTTGAATTTGTAATCCCAGCTTCTTGTATTATAAGGACCTGCTTGCTGCAGGCAGGTTTGTAATCCGCTAAGTTCAAATTTTATATTAAAATAGTTATCTTTGCTTCAATAAATATATTTTGCAGCGGTAAGTATTTCGGATTAAAAATCCTTATAATACATTGCGAGGTGATTACAATTATTCCCTTCGGTCATGACCGTTGGTTCACCTCAGACGTTGAAAGTGTATTTCGGATCACAACCCCTCAGACCTGTGCGAAGCCTTGTACATTTTATAAGGATATCCGGTGGGATGGGATTCGGTTTTGGCGAATTTAATAAAAGCTCAGACACAATAAAAAATTTATGAACAAATTAAGTCAAATCTTAGTACTACTGATTCTATTTAGCTCTACAAGCATTTTTTGCAAGAATTCGATTTCTGAAACGAATGTATCCGATAGCCTCTCAAACGGAAAAAAGAATAATGGTATTTTTGAAATAGGTATAGGTATTAAAGAGGCAGAAATAGAGAAAGTAAAAGTAAACTTCATTAAATGTTTTCCAATTAATTCAAATCTTTCCTGGGGAATTGGCACTGGTTTACATATATATTCCCCAAATTATTTGTCAATACCTTTATATGCCAATTTCAAGGCTAATTTATTTTCTTATAAAACAACTCCTTATTTTTCTGTTAATGCAGGTTATTATGTATATAGCAAACATGATTATCCTGGCTTTCTGTTGAACCCTACAATTGGTGTGAGCTTTATAAAATCAAAATCGAGGTCTTTTGATATTGGGATAGGATATGATATGAAGTTTATCAACGGGCTTGACTATTCGAATTTTCATGATTTAGTGATTGATATAAGAGATGATGGACTTTTAAGTATAAATCTTGGAATATCTTTTTGAAAAACAGGCCTGTCTTGCCGGCTGTTTTTTAAATACACTAAAGGTGGTGCAGGCTGCTGGGAACCAATATTCACGGAGCTTTGTATATTTAATGAAGATATCTGGTGGGACGGGGTAATCAATTAATTTAAAAGATAAACATGAACAATAAATTAAAAATTACTACGATGCGGCAATTGAAAGCATTGTCTTACTTCATATTCCACATATTTTTATATGTAGCTATATTCGTATATTTAAAATTTGATACTGATTTTTTTGTGATTTTTGGGCCTATGGCAGTTTTTCTAGTATTGCCAGCTATGTTTCTACATATAGAATACTATCTCAGAAACAAAAACGAAGAATATGAACTGTGTCATGATAAAATTATAAGACGTAAAGACGATATAGAAGATATTTACAATAAAGAAGATATAAACAAAATTGAAGTAAATGTAAGTCCAAATTATTATAGAAGCAATATCTATGTGACTGCATTTGAAAATTATCATTTTGCAAAAGTGTATTTAGTATCAGGAGAGATTCTGTATATAACAAGTTTACTTGCACCCGGGGGTATAGACAAAGCGTTTAGTTTATATTTAAAGGAGATTCCTTTTCGTAGAATAAAACGGATATTTGCTACAACATTGTATTAAAAGAATAGGT
This sequence comes from Paludibacter sp., assembly GCA_034926015.1. Lineage (GTDB taxonomy): Bacteria > Bacteroidota > Bacteroidia > Bacteroidales > Paludibacteraceae > Paludibacter. Next base: position 6,215 of record JAYFRI010000167.1, on the reverse strand, counting down.
ATTAGCGGTTAGTCCGCCCAATTATTTCTTTGTATTTAAACGTTTTTGTTCATATCTGTCCTACCGGATGTTCTTTAAATACACTCAAGTCAGCTCACGTTCTGAATCATTTCGGAATAAAGGGGGAGTTTTTTCATTCTGATCATCCCCCTTTTTTTCTGTTCTCTATTCATTTTTTCGATAAGCCCATTGATAAATAAAACGGCTCCCGGCAGAACAAAAAGGGTTTAGATTCAGTTAGTTTATACAAAGAACACAAACATTTAAACATCTTCTGTTATGAATTTACTGGAACAACTCAAAACTTACACAAAAGTAGTGGCCGATACCGGCGACTTTGCTTCTATCGAGGTGTATACGCCCGTGGATGCTACCACTAATCCTTCTCTGATTTATGCTGCTTCGCAGGAGCCGAAATACAAACCGCTGATCGACGATGCCATTGCCTATGCCCGTAGCGCTTCGGCCGACAAAGCTGTGCAATTAAGCAAAGCCATGGACAAACTGTCGGTTAACTTCGGACTTAAGATACTCGAAATTGTTCCCGGACGTGTTTCCACCGAGGTGGATGCCCGTTTGTCCTTCGATACCGAGGGCACCGTGCGCAAAGCCCGCGAAATAATTGCCCTTTACGAGGCGGTAGGCATCCCGCGTGAAAGGGTGCTGATCAAGATTGCTTCTACCTGGGAAGGCATTCAGGCGGCCGAAATTATAGAAAAGGAAGGAATCCGTTGTAACCTCACCCTGTTGTTTTCGATGGCACAAGCCATTGCCTGCGCTCAGGCTGGTGTGAGATTAATTTCGCCTTTCGTAGGGCGCATCCTGGACTGGCACAAGAAGGACCGTGGTGTAAGCGAAATTCCGGGTGCCGACGATCCCGGAGTACAATCGGTAACTGCCATTTTTAATTATTATAAAAAATTCGGTTACAACACGCAGGTAATGGGCGCCAGTTTCCGCAACACAAGCGAGATTGTGGAATTGGCCGGAAGCGATCTGCTCACCATTGCTCCTTCGCTCCTCCGTGAACTGGAACAAACCGAGGGTACGCTTGTGAAGAAACTTGATGCCGACAAAGCTAAACAACTTGAAATTACACAAATCAACCTCGACGAAAAATCCTTCCGTTGGATGATGAACGAGGATGCTATGGCTACCGAAAAATTAGCCGAAGGCATACGTAACTTCACAAAAGACCTTGTGAAGCTCGAAAAACAAATAGCTACAATGCTTTGATAATGATAGATGACCTGAAAAGGAGCGGGAAATCCAGTAGGATTTTCCGCTCCTTTTCTGTGTGCTCCCTTTATTAAAAGTGGTGGCGGTCGGTATTAATTGCAGAATAATTTGTAGTTTTGTAGAGTAAAAAAAAGGAGAAAATAAGTAAATATGCTCGACCAGTCCACCATAGATAAAATAACCGATGCCGCCCAGATTCAGGATGTGGTCGGCGATTATGTGACGCTTCGTAAACGTGGCGTCAATCTGCTCGGGCTGTGTCCGTTTCACAACGAGAAAACGCCTTCGTTTACAGTTTCGCCCGCCAAAGGGATATTCAAATGCTTTGGTTGCGGCAAAGGAGGTAACTCGGTGCATTTCATTATGGAGCACGAGCAAATTTCGTACTACGAAGCGCTCAAGTACCTCGCCCGGAAATATCATATAGAGTTTCAGGAACGCGAGCTATCGGCCGAGGAAATGGCCATTCGCAACGATCGCGAAAGTATGTTTTTGGTCAATGAATTTGCACAGAAACACTTCTCGTCCACACTTCACAACCATATCGATGGGAAATCTATCGGCCTGGGCTACTTCCGGGAGCGTGGTTTCCGCGACGATATTATTCAGAAATTTCAACTCGGTTATAGTCTCGATCAACGCGATGCTTTTACGCAGTCGGCCATTAAAGCCGGCTACAACAAGGAATATCTTGTTAAAACAGGCTTAACCCTCGAAGGCGACAATGGTTACCTTGCCGATCGTTTCCGGGGTCGTGTAATGTTTCCCGTACATTCCCTTTCGGGGAAAGTGGTGGCCTTTGGTGGTCGTATTCTGAAAAAGGACGACAAAATGGCGAAGTACGTTAACTCGCCCGAATCTGAAATATACCACAAAAGCTCCGAACTCTACGGTATCTACTTTGCCAAACAAGCCATAGTGCGTCAGGACAGGTGTTTCCTTGTCGAAGGGTATACCGATGTGATTTCGATGCACCAAAGCGGTATCGAAAACGTGGTGGCTTCCTCAGGTACATCGCTTACCCCGGGACAAATACGCCTGATTCATCGTTTTACCGAAAACGTAACAGTAATTTATGATGGCGACGCTGCCGGTATCAAAGCGTCCATTCGTGGAATAGATTTGCTTCTTGAGGAAGGCTTAAACATCAAGGTGTTGCTGCTTCCCGATGGCGACGACCCCGATTCTTTTGCCCGCAAGCACAATGCGTCGGATTTTATTGAGTTTGTCGAAACCGATTCATCCGATTTTATCCGCTTCAAAACTAATTTATTGTTGAAAGATGCGGGCAACGACCCTATCAAGCGGGCCGGCCTTGTCAGCGATATTGTACGCAGTATTGCTATCATTCCCAATTCGATGATTCGTGCTGAATACGTGAAGGAATGCAGTGCGCTCCTGGCAGTGGAGGAGGCCATGCTTTATCACGAAATAAATAAAATCAAAAATACCGAGCAGGGAAAAACAGTAGCGCGTCCGCAAAATCAACCGGCTGAAGCCATTCCGCATTTCGAAGATATGGATGGTGGACACATATACACTTCGCCCTACGAAAGTGAAGAGAGGAATATACTTGAATTGCTGATTCGCTACGGGCAAACGCTGATGTATTATGCCAACGATGACCAGAAAACACCGGTGACTGTAGCCGCCTACATTACCGAGGAGCTTGAGAACGATGATATAGCGTTTCAAAATCCGCTGCATCAACTTATATACGAAGAGTACAAGGCGCATGCGATGGACGAAAACTTTGTTGCCGATCGTTATTTTCTGTACCATTCCGATGCGCGCATCAGCCAACTGACAGCCGATTTGATTACCGAAAAATATACCCTGAGTAAAGTACATTCGAAAGTAAAAAAGGTAGAAACCGATCTGGAACGACTGATAGAGTTAATTCCACGCGTGATTTTTGAATATAAAAACAGCCTGATCATTGCCCGGATCCGTCAGAAATTGCTGGAGATGAAAGCTGCTTCGGACAACAAAAACAACCTTCGTGTGGACGAAATTATGCGCGAAATGGCCGAATTAGAAGGAGTGAAAAGGCAACTCTCGAAAACATTGGGAGAGAGAATAATAATTAAAATTTAAAGCTTAGGTAAGCGCTATTATTTACTTTTATTTATTTTTTCGATGAAAAGAAAAAACAAAATCATCCTGTTTTATGCTGTAGTGACCATCCTTTTCATGGGAACGCCTGTAAGTCTTTATATGGTAAAAACCACTTCTGAAAAGATTAAAACAGAGCAGAATGCAGACTCGGACACAAAAAAGCAGGAGGATAAGCGTGCCAACAACGATCAACAGCTTGTTTATTATAAAAGCATGAAAAACTTATGGACAAGAGGAGCTATTTTATTCTCTTTGTCGGCCGTCGGGCTTTTGATGTATAAAAACAAATTAATTGCCAGAGAGAGCGAAACCGAAATTCAGTAGGAATAAATGAACCAATAAACAAAGAGAATGATTTTATTTGATCAGATAATATTTGGACCCATTCACAGTCGCCGCTTGGGCTTGTCGCTCGGAGTGAATCTTTTGCCTGTAGATGCAAAAATCTGCTCGTTCAATTGCATTTACTGCGAATGTGGATTCAATACCACTATGCGCGAATTTCCAATGCCAACACGCCAGCAGGTGCGCGAAACCCTCGAAGCCAAGCTGACCGAAATGAACGATGCAGGTCAGGTGCCGGATGTTATTACCTTTGCAGGCAATGGCGAACCAACATTGCATCCTCAGTTCGAAGGAATTATTGATGACACCATCGCCTTGCGAAATCAGTTTTTTCCTTTGGCCAAAGTAAGTGTGCTCTCCAATTCGACGAGGGTGCACAAAGCTCAGGTTTTCAGGGCGCTCCAGAAAGTGGACAATAACATCATGAAATTTGATTCGGCCATCGACCGAACCATGCAGCTAATTGATCAACCAACAGGAAAACAAATCAATGTGGCCTGGTTCATCGGGCAGCTTAAACGTTTCGATGGCGACCTGATTATACAAACCATGCTGCTGCGTGGCGAATATAAGGGTGAATGCTTCGATAATACTACCGACGAAGAAGTGGAGGAGTGGTTGAAAGCAATGGAGCAAATTCGTCCTCGGGAGATTATGCTTTATTCGCTGGACAGAGACACGCCGGTGCAACAGCTCCAAAAGATTGATTTTGACGAAATGAATGCTATTGCCGAAAAGGCAAGAGCAAGAGGATTTGTAGTCTCGGTGGCCTGATAAATTGTTTGTCCGTAGTTGCTCTGCCGAATGTAAGTATTCCAGGATTTGCTGTTTTCGAATCAATATAAACACTTGAATGAGTTAAAGCCAATGAAAGTTTTAGTCTGCCCGTTGAATTGGGGATTGGGACATGCCACCCGCTGCGTACCCCTGGTTCGGAGGCTTTTGGCCGATGGTCATGAGGTGGTGTTGGTCTCGGATGGTTTTCCGCTTGAGTTTCTTCGTCAGCAGTTTCCCGGGTTGCGTTTCATCGAATTACCTTCTTATTCCATCCGTTATTCGGCCGGCAAAACACAGGTGTTGGCCATGTTGTGGAATTTGCCGGGTGTTATTTACGGAATTTATAAAGAACACAAATGGCTGAATACCTTACTTCAACGGGAGCATTTCGATCAGGTGATTTCCGACAATAGGTTTGGGCTTTGGAACAGAAAAACAAAAAGCATATACATGACGCATCAGTTGATGATAAAAATGCCGTTTGCTTTAAAATGGCTGGAGCCTTTGGCGTGGTTCCTGCATCGGCTGCTTATTTTGCAATACGATGAATGCTGGATTCCTGATGTTGCCGGGCCTGAGAATCTTTCGGGCGACTTGTCCCATAAATATCCTTTAGCGAGCAACAGTAGCTTTATTGGACCACTTTCGAGGTTCGAAAACAACAACGCAGTGGCCGAAACAAATTATCATAATGTATCTGTATTGTCAGGAGTAGAGCCGCAGAGGTCTATTTTTGAGCATGAACTCACTCAGCGCTTCCAGCATTCGCATCAAAAAACACTTATTGTTTGTGGTCAGCCTGCAGTGGCATTGCGAACTTATCATGTGGGGGATGTAACGCTTGTTTCTCATTTGCCCGATGACGAGCTAGCCTCCCTGCTCAAAGGAGCTAAAAAGATAATTTCGCGATCGGGATATTCGTCCATAATGGATTTGAAAGCGCTTGGCTGTCTCGGGAAAACAGAATTTATTCCAATCCCGGGACAGACAGAACAGGAATACCTTTTTGAATTGCACCGAAACAGATGGGTTGAGTAGTTTCGGGTTCAGAGTTTCGGGTTTCGTATGACTTGCAAAAAAAAACCGTTGGAGATTTTATCCAACGGTTTTTTATCAGTCACAGTTTTACAAAACAGTCTATTTACTAAGTCAGGTCTTTTATCTTCTTGAATTATTATTGGAGTCGCTGTTGCTCCTTCTTTCGTTGTTATCCGAACGGCGTTCCGATCTCGATTCCGATTTATTTTCCCGGGCTGGTCTGGCTGCTTCCACCGATCTTTCATTTCTTCTGTTCAGTTCACGGTTCGCTTTTACGGGTCTTTCTTCATTTCGGGAAGCTTTTTGTTGTTCTCTGTTTTCGCGGTTTGACGAACTTCTGTTCACCGAACCACTGTTGTTCGAATCAGAATTTCTGTTGTACCTTTCGGTATTTGAATTGCGGGTCGGAGCAGCTTTTTTGTCTCTGTTCGAACGATTGTTCATTTCAGCATTTGAATTCATCCGGTTGTTTTCATTTCTTTCGCCTCTTTCAGTTCTGACGTTAGCGTTATTTCGTCCGCTGTTATCGTTGGTTCTGTTGTTAATTGCTCTGTTGTCTCTTCTTTCTCTTTCTTCAATGTTATTGTTGCTGCGCGATCCGTTGTTCGAGCGTCTTTCAATTTCGTATCTGTTTTTCACATTTGTATTGCGTTTGCTGAATTCCCGGTCGGGATACCTCACACCGTAATCGTTGCGCG
>JAYFRI010000280.1:0-2581 GCA_034926015.1 Paludibacter sp. | reverse complement strand
TGTAACTGGAATTTCCATGAGTTCCAGTAATTATATGACATAATGTAGTTTCCTGCTCTTGTTGAATCAGGGTTTACCCATACAGCAATTGATAATTGTTTTCCAAGTAAGTCACTTGCAGTGTAATTGCTGATTTCGAGGTGTGAACCATTGTTGAAATAAATAGCTTTCCCTTTTTTACCTTGTTTAAAGCTTGGCAAATTAGTGGCAGTACCAAAAATTTCAGCTGGTCCGGCAGTTAATTTAGCAGTTAAGGCCTTTCCTCCTGTAGTAAACTGATTTGAAGTAACTGTTTCGTCGAATGTCATTCCAATCAGAAGCGCTGAGGAAGGAATTGCTCCATAAGCCGCTGCTAAAAAGGTGGTTTGACCTGCACGTAAGTTGACAACCAAATTGTCAACAGCAGTTTGTGTAACACCAGCCACTGAAGCTGCCGTTTTTGTGTTCGTCAATAAAGTTTGAAAAGCAGTAATTGCTTCGGCAGGATAATCGGCAGACAATGTAGGGCTTGCTAAAATAGCAGTACAAGAGTCGACCAATGCAGTCAGTTTTGTTTGATCTGCTACTACAACAGGATCTTCTTCGTTTTTACAGCCTGTAAATACAGCAGAAAAAAGAATCAGTGAGATACATACAATAAATGTAGTTTTTAAAAGATTTGTTTTCATGATTTTTTTGATTTTAATTTAGATATTGTTGTTAATTGAGAGTTGTTTTAATGTAAAGCCTTCGACGGGCTTTTTTATATTGATTTGTTTTTATTCCTGAATTCAGACCGTTCTTTGTATCCCCTGAAGGATTATTGCAATGCTTTGTTTGTATCCAGTTCCGACTGTGGAAGAGGAAAATAAAAACGTGGTTCGGTCCATTTCAAATCCGACCCCAGTGCCGCTTCGGCTGTTGCTTTTCCCCAACGCATGAGATCGAAAAAGCGATGAAATTCAAACCCTAGTTCTTTGCGGCGTTCGTTCTGAATCACTTTTCTTATCGCCTCCTGAGTGGTGGCTGTTGTTGCAGCCAAACCAGCTCTGCTGCGAACTTTGTTTAGTTCGAGGGCAGCACCCTGACCTCCCGATTCATTCAATGCTTCTGCTTTCATAAGTAATATGTCGGCATAGCGCATATAATTGTATGGAATCGTTGATTGATCTTTTGCCACTCCGGGTCTTGTATCTTCATTGTATTTTTTCACTAAATAGCCGGTAGCTTCGGACCATGCTGAAGAGAAAGTAGTATTGTTGAACCATGGCTTTCCATCCCTGCCAATCGATGCATCCAATCGTGGGTCATCATTGCCATCAATCGTTTTTTCGTTAAATGCATCAACATAATTCTGGGTTGGTGCATTGAAATAATAGCCACCTTCAATGGACGGAGCAAACCAAACACTGAGGTTATTGCCCAACGAAACTTCGACACTATTGACAAAGCGTGTTCCGAAAATAACTTCAACACTGTCCTCGGCACCTGCTTTAAACAGATTTGCATAGTTTTTTACAAGGTCATATTTGTTTAAATTTTCTAATGCCTGTATGTTTTTAAGGCATTCGGTATATTTTTTCTGATACAGACTTACTTTTGCCAACAGTCCGTAGGCAGCTCCTTGTGTGGCGCGTCCTTTTTCGGTTGAATAGGCGGCCGGAAGAACAGCAGTGGCTTCGGTAAGGTCTTTTTCAATCTGAGTATAAATGGCTGTAACTTCGCTCAGGCCTACATTCACTGTTTCGGCAGTGAGTTGCGGTTGCAGTTTCAGAGGTACTTTTCCGTAAATGTTTACAAGATTGAAATAAGAAAAGGCACGCAGGAACTTAGCTTCACCTATAAGCCGGTTTCGCAAAGTGGCATCAAAATTCATTGATCCAATGTAGAAGATGGCGTTGTTTGCACGTGCTATGGTTTCGTATGTTGATTGCCAGTAGTTGTTGATGATGCCGTTGTCGGAAGTTGCCGTGAAATCATTGATTCCATTGATGTCTGCCTGATCGCCGGCATTTCCACCTTTTACAGCATCGTCCGATGCCACATCGCCAAATATCCAGAGTGTACTTCCATACAGGGAATTATAGATGCCGGTTACAGCCATAGTGGCGGCTTCGGGCGAAGAATAATAGTTTTCTGAAGTATAATCTCCTTTTAAATCAGCAGTTAAAAAATCGTTGCAAGAGCTGAATACTCCAATCGCTGCTAATGCTATTAAATAAAATATTTTTTTCATGATCATTTCAATTGTAAATTAATTAAAAGCTTATGTTCAGACCGAAGGTATAATTCTTAGCTACCGGATAGGTTCCCCAATCAATGCCGTTGGCAAGATCGCCCTGACTTGCTGAATTGGTACTCACTGTCATTTCAGGATCGAAACCTGTGTATCCTGTAAATGTGAGTAAATTGGTGGCTGCCACATACAAGCGTACAGATTGAAGTCTGAATTTTCTTGTATTGGGTACTGTGTAACCTAATTGTATGTTTTTCAGTCGCACATAAGAACCATCTTCCAAAAAGCGTGTAGAAGCCCTCACATTATTTGATTTTGCTGCCCATGAAGCACGTGGTTGCGTGTTTGATGTTCCTTCGCCCGTCC
>JAYFRI010000207.1:0-4803 GCA_034926015.1 Paludibacter sp. | reverse complement strand
CAATAAAAATCAGATAAAAAATTTATTTAGAGCTTTGTTTCTTTCAAAAAACATTACTTTTGTGCGAAAATTAAGGAAAAATAAACTATTTTTTTTTGACAATTAATGAAAGATATTATAGCTCCTGTCGATCGTGAAATACTAAAAAAAGAACTTACGAAAGATAAGTTTTTACGACCAACCAATAAAGCGCACAATGAAATTTATGTGATAGATGCCCATACTTCGCCCAACGTGATGCGCGAGATTGGACGATTGCGCGAAATTTCATTCCGTTCGGGAGGCGGTGGCACCGGAGAAGAAATTGATGTGGATAAATACGATTATCTCGAGAAACCTTTCAAACAGCTTATAGTTTGGGATCCGCAAGCCGAGGAAATCATTGGTGGATACAGGTATTTGTTGGGTTCGGAAGTAGAGTTCGACGAAGAAGGACAGCCAAAATTCGTCATGTCGCATCTATTTAAATTCAGTCCGAAGTTTATAAAGGAATTTCTGCCTTACAGCATCGAATTGGGTCGTGCTTTCGTTCAGCCTGATTATCAGACCTCTAAAATGGGCACTAAAAGCCTTTTTGCTCTCGATAACTTGTGGGACGGTTTGGGCGCTTTGATACATTCGAATAAAAATGCACGGTATTTCGTTGGAAAAGTTACTATTTACAAAGAATATCCTACAGTAGCGCGTGAACTTATTTACGAATATATGTTCAGGTATTTTCCGGATGCCGACCAATTAATAACTCCTAAATTGCCTATTGTTGTAAGCAGCAAAACGAAAAAAGCAGCCCAAAAACTGTTCACAGGCAAAGATGCTTCGTCCGATTACAAAGCGCTCCAAAAAGCAGTAAGAAACGAAGGCGACAGCATTCCTCCATTGTTAAATGCTTATATCGGACTGTCGGATACCATGAGAATGTTTGGAAGCATGATCGACCATGATTTCAGTTCAACTTTCGAAACCGGCATTATGGTAACAATGGCCGACTTGCTCGAAACCAAAAAGAAAAGATACATAGAACCATACATCGAGTATCTTAAAATAGTGATCGAGGAAAGGAAAAAAGCTAAGAAACTTGCGCGGGAACAAAGAGAAGCCCGAAGCTTAGAACGGAAAAAGAAAAAGGAAGAAAAAAAAGCAACAAAAAAACGTGACAAATAAGTCACGTTTTTTTTATGAAAACTCACCAGTGAAACAAATCACCCACTTTCCTGACAGAAAGTTGTACGCCATAGTTATTTCCGAATAAATCGCCCTTGTCCATGCCTAAAGTGCATCCCAACTCGGCATTCCACAGTCTTTCCACTCTTTTATTCATCTCAAACATCAATGATGTATTGCGTTTCAACAAGGACTCGGAGAGATAAACAGATGTGTTTCCGTAATTTTTACTGAAGGTTGCCAGCATACGGTAATTAAATCCATACACATCGCCTTCGATACCAAAATGATGCGCCTGCACCCTGTTGTTGGTGGTGTATATCTTTCCATCTTTATTGTAGAGCGGCGAAGTGATCAATGGCGTACCAATTGTACGTGAATAGTAGCTCCAACCGGCAGGATACTGTCCGAGAAAATAGCTATCATTGCCTCCATAAACAATTCCATCTCTGTCGTGGAAAGGTCCCGACTGATCTGTTGAGTTCATATATTCGTACAAAATGCCTTTTACAAACGGAAAATTCTTATTGCGAAGCGAAACTCCCCAAAGGCCATCAGGCGTGTTCATTGTGTCTCCTATCTTGCGAATGGGAGGTTCCTCGTTGATAATCTGCCAGTACATTCCCCATTCATAGTCTGACAATTGAATGTCCAACCGCAGGCTTTGTCCAATGATATGATTTCCCAATGTATTAATCTGATCGCTTAAAGTCGCATCACTCCCGCCCGATCTTCCAAGAAAAATGTCGATAAAGTTTTTAATGCCTGTAGGTTGATTGCCTATCTGCGCATTCTGACTTTCGCCGCCCCACTGTGCCACATGCTCGAAACCATATTGTAAATGAACAGGCAACTTTCCTCCGAAACGAAAATAGGCATATTTATGATGCAATAAAACATCGGCAATTTCCATATCGTCTCTGAACCAGCCCTGCGAGAGGGCGCCTCTTATTTCGGCATATCCTTTTGTGAAAGGAATAGGTTGATAATTGAGCATCCCTACGGTGACACGTGGCAATGGGCGTGCGTTGCGCGAGAACAAAAACCCACCCGACGACAACGAAACATCCTCTACACCTGTCTGTTCTTCTTTCGACCCGATAATGGCATCAAAAACCAAAACCCTTGCCTGCGCATATATTTCATGAAAATAGAGGTCGGTACTATCTCCGTTGTTGCGCACCAGGCCCGAAACGCCAAAACTGTAGTCGAACCATTTGTTTGGGTGGTTAAAAGCTTTGGAAGCGCCAAGTTGTAAACCCACACTCTGAGGTGAGGCCGATACTTTTGCGTATTGCCGGTTGTGCATCCAAAAAGGAGCATAATCGCCTTTGGCGGCAAGCCCCGAAAGGACAATATCATAGCGAACTGTGTCATTCTGAGCAGTGATGGCTGTAACAAACAAATACAGACCTATCAGTAAAACTATATTTTTTTTAAACATGAGCTTGGTTTTGTTTTAGTTAGAAAAGATGTATCTGCATTTATTTCAGGGTTCAAAGCTCCATAAGTCATTCAGCACACCCTCGTCATTCTCGCCAAAACCAATGTATCCTTTTCCGTTGATAACAAACGATATGGCATTTTCACGACCTCCACCGGGCAAAACGCCTCTCACATACCACACATTTTTTCCTGCATCGTATTCCACCACATCATCTTTCAGATGACCACCGGTAAGATTTCCTGCAAAATGCCGCCCTGTGGCCACAAAATACCGGTGTTCTATGCTCATTCCCACCCCGAATTCCCTACTGGTGCCGGGAATAGCGCGGCGTTCTTTCCAGCTATCGGTGGCCGGGAAGTATTCCCACCAGTTATTTTCCTTTCTACTGTTATATCCTGTACCAAAAAATACTTTTTCACCATCCGAGCAGACAACTGCCCCCGTACGACGGGTAACACCTGTGTAAGCCATTTCTTTCCACTGATCTGCTGCCACATCATATTTCCACAAATCGTTTGTGAAAGTAGCGCCATCGAAGCCGAACCCAACATAGATGGAGTTGCCAATCACAAAGCTCACGCAGGCGTTTGTTGAAAGTGCGGGAAAATCAGCTTTCCTTGTCCATGTATTGGCTACGGGGTCGAAACACCAGAAATCTTTCAGTTGAGCTTCATTTAAATAAGGCCTTTTTGTCAGATCGAAACCCAAACCTACATACGCTTTGCCATTTACAGCCTCGGCAATGCCATTTACCCTTCCCAGGCCGGGGAAAACAGCTTTCTCCGTCCAACCGTCGGTGAGGGGATTATATTCCCAACAATCTTTTAAAGCGCCGCTTCTCGCCGCATTTCTTCCCAGGGCCACATAACCCTTGTCGCCTATCACAAAAGCGACAGCCGAAGCACGTCCTTTGTTTGAAATGGTGGATTTTGATTGAAACGTGAGTGCCGGATAAGGAGAATTTGCCACATCGTCGCAGCCAAACTGACTGAGCACAAGGAGAATTGACAGTATGTAATTGAGGGTTTTGTTCATAATTTAGTCCACAGTTGAGAATAGTTTTGAGTTTCGGGCCTGCCTGCTAAAAGCAGGATTTGAGCATACAACAAACAATTGTTTTTAACGGTTCAAATTTAAATAAAATTATCGGGTAATGAGGAACATGCCCTATAAAAAACGCAAAAAAGTTTCAAATCAGCAGGTTGCCTTTTTCACTACTGCTGTTTTTTTTATACCTTTGCAGCATAAAACAATAAAAATATGGGACGTATCCTGGCTATTGACTATGGACAAAAGCGTGTTGGACTAGCTGTTACCGACCCGATGCAGATTACTGCCAATGGGCTCGACACTGTATTATCGCACGAGATATTTGATTATCTGCAACACTATATTGACCGCGAACCGGTTGAAAAATTTGTGATTGGCTTGCCCAAACAAATGAATGGTCAGGACTCTGAATCAATGCAGTACATCAAACCTTTCGTAACAGGGCTGCAACGTAAGTTTCCCGACATTGAACTTGTGTATGTCGACGAACGTTTTACTTCCGTGTTGGCGCATCAAACAATGTTCGATGCCGGCCTGAAGAAAAAAGACCGCCAGAACAAAGAACTTGTCGACAAAATATCAGCTACTATTATTTTGCAATCCTATTTGGAAAGCAGAATCAGATAAGTTTATGGCCGATGATTTGGCTGTAGCGCTTCGGCCTGATATTGATTATTGTGTATTTTAAAATTATAAACTTTCGAACTCTATAAATGATTCTTCCTATTTACACTTACGGTACGGCAGTGCTCAGAAAAGTAGCCGAACCGATTACTAAAGATTATCCTCAACTGAAAGAGTTGATTCAAAATATGTTTGAAACCATGTATCATGCCGACGGAGTTGGCCTGGCTGCTCCACAGGTTGGATTGCCCATCAGGGTAATTGTTATCGACCTTGTTGCCTTTAAAGAAGACGACCCTGAACTTGGTAGTTTCAAAATAGCAATGATCAACCCAACGATGCTCGAATTTGGTGACGAAATGGTGACTTTAGAAGAAGGCTGCCTGAGCATTCCCGGCATTCACGAGACTGTAAGCCGTTCTGAACGTATTAAAATCAAGTACTTCGATGTCGACTTCAACGAATACATTGAGGAATTCGATGGATTCAAAGCCCGTGTTATCCAGCACGAATACGACCAC
>JAYFRI010000171.1:0-19936 GCA_034926015.1 Paludibacter sp. | reverse complement strand
CTCTTTTATATAAAACAAATTCACGCTACACAGCCCATCATTCTCAGCTTCGGTACAACCACGCACGGAATGCAGCCCCACAAGCAGGATCGTCAGTTGAAACACCCAGATAGCTATTTCCTGAATCCCCTTTTTTCAAGTCTTCGGTTCGGGATATTTCTGATTCTCTTTCAGCAACCTCATCTTTATTTATAATTTCAACAGTAGTTTCAGAAATAGCCTGACGCAGCTCTGAACTTTGAAGAATAACAATATCCGGAATGTATTTCCCATCGAAAAACGGACCTTTCACAATTGGTCGCAAAGTGAGTAATCCTGTATTTACACTATTTCCTGACAAAGAAAGATCTGCAGTTTTTCTATTGAACTGCTCAATCACTGCCAATATCGTGTTTTTATCAACACTCGCACCCTCCTTTATCATTTCATCTACTATATCGTTCAATGAAAGACTATCATTCATCACAACTTCAGCAGTGTATCTGTTAGGATCGTAAAATCTTGGTTTATTTTCCGTTAAACGTACTTTTATAGTATTTTTCATAAAACTTTTTTTTTAATAGTTTATTTGCAATAGAAACAAATTGCATAATTCATTTTCTTAGCATCAATCATTATCATGACAATATTTCATTTGGTCTAACCGACCACAGAATGAAATGGTGTTGTGATATGTTCAATGTATATTGTACTCCAAGAAAATCTGCATTTTGTAATGAATTTTACAACGAGCCGAACCAAGGTTCAACTCGTTGTAAAAAACAAAGCAATTAATAAACAAACTCACCAATTAATTTGGTAGTACCATACGACACCCTTAATGTGTAGGTTCCTGCTTCAAATTCATCCAATGGGATGTAGAATTCGGTAGATGCATTTGTATCCAATACATCAGTTGCTACAATATTGCCGTTAGCATCCTGTATTGAAATGTACGCAGTTCCCACAGAGTTTTTGAAGTAGATAGCCAACTCTCCATTCACCACATCCATTGTAACAGGGATAACTACTTTGGCTCTTGCAGGAGCTCTTAATGTTCCTAAAGTAACAGTTCCCGGATCTGAGTCATCTCTCCGAAGTGGAAAATCAGCAAACACAAACTGCGATGCCGCTAATAAGAAAAATAATAAAAGTGAACCTAAATACTTAACGTTAATTCTTTTCATAAAAAATGAGATTACATTGTTTGACTTAATGAAAATATAAAAATGAGATTTTTGTAGTTGCTAAATTATATACTATTGAAGCGACATCCAAATTTTCGGCCAATAAAAAGTAGGACAAGTCACTTTCGAACCCCACTGATTATCTGTAGTTTAAAATATGACAAAAGAAAAAAATTAGGACAAACTATTTTTAACTATAAAAAAAGTGCGAAAAACAGGCAGAATTGAGCAGGTGCACTTGACTTTTTTCGAAAAAGCTGAAATCAGGAAAGAAGGTATCAAAACATAAAGTTCAAGCAGAAAAGAGCAGACTGCAGACGTGAAGAAACACAAAAAAAAGAAGAAACATGAGTAACCACAAATCGTCACTTCAACCAAAAATGTAACGATTCGAAAATATGAAAAATGAAAGAACCGAAGTCGTGAAAAAATATTATTGTAGTAAAACAAATACAATATAATTTTACGAGCGCAAAATACAACACTATATTTGTCGGCTTACTTATTACAAAAAAAGCAGATCAATTGTGAATTCAACTGAAACATTTCTTGCATCACAACAATATTTATTTGCTTATAGAAAAGTTGATGCAGCAGTCAATTTTTTGCTTCTATAACCAGAGAAGTTAGTTGGAACGCTGAAAGAGAATCCCGTATCAGTTTATACCGGGGAAACCGCGTTATTTTTCCGAAAGGTCGGAAAGCATTTGTGGTAGGTCGCGCGTACTGGCCAGATTCATTTTCTGTCCTATCCTTTGTTTCATTTTATACAGACTCGCAGGTTGACTATCGAGTATCAATGCTATTTCATTGTTTGGCAAACCCAACAAAAACAAACAACACCAAATAAGCTCTTTGTATGTAAGTTCAGGGAAGCGGGTTTCCAGATTGCTAAATACATTATTAAAAGTTTTATCCATCAATCGCGCAAAAGCTTGTCGATCCTCTACATGCAGAATATTACGGTACATTTCTCTGTCCATTTCTTCACGTTCACTGATGGACGATTTTTTATAGACAACCATCTGGAGGGTACGGGTTTCTTCTATTTTTTGCAGCAGGTTTTCGCGCAACAACTCCTGTTTTTTGGAAAGAGTTTTTTCAACCTGCTTCAGCTCATCGTCCTTGCCCTTATTGCGCAACCTCAACCTGTACACTACAAACACACTCAAGGCTGCAATAAGCGCAATTATAAAACCTGACAACAACAAATACCTCCTAGTTTTCCCTACTTTGTCGGAAGTTTGATACAAATCCTCCAATACAGTTGTTTTGGTTTGCGTCTCAATTTTTCTTACAGAATCTGTACAATCCTGATATTTTGACATATAAGCGGCCATTTGTTTGAAATCACCCCTCCCGTATTCGGTATTTACAAGGATACGATAACAATCGCGCTGAACAAAGAAAGTAGAAGGATATTTCAAGGCTGTTGTAGCATAAAGTGCTGCTGAATCATATTGCTGTTTTTCAAAGAAAAGATCAGCTAAAATAAAATTTCTTATTGCATAATAATTACTTACTGCTGGATAAGTCAAACTTTTACGCAAGAAACGTTGAGCCAAGTCATACTTCTTAGCCATAAAGTAATTAATCCCCATTTCCTGATAAGCCAGACCGTTGGACAATGAATCCTTTGTATAATTCAATGCCTGCTTATAGAATTTCAGAGCTGTATCGTATTCTTTCATAAACCGATACACCCTACCAGTGTAGGTCAGACTATAACTAATTTCAATAGAATCTCCTGAGCGTTTAAAGAAACTAATAGATGTCTTGTACTTATTAAGCGATTCCTTATAATCTTTTTGAATAGAGCAGATATCTCCAATGTCGGAATAAATTTTCCCCAAGAGCAAGCTTTCGTCAGTATTCTTCACTAAATCAATGGCTTTTAGGTACAACACCGTCGCATCATCGAAACGTTGCTCCACCTTTAGAGTTTTTGCTTTATAAAAATAACTTTTTGCAAGGCGAACATTATTATTGGAACGCAGGTAGTAGCTCAAAGAAAAATCGATCAAAGAATCCGGTTTTAAATCACCCTTTGTGTTATCGAGTGCTTCAAAGTACAGCAAACCATACAGAGCCCGGTCAGCATCAGAAATAAAATTAGAAGGGTTCATCTTTTTCAGGATAGAAAGAGCGGAGTCGGGATTTGTTTGAAGGGCTGTTTCAGCTGTTTTCAAGTCATTGGGCAACAAAGAACAACCAACCAACAAAACGAATAATATTGGAATTATTCTGCATGCTGTAGCACGTACTAAATATATCTTACCCAAACATTTACGGAACATTACACCCTGATTTTCTGAAAATTCATTTATACGCAAAATCTACAAAACAACTAATTTAAAACACTGTAGTTTTTGCTACATCATCTTCGACAGTACAAATTAAAAAAATACAATATCTCAGCATCTTATCAACTTGTAAATCGCCTAAAACATCTTCTCTTCCTTAAACAAACAGAATATACAGAACATCAGTTAAGCCATTAATTTAATGCCATTTACAAACAATCAAAGTTTACAACAAACAACTATGATCAGAAATACAAAAGGCACTTTTTTAGTCATTCAAATAAAATGTGAATATACAGCTTTTTTTCATATTCAACAATATCCTATAAAAAATACTACAATATTTCAATTAAAAAATAATTAAGAATGCATATTAATACAGAAAAGAATACAAAAAAAAACAAAGCTATCGTATATATCCTTAATGTTTTTCAAATCTGTTTATAACGATGGCCTCTACTTCTTATTGTAAATTGTCTACAGAATTCAGATAGAACTAACAAATAATAATTAAATGAAGTTTAAATAAATATTTTTTATTTGTAATTTAACATCACATTGTCAACATTCGTTACAAATATATTTCATAAATTAGATTCACATTCCGAATAATGACTTGTCAGTCTGATTGAAATTAAAAATGACTTCGTGTTCAAAATCAGAAAAATCATCGTTCATGGAATTGACAATATATATTTTTCCTGCACCGGCATTTTCGGCCGCCTTTATTCCGGCCTTCGAATCCTCAAAAATAACAAGCTCCGAAGTATTGAGCTGCAACCGATCAGCCGCCTTTAAGAACAAATCCGGCTCAGGCTTTCCTTTTAAGGTACCATCGTTAAACAACACCCATTCAGGGCTAAACCACCGTTCAAGCTGCATTTCGCGAAAGTAAAACTCTACATTCAGAAAATCGGAGGAAGTGGCTATACAAAATGGAATATTATGTGCCTTTAAATACTCAAACAAATCTTCAGCTCCTTCGGCGAAATGCAAATTATCAACAATTAACTCCTGATAAATAAGCTCCTTTTCGATACTGAATTCTTTTATCTCCAAATCGGTCAATGGACGGCCAAAAACATCACGCATAATATCGGCATTTGACTTTCCATATATTTTTACTGATTTTTCTTCATCGGTCAGCACAATATTGTGTTGCTCCAGAAATAAATCAAAAGCCTGGTTGTGATATTTAGTATCCCAAAGCAAGGTGCCATTAAAATCGAATACTACTCCTTTAAATTTCATGCAGTTAAATTTATTTTGTTTGTCGATCTACATTTATCAAAATTAGAAAATAAAAAACCATAAAATAATGACTTCAGAATAAATAGTTATTAAAAAATAATGTTGAAAACTAAATACTATAAAACCAGACACAAAGCCATAACAACGATCAACAATGGAGACAAGAACGTAAGCTGACTCAATAAAACTGCCACTAAAAACCGACTCCACTTTTGTGAAGGCGACAACAAAGTCCTTTTGTTTTCCGTAAGCCGGCGAAGCTCCTCCAGTGTAGTATCGAGCAACTGTTCCTTCGACCGATAAAGAGCCGCCACTCCAACATCGTTTAATCCTTTAAAAAAGCCATTCATTATGGCGCATGGATGTTTCCATAACCCAAAACCCATTGCCCAAAGCGGAAAAATAAAAACAGGAAAATAACGAAGATATCCAGTAGCTATTTCCCATGAAGCAACAAACACCTCTCCACGCCATGTTGTATCTTGCTTATTCAACACATGCTCAATATCGTGAATGTGAATCATCTTCCTGCGCCAACTAAAGTTAGGCAAAGTCAGGTTAAAAAAAGGGAGTGGAACTTCAAAACTCGTATGATCTTCGCCACCATTCTCTGGTATATTGTTTAGTTGATAGAAATTATCTAATTCGTTGCGCAAAGTCATTTTAAGCATTTAGGTTTTAAAAAAGTATTTAAGAAAGATAGGATAAACAAGCACATTACAGATTGATTAATGCGAGAATAGATTATTCTCATTACTTAATAAAAGTTTTTTAGACGAAGCATTTCTTTTTCAGATTTTATTGAAATATAATTTCAATTTTTTTAACAAATCAAGATAACCGGATCAAAAAGAGAATAATACTTCTTTCAGTATTTCGCTTACTGTTGGGTGAGGAAAGACCACTTTCTGCATTTCTGTCAGCGTCATTTCCTGTTCAATCGCTATGCAAGCTCCGTAAATCATTTCGCTGGCAGGATTTCCGAGCATGTGTACACCAATCACTTCGCCGTGTTTTGCTCCGATAAGCACTTTGCAAATACCCGACCCGCCTTCATTCTCTGCAACAAACCGTCCGGCATATGCCATAGGTAGTTTTGCTACTCTAAAATCGATGCCTTTGGCACTGGCCGATGCTTCTGTTTCGCCTACACCTGCCACTTCCGGATTAGTGTATATTACGCCAGGAATAGCATTGTAATGCATAACATCATTACCGCCCGTAAGATTGTTCACCACCACTTCGGCTTCGCGACTTGCTGTATGCGCCAATAGTGAAAATCCGGTTACATCGCCAGCAGCAAAAACGTTCGGCATATTGGTACACATTTTTTCGTCGGTTTTGATTCCTCCTTTGAACAATTCAACATTCAGATTCTCCAGTCCAAAACCTGTTGTAACTGCCCTCCGGCCAACGCTTACCAATATATTTTCGCCTTCAACGATTTCTGTGTTTCCATCTTTTTCGAAAACAACTTTGTTGCCATCTATCTTAGTCACTTTGGCATTCAATTGAAATTCAATCCCCTTTTTGCTGTAAATATCGCGCAACATGGCGGAAATTTCAAAATCATTGTTTCCCAAAATTTCAGGAAGCATCTCAATAACTGTCACTTTTGTGCCGATACTGTTATACAAACTTGCAAATTCCATCCCTATTACGCCTCCACCAATGATGACCAAAGATGTTGGCTGTTCTTTAAGGTCGAGTATTTCGCGATTGGTAAGAACAATGCCTCCTGCTTCGAACAGCCCCGGAATGGGAGGAACAAACGCTTCGGAACCAGTACAAATCAGCAAGTTTTGACCGAGAT
Source organism: Paludibacter sp. (assembly GCA_034926015.1). GTDB lineage: Bacteria > Bacteroidota > Bacteroidia > Bacteroidales > Paludibacteraceae > Paludibacter. The sequence goes on along the minus strand of JAYFRI010000171.1, from coordinate 13,403 downwards.
AGCTTTCGCCGGCACAAGTTACTTCAATTCCGCCGGAACTTCGCCCCTTAATCATGGCTTCGCCCTTCACTACAGTTACCTGGTGCAGTTTCATTTTTGCATCAACACCAGCAACCAGTTTGCGAACCACTTTGTTTTTACGTGCTACAATTTTAGCATAATCGAAACGGATATTATCGCTATAAACACCGTATTTATCACCATGTAATGCATTATCGTACATTTTTGCACTGTAAAGCATTGTTTTGGTAGGAATGCAACCTTCGTTGAGGCAAACGCCACCCATCGCTTTTTTTTCGAATAAAACAACCGAAAGCCCTTTGTGTCCCGCACGTTCAGCAGCAACATATCCGGCAGGGCCACCACCAATTATAATTAAATCAAACATATGAATAAGATTAAATGTTCGGGGCAGCCACAGAACACGAAGCCGCCACAAAATAAAAACAATGAGTTTACAATCAGTTGAATGCTGGTCAACCCCTTTACAACACCTCCGAAGAGATAATTAGCCACATCCATTCTTCAGTCAGAACAAATGTGGCTATCATTATCATTATTTTAAAATAAAAAGGAATGACCCTAACAAACCGGATTTGGTTTGATCAGCTTAAAGAAATCGTTTCCTTTGTTGTCGACAAGAATAAATGCAGGAAAATCTTCCACTTCAATTTTCCAGATGGCTTCCATACCCAATTCAGGATATTCCAGGCATTCCACTTTCTTGATGCTGTTTTGAGCCAAAATAGCGGCCGGACCACCGATTGAACCCAGATAGAATCCACCGTATTTCTGACAAGCATCAGTCACTTGCTGCGTGCGATTTCCTTTGGCAATCATAATCATGCTACCACCATTTGCTTGAAACAAATCAACATACGAATCCATGCGTCCGGCAGTTGTTGGTCCGAAAGAACCCGAAGCCATTCCTTTAGGAGTTTTGGCAGGACCCGCATAATAAATCGGGTGGTCTTTTACGTATTGCGGAAGCGGTTTACCTGCATCCAACAATTCTTTAAGTTTGGCATGCGCTATATCGCGACCCACCACAATGGTTCCGCTCAACGACAATCGTGTAGCAACAGGATACTGTGACAATGTAGCCAGAATATCTTTCATTGGCTGATTCAAATCAACCTTTACAGCATTGCCTTCGCCTGCCTGACGGTATTCTTCAGGAATGTATTGACCCGGATTGTCTTCCATTTTTTCTACCCAAATACCATCTTTGTTGATCTTTCCTTTTATATTGCGGTCGGCCGAGCACGAAACTGCCATGCCCACAAAGCAAGAAGCACCGTGACGCGAAAGACGTACAATGCGAATATCGTGGGCAAAATACTTACCGCCAAACTGAGCGCCAATGCCCGAAGCCTGAGCAGCTTTCAATATTTTTTGCTCCATTTCCACATCGCGGAAAGCTTGTCCCAGTTCGTTGCCTTCGGTTGGCAATTCGTCGTAATATTTGGTTGAAGCCAGTTTCACTGTTTTCATACAAGCATCAGCCGAAGTACCACCAATTACAAAAGCAATGTGATAAGGAGGACAAGCTGCTGTACCAAGGGTTTTCATTTTCTCAGTCAGGAATTTCTCGAGCGAAACAGGATTCAACAGGGCTTTTGTTTCCTGAAACAAGTACGATTTATTGGCTGAACCACCACCTTTGGCAATAAAAAGAAATTTATACTCGTTTCCATGATAAGCCACTAAGTCGATTTGTGCCGGAAGGTTAGTTCCTGTATTCACTTCATCGTACATATTTAAAGCTGCATTCTGAGAGTAACGCAGATTTTCTTCGGTGTAAGTTTCGTAAATACCTTTCGACAATGCTTCTTCGTCGGTTCCGTTGGTCCAAACATTGCTTCCTTTTTTGGCGTAAACGGTAGCAGTTCCTGTATCCTGACAGAAAGGTAGTACGCCTTTTGCCGAAATTTCAGCATTGCGAAGCATAGTTACAGCCACATATTTATCGTTATCGCTGGCTTCGGGATCAGCAAGGATAGCTGCCACTTGCTTTTGATGCTCAGGACGAAGCAAAAACGAACAATCGTGCATGGCAGCACGTGCCAGTTTTGTAAGCGCTTCCGGTTCCACTTTGAGGATTTCCTGTCCTTCGAACTGCGACACCGAAACATGCTCTTTGGTAAGCAAATAATACTCGGTTTTGTCTTTTCCCATCGGGAATGGGTCTTGGTACTTAAATTCTTTTGCCATGATTATATTTACTATTTATTCAGTTACTGTTTACAATTTTTGGAAGCACAAAGCTACAGAAATTTTTCTGTAATCGGGGTATCCAACGAGCTTAAAAACAAAAAAACTGCCTTATTCTTTTTCACTATTTTGCCTCCCATTGAAGAGTGGTTTGCTCCATTGGAGCAAAGTTTTGCTCTGAGGGAGGGATCGTTTGCTCTATCGGAGCAAAGTTTTGCTCGGGTGGAGCAAACTTCGCCTCCTGAAGAGCCGAAGTCGATTAAATACTACAGCACAGCGTCACCAAAAAAGGCACACTTAAATCCATTACAAAACCATGATAAATGGAGACAACAGAGAATTCTTTGCCCGATGTACGAATAATAATCGGGAAAGTGGTATCCATGGTAGTAGCGCCACCGCCTGCAATAGGCGCCAGTTTTCCGAAATATTTTACCATTACCGGTGCGAAAAGCAATGTGATTATTTCGCGAAGAATATTAGCGAGCAACGCAATGGTGCCTAATTCTATGCCTTTGTATTCGGTAATCAGAATACTCGAAAGCGAATAATAGCCAAATCCCGAGCCGACGGCCAAAAAATCGAAAACCGAACGTTCGGAAAAAAAACTGAGAATGAGAACACCAAGAAAGGTGCCTACTACAGTTGTTAAAGGCAAAAACAACACACGAGAATGAATCCGGCGAAATTGCTGAATGGTATCGGGCTGATGCCCCAAACTAAACCCCACCGAAAACATTAGCGCTGCCAAGACATAAAAACTGTAGTCGTAGTCGAGCCACGAAGCCGGCAGCACGCGATAAACACCCAATAAAAGTCCCGCAGCAAAAAACGACAGTATAATCAGACTTCCTTTCATAACCTACTGTGTTTTTTAATATTCTTCCACAACAACAAAGCGCCTGTAACACTTCCGAAAGTTGCAAAAACAGCGATCAAAAGCGCTTCAAGCCCCAACGCTGCAAAGTTTTTCACCACCTGCTCGTTCATGCCTACTTCCACGCCGAGCAAAAACAAAAGCAACCAGATAAGCGTTAGAATAATTCCATTTATAAAACGGAATTTCCATTTACGCAACAAAAAACCGGCAAATACTCCGGCAAGCATAAAGAGCAGAACAAGAAACATCTTTTTTCGAAATTATTTTTTTCGAATACAAAGATAAACTTTCGTTCCGGAATCCGGCATTTTTTGTTCGTTGTAAAAACAAAGATATTCTCTTGATCAATACACATATTGAAAATTTCGCTTCAATTATATGCAAAATTTTGAGTAATTTTGCAGTGCATTAAAGAACAGGAAAAGTTACAGTATAAAATATATAATTCAAAAATAAGATGAGTAAAAAAGCATTATTAATGATTCTCGATGGCTGGGGAATGGGAAACCATTCGAAGGCCGATATTATCTACAACACGCCAACCCCTTACTGGGATGCTTTGTTGGCAACCTATCCGCATTCACAATTACTTGCTTCGGGCGAAGACGTTGGTTTGCCTGACGGACAAATGGGCAACTCCGAAGTAGGTCACCTGAACATTGGTGCCGGACGAGTGGTTTATCAGGATTTAGTGAAAATAAATATCGCCTGCCGCGACAACAGCATCTTGCAAAACCCTGAAGTGGTGAGTGCCTACAGCTATGCCCGCGATAACAAAAAGAAAATTCATTTCTTAGGATTGGTTTCGGACGGCGGCGTTCACAGCTCACTCGATCATTTGCTAAAATTAATTGACATAGCCAAAGATTACAATGCCGAAGCTTATGTTCATGCATTTATGGACGGTCGCGACACCGACCCAAAAAGCGGCAAGGGCTTCATTGAACAACTCGACAACTATACAAAAGGAACAACCACAAAAGTTGCTTCCATCATAGGACGTTACTACGCCATGGACCGCGACAAACGCTGGGAACGCGTAAAAGAATCGTACGATTTACTTGTACATGCCAAAGGGACACCTTACAACAATGCAGCCGAAGCCATGCAAGCCTCCTACGATGCTGGCGTTACCGACGAATTCGTAAAACCTATAGTAATAGTGGATGCGGCCGGAAAACCTTTGACAAAGATTGAAGCCGGAGATGTTGTAATTTTCTTCAACTATCGCAACGACCGTGCAAAAGAACTTACAATTGTGCTTACCCAGCAGAACATGCCTGAATTCAACATGCATACTTTGCCTTTGGAGTACTATTGTATGACTCCATACGATTCTACTTTCGAAGGATTGCACGTGATGTTCGACAAGGAAAATGTACAAAATACCCTCGGAGAATATGTTTCGAATCTTGGTTTGAAACAATTGCGCATAGCCGAAACTGAGAAGTTCGCGCATGTTACCTTTTTCTTCTCCGGTGGTCGCGAAAGTGAATTTGAAGGTGAAGAACGCATCCTCGTTCCGTCGCCTAAAGTGGCTACCTACGATTTGCAGCCCGAAATGAGCGCTTACGGCATTGCCGACAAACTTGTAGATGCATTGGACACTCAGAAATTTGATTTCATTGCGTTGAATTTTGCCAATGGCGACATGGTGGGTCACACCGGCGTGCGCGAAGCCATTGTAAAAGCAGTTCAAACAGTGGACGAATGTATGGGCAAAGTGGTGGATGCTGCCAAAGCCAACGATTACGAGGTAATCATTATTGCCGACCACGGAAATGCTGACAACGCTGAAAATCCTGACGGATCGCCTAACACAGCTCACTCGCTGAACCCGGTTCCTTTCGTTTATGTTACCGAAAACAAAAACGCGAAAGTAGAAAACGGAATCCTGGCTGATGTAGCACCTTCGATCTGTACAATTTTAGGAATTGACAAAGCTCCCGAAATGACAGGTAAGAGTTTGATTCAACAATAGATCCGGCACAGCTTTTTGTACTAAAATAAAGGCAGCATGAAAAGAATCATGCTGCCTTTTTAATATAAAAAATTTTAGGTTTATTTCGCAAGTCGAAGTAATGCTTCAGCCTTTGCATTTTCAAATTTTTGCATTAAATCAGTCATTACTTCTTTTACTGTCGAAATACGATCGGACAGATACGCATTACTTCCGGCAAAAGCATATCCTTTATCCATTTTCCCTTTGTAAGCATTGTAAAGCGAAACGATAATACAATAAGGCACCTTTTTATAATCGCAGGTATGCAAACAATTGTAGGGACATGACTTGGGCTTTGTAAGGCCCTGTTTCACTCTTTCGAGGAACTTGCCCTGAAGCGCGCGACCCGGCATTCCAACCGGACTTTGGATGATCTCCACATCGTTTTCTCCGGCTTTGATGTATGAATTTTTGAACTTTATATCGGCATCACATTCATCCGTGGTTACAAAGCGGCTTGCTATCTGCACCCCTTTAGCTCCCAATTGCATTATTTTGTACATATTTTCACCGTCATAAATACCACCGGCAGCCACAACAGGAATTTCCTGACTGTATTTCTCTTCGAAAAGAGCCACTTCGCGCACCACATCCGGAATCAGATTTTCTATTGAATAATTGGGATCGACAATCTGGTTCTGTCTAAATCCCAAATGACCTCCGGCTTTAGGACCTTCCACCACGATTAAATCAGGTAAGTAATCGTAATTCGCTTTCCACTTCTCGCAAATAATTTTGGCAGCACGTGCCGACGAAACAATAGGAACCAGTTTCGTAATACTTCCGGGCGTCAGGTATTTTGGCAAATCGAGCGGCAAACCCGCTCCGGCAAAAATAACATCAGCTTTTTCGGCGATGGCCGTTTTCACCATATCGCTGAAATTCGTCAACGCCATCATGATGTTCACTCCAACAATACCCGTTGTTTTTTCTTTTGTTTTGCGGATTTCTTCTTTCAGACCCACAATACATGACTCCATGTACGATCTTGCTTTCTCCCTGTAAATCAATCCCAGTCCCGCACACGAAATCACTCCTACTCCACCTTCGTTCGCCACTGCCGAGGCCAGCCCCGACAAGGAAATACCAACACCCATACCTCCTTGAATAACAGGTATTCGGGCTGTCAGATTTCCAATTTTCAATCCATTCATAAATGATAATTTTTAATTGTTTATTTTCATCTCCACAAGTCAACCTCTATATTTATTTTAATCTTACTCACAAGTTCCACTAAAAAAAAACAGGAGCGAACGATCGAAAACACTTTCGAACGTTCACTCCTGAAGTTAAAATCATTTAAGTACCAATCTGCTATTCGAGCAATTATCCGTAAATAATATTGCCATTTTCATCTTTAAACTCTTCGAAACTCTTATTGTATTGTTCCATGGCCTTATAACTCATCGACATGCTGGAGAAACCACCATCGTGATAAAGGTTCTGCATTGTTACTTTTCGGGTCAGGTCGCTAAACATAACCACGCAATAATCGGCACAATCGGCAGCAGTTGCATTTCCAATAGGCGACATACGTTCCGAAAAATCGAGCAATCCATCCATACCTTTCACGCCACTTCCCGCAGTTGTCACTGTAGGCGATTGCGAAATTGTATTGATGCGCACATTGTGTTCACGTCCATAGATATAACCAAAGCTACGTGCAATAGATTCGAGCATAGCCTTTGCATCAGCCATGTCATTATAACCAAAAACAGTACGTTGAGCAGCCATATAAGTCAGCGCTACTACCGATCCACCTTCGTTGATAGCATTCATTTTTTTAGCTACCTGAAGCATTTTATGAAACGAAATGGCCGAAATATCCAAAGTGGTAGTCAACATATCGTAATCCAAATCGTCGTAAGTTCTTTTTTTGCGAACATTCGGAGACATCCCAATAGAGTGTAGGACGAAATCAATAGGACCTCCAAGCGCTTCCATCGATTGAGAAAAAACCTGTTCGAGATCGGCAACACTTGTTGCATCAGCAGGGATTAGCTTTGCATTTAATTTTTCCGACAATTCGTTGGTAGTACCCATACGAACCGCCAACGGCGTATTCGACAAAGTGATGATGGCACCTTCTTCTACCACACGCTCAGCCACTTTCCATGCTATCGACATATCGTTCAAAGCACCAAATACAATTCCCCTTTTACCTTTTAATAAATTATTACCCATGATAAGTTGATTAATATTGTTTCCCTTAATAACTCTTTCGCTTCGAAAAAAGTTCGGCAGAAACGTAAATTCGGCACAAAGATACTAAAATTGTGCAATATTTCAATATTTATTGAGAGTGCTGGAATAAGAATTTGTTTTTAGGATATCTAAATATGTATTTCACAACCAATAAAAAAAAGCAACCTTTCCAACTATAAAGCTGAAAAAGGCTGCATAAAATTAAAATGAAAGAAAAAATTTAGTTCACTCTGAACTTCTCGTTTCCTGTTTTCAAAAAACCGACAATTTGTTTAGCAGCTGCAATACCGGCGTTGATATTGGCTTCCGAGGTTTGAGCTCCCATTTTCTTAGCCGTTGCAAAATAGCGGGTTGGGAATTTTTCCAGCATTTCTGCATGATTATCAGGCATTACATCAGTCACGTATTTAACATCGGGACGTGACTCCATAAACTGAACCATATCAGCCTCATGCACTACCTCTTTGCGGGCAGTATTTACAAGGACAGCACCTTTGGGCAACAGTTGGAGCAATTCGGCATTGATAGATTGTTTTGTTTCTTTTGTCGCAGGAATGTTGATAGAAATGATATCGCAACTCTGGTACAACATTTTCACCGAGCAGGTAGGATTAACACCTTCGGCCTTGATGTCCTCGTCGCGACAGAACATATCAAAGGCAAGTATCTCCATTCCAAAACCTTTGGCAATGCGAGCCACATTCCGGCCAACATTTCCATACGCATGAATACCCAGTTTTTTACCTTTTAACTCGGTACCTGAAGTTCCGTTATAGAAGTTCCTGATGGCATAAATCAACAATCCGAAAACCAGTTCGGCTACTGCATTGGCATTTTGTCCGGGAGTGTTCATCACACAAACTCCGGCAGCTGTAGCAGCGTCAAGATCAACATTATCGTAACCTGCACCGGCACGCACCACTATTTTAAGTTGTTTTGCGGCTGCAATCACTTCAGCATCGATGATATCGCTGCGAATAATGATGGCATCGGCATCAGCTACAGCATCGAGCAATTGCTGCTTTTCGGTATATTTTTCCAACAAAGCCAATTCGAAGCCGGCTTCTTCAATCTCTTTACAGATGCCGTCGACAGCCACTTTGGCAAACGGTTTATCAGTAGCAATAAGTACTTTCATAATATATATGTCTAAGATCAAAAGACAAAAGTCTAAGGACACATGACCTTAGACTTTCGACGTTTGACAGATTAGTGTTGTTTTTCAAATTCGAGCATGCAATCCACAAGCGCCTGAACACTTTCGATAGGCATGGCATTATAAATAGAAGCACGATAACCACCCACAGAACGGTGACCTTTAATTCCATCCATTCCGGCGGCAGTCGCAAATTTCAGGAAGTCGGCTTCAAGATCTTTGAATTCAGGTTTCATTACAAAGCACACATTCATACGTGAGCGGTCTTCTTTAGCAGCCGTTCCAACAAACATTTTACTATTGTCGATAGCATTGTAAAGTAATTCAGCTTTGGCAATGTTACGTTTTTCCATTTCGGCCAGGCCGCCATTAGCTTTCAGCCAACGCAATGTTTCCAAAGCACTGTAGATAGGCAATACCGGAGGCGTATTGAACATCGATCCTTCAGCAATATGCGTTTTGTAATTCAACATGGTAGGAATATAACGAGATACTTTACCCAGCAATTCATCTTTTACAATAATGAAAGCCAATCCTGCAGGAGCTAAGTTTTTCTGCGCACCACCATAAATAAGACCGTATTTTGAAACATCCATAGGACGTGAGAAAATATCGGAAGACATATCGGCAACCAAAGGTACCGAAGAGTCGATATCAGTCAGAATTTCAGTTCCGTAAATAGTATTGTTAGTTGTGATGTGGAAATAATCGGCATCAGTTGGAATCACATAATCTTTTGGGATAAATGTGTAATTTGCATCTTTTGACGAAGCCACTTCAATTGTTTCTCCAAATCCTTTGGCTTCTTTCATTGCTTTATTGGCCCAAACGCCTGTATTCAGATAAGCAGCTTTCTTTTCCAACAAATTGAAAGGAATCATGCAAAACTGCATACTTGCCCCACCTCCTAAGAATAACACAGAATACCCTTCAGGGATATTTAATAATTCTTTAAAAAGATCTCTTGCTTCAGCGATAACAGCTTCAAAATCTTTCGAACGGTGGCTTATTTCAAGAATTGAAAGCGTTGAACCGTTGAAATCCAACACTGCCTGAGCTGTTTTTTCAATCACTTCACGTGGCAGGATAGATGGACCCGCACTAAAATTATGCTTTTTCATACAAAAAAATTATGTTTGTTTTGTTAGTTTTATCCCTCTGGAAAAAGAAAGCGCAAAAATACTGAAATTTTTACTTATTTCACTGCAAAAATGTGTTTTTATAATTTTTCAATGCCATTTTTTTATACTCATACAAACCTGATTGTGAAATTTGTATATTTATTCAATCCTTTGGCACGTAAAATGAATATCTGAGTTATGAAACTACATCCCCTTAGGTTCCCCTTGCGAATTAGCGAGGATATTTTTCTTATCGTTGAGGGGCGACACCACAGCTTTGCCTGTTTGTTTTTCAAGTTCTTTTCGGGCATTTCGGGCTACCGAGCCACCCTGTTGTTCCACCTGAATATGTTCATCCATGGTTTCGGGTTGCTTTGCTTCCAATATTTCTTTGGTAGAAATTTCATCTAACATATTCAAAACCAATTCAGTATCGACCATATTATCGCGCAGATTTTCTTTTTTCATCTCTTTGAACTGACGATATTCTTTTGCTGTTTTATCAGCCCATGTTTTATAAATTATATCGGTTAATGTTGCAGTTGGTTACAATCTGTAACCGAAAGATTCCCCTCTTTCTTTAATCTGTTTTTCAGAACCTTCCAATAATTATTGGGATTGGGACTATCGGTAAGTATGCCCACAACATCCACTACAGAAAAATACCATTTCTCCTGTTCGTCGTCCCACACTGTGCGGACTAACTTCTCATCGAACAATTTGATTTCAGGCTTTTGTGTCATTTTCTCGTTTACTGTTTTTGCAATTACCATTTATCCTTTGGCTCCACAACACACCTCAGTTCATTTTCCTCTGATAATCCGTTTTATATCATTCAACTTATTCAGCGCTTCAACTGGTGTTAAGTTATTAATATCGAGATTTTTTATTTCGTCGCGTATTTGTTCCAAAACAGGGTCGTCGAGTTGGAAGAAACTCAGTTGCATACCCTCGCGGTGTTCGGCAATTTCGCCAATTGGTTTTGCAACACCTGTCTGACGGTTTTCCGATTCCAGGTCCTTCAGAATTTGCTCCGAACGTTTCACAATACTTTGCGGCATTCCGGCCATTTTGGCCACATGGATACCAAAACTGTGCTCGCTGCCACCTTTCACTAATTTACGCAGGAAAATGATTTTCTTATCCACTTCCTTCACCGACACATTATAATTTTTAATGCGATGAAACGATTTTTCCATCTCATTCAACTCGTGATAGTGTGTTGCAAAAAGCGTTTTTGCCTTGCTTGCACCGTGTTCGTGAATATATTCCACAATAGCCCACGCAATGGAAATACCATCGTAAGTACTTGTTCCGCGCCCCAGCTCATCGAAAAGAATCAAGCTCCGATTCGAAAGATTGTTCAGAATACTTGCCGCCTCATTCATTTCTACCATAAAAGTAGATTCGCCCTGAGAGATGTTATCGCTCGCTCCCACACGGGTAAAAATCTTGTCCACCACGCCAATGCGCGCACTTTCCACCGGAACAAAGCAGCCAATTTGTGCCATAAGCGTAATCAGTGCCGTTTGACGCAGCAAAGCCGACTTACCCGCCATGTTCGGACCGGTAATAATGATGATTTGTTGCGTTTCACTGTCCAGGTACACGTCGTTAGCAATGTATTTCTCTCCAATTGGTAATTGTTTTTCAATCACCGGATGGCGTCCCTGCTTGATATCCAGAATATCGTTATCCAATACTTCCGGACGCACATATTTATTTTCGGCAGAGACTTTAGTGAACGACAGCAGACAATCGAGTTGTGCAATCAGGTTCGAATTCAACTGAATGGCTGTAATATATTCACTCAAGGCAATGACTAACTCACCAAACAAGCGGGTTTCGATGGCCAGAATTTTTTCTTCAGCACCCAAAATTTTTTCCTCGTATTCTTTCAGTTCCTGCGTAATGTAGCGTTCAGCATTGACAAGTGTCTGTTTTCGAATCCATGTTTCGGGCACTTTATCTTTGTGAGCATTACGTACTTCAATATAATAACCAAAAACATTATTAAAGTGAATTTTCAAACTTGGAATGCCCGTGGTTTCACTTTCACGCTCCTGAATACGTTGCAGAAATTCTTTACCCGAATGTGCCAGCATGCGCAGCTCATCCAAATCGGCATCAATACCATAACGAATAATTCCACCTTTGTTGATAAGGTTAGGAGGATCATTATTGACTTCCTTTTCAATTTTTTCTGAAATAATATGACAGGCATTCAGCTGATCAGCAATTTTTTGCAAAGTCACGTTATCAGTTTCGGCACAAGCAGCCTTTATTGGCTCAATGGCTTTGAGTGCCACCTTAAGCTGCACCACTTCGCGCGGATTGATACGACCGACAGCAACTTTGGATATAATTCGCTCCAAATCGCCAATCAGCGCTATGTTTTGCTCCAGCAATTCTTTTAATTCAGGATTCTTAAAGAAAAATTCCACTACACTGAGGCGTTCGTTGATAGGTTTCACATCTTTCAGCGGAAAAGCAATCCAACGTTTAAGCAAACGAGCGCCCATAGGACCAATTGTTTTATCCAACACATCCACAAGAGTACGCGCCCCTTCGTTCATCGAACCATAAAGCTCAAGGTTACGAACCGTAAAACGGTCGAGCCACACGTAACGATCCTCTTCAATGCGCGACAACTGTGTAATGTGGCCGATTTGCTGGTGATGCGTTAAATCCAGATAATGCAGAATAGCCCCTGCAGCCACAACAGCATTGGGTAAATTATCAACTCCAAACCCCTTCAGATTTTTTGTTTCGAAATGTTTCAACAAACGTTCGTTCGCACTTTCGGGCGAAAAGGCCCAGTCTTCGAGCGCATAAGTAAAAAATTTAGTGCCGAACTGAGCTTCAAAATCTTTCCGTTTTCCTCTGTCGAAAAGCACTTCTTTAGGACTAAAGCTATTGAGCAATTTATCCACATATTCGCCGGTTCCTTCGCCAACTAAGAACTCGCCTGTGGAGATATCGAGAAACGAAACGCCTACCCGGTTTTTATTCATATAAACACAGGCCAGGAAGTTATTCTCCTTGTGATTCAGCGTGGTATCGCTGTACGAAACACCCGGAGTAACCAATTCGGTCACACCACGTTTTACAAGTTTTTTTGTCAGCTTTGGGTCTTCAAGCTGATCGCAAATGGCCACACGCTTCCCTGCACGAACCAGTTTAGGCAAATAAGTATCAAGAGCATGATGTGGGAAACCGGCTAATTCAACTGTTTTAGCAGAGCCATTCGCCCGGCGTGTAAGTGTAATTCCAAGAATTTCGGATGCTTCAATTGCATCCTGTGAAAATGTTTCGTAAAAATCGCCGCAGCGGAACAACAAAATCGCATCAGGGTGCTTTGCCTTGATTTCGAAAAATTGTTTCATCAACGGTGTTTCTACTATTTCGTTCGCCATTTATAGTTATATTTGAAGATTTGAGAATTTGAAGATTTGAAAAGAAAGTGATCTAAGCTTTTCTGATTTCAAACCATCAAATTATTTATTGCCTCAGTCATTTGCGACCAGGCATATTTTAATTTTTCAGTTTTTATATTTTCGATAAATTCGTCAGCTCTTTTATTTTCATAAAAATCGACAAGTGCATCAGCTATTTGTGCTGGCTCAACATCAACCACATATCCCACTTTGCCATGAGGAACAATTTCGGCTAAACCACCTACATTGGTTACCAGCATCGGTTTTTCGAAATGATAAGCTATCTGGCTAACACCACTTTGCGTCGCTGTTCTGTAAGGCTGAGCCACAATATCGGCAACACTAAAATAATTACGCACTTCGCTATCGGGAATAAAAACAGTACGTA
>JAYFRI010000218.1:0-3904 GCA_034926015.1 Paludibacter sp. | reverse complement strand
CTTTGAAATCGAAATTAAAACCACTAAGTCAAAAGAAATTGTACGAAAAATCCTATTAGTAAACCAAGAACAAAAAGATTTAAATAAATTCCTTAAGTTTGGGTGTTAAATCGCGGAACTCAGGAGCGATCTTGCTTAATGACTTTTTTACAGCATAGCCGATTTTATCAGAAGTTGAGAATAGCGCCCAGCGAAACGCCTCTTACATCAGGTCCTTTCCCCGACTGGAACATGCTGAAAGCAGCGTATTTGGCATAAATGCTCCAATCGCCATAGCCCAACTGACCGATAAAGTCGAGGCTCAGTGGTGCGATATTCAGGCCTTTGCTTTCGACAAGTTTTACTGAATTTCCATTGGGATCTTTGTATTTCACTTTGTACGAAGCAAAAGTATTAACGCCTCCTACAACACCTCCGGTGACAAAGAACTTATGATTACGGCCGAAAGTAGGTTGCCATTCGAGCATAAGCGGCACAGTGATATGAAAAGTACGCAGGCGGCTGTATTCGTAGTTCACACCTGCCGGAGCGGGATAAACATCGGTTACGTCGTTTACTTCGAGCAAATGGGTGTTGTTGTCGAGGAAATAGTTGTGCCAGTTGAAACCAAGACCGGTTGTAATCCCCAGGTTGTTTTTGTAGATGGGTAGTATTTTTTCGATCAGGTTGAAATAGAATTCATTGCTCGATTCTGACTTCAGCGATACACCATCTATGTTATTCAGCTTATAGCCGGCATCCGATATGTTGGCAAATCCCCAACCAATTCCGGCCCAGTGCGCCTCCATTTTGTAATCTTTTTTCTTTTTGCTACCAAGTTTGTTCAGAAAAGGCAACTGGATACCAAGTTCTTCCACCACGGTCCATTTTTCGTAGCTTTTGTCGTCGGTAAAAACACCTTCGTACACTTTTTTGTAAGGATTTGATTCATTGTCGAATACTGTTACCTTCATCTGCCCTACACTATCCTGCAAATGAATTGTTTTGTTTTTGTATTGTAAAGTAGTATCGTTTGTTAATATTTGGGCATCAACAATTTGTGCGAGTCCCAGTAAAAATCCTATCAGAAATGGAATAATTTTTTTCATTGTGTTTACTTATTAAGTCGTTTGTAATTATTTTTTCTTTAAAATGAGTTTCAGCACATCTTCCGAATCATTTTTCGATTCGATGTAAATGAGCGTAATTTTGTGCCCTGCTTTGAAGGTTTCGTTGAACAGGATCAGCCTGTAGAGATCGCCTTTGCGGGGCAATTGCAGATAAATGGACGTAGGCACACCGTTGGCCACCACCTGCTTTACTTTTTTGGCACCCTGTTCGTCCTTCGTCAGACATTTACGGATAAAATCGGCCGCCGCCGGACTTTTTTCGATTGTTATGCTTTTGAAAAGGCTGAAATCGTAGCCATCCAGCATTTCGTTGGTGAGTTCCACCATCACCACACCTTTTCGTTCGCCGTACTTGTCAAAGACCTTGCTGATTTGCAAATCGCTCTGCGCCTGCAGCTTTGGCAAGACGCCAAAACCACCCATCAGCAATAATATCAGATACTTTTTAAATGGATTCATATTTTTTTCGTTTTTTTTTATTCACCTAATCCTGCAAAGACGTCGAGCTGCTGTTGCATTATCCCGTTGTCGTTCAGGCTTTCGAGACTTTGTTCCACTTCGTTGTTGTCGGCCGAAACATTACTTAGTGAGGCCAAAGCCTGCGTTTTTATTTGATTTTTATTTGTTATTTTCACGCCATCCACATAGGCATAGCTTGCTGTATCCTGCTGTACAAAAGTTTGTATACCAACAGCCAACACAAGCACAGCAGCAGCTGCTCCTGCCCATCGAATATAGGGTCGGATACTGAAAGCGGGCTTTTGTTTTTTAGTTTCGAAATATCCGAAAATGGCTTGCTCTGGTTTGTACTTTGCCGGTAAACCAGCTTGTGCGAGAAAGTCCTGCAACAGCTTTTCTTCTTCCACTGTTGTGAAGCCATCGTAATACTTTTCGATGAGCTGATCAGCCTGTTCGCAAGTAATTTTATGATTTATTTTCAGTTTCATGCTGTTGTTAGTTTAATGTATTCTTCTCTCACTTTTTTTCGTGCCCTTGATAAATTTGTACGCACTGCATCGGGCCTTGTACCTGTTATTTCAGCAATTTCCTCCACTTCGTACTCTTCAATATCCTTCATTCGGATAATGGCTTGCTGCAATGCCGGAAGTTGACCTATAATTTTTTTCAGAATTTCTTCTGTGTTCTTTCGCTCAAGTTCCAGGTGCGGATTGTCGGTTCCGGCGCGGGCGTTGTAAGTATCGTCCAGCGCATCGGTTCTTTTTTTCACTTTCAATCGGTCGAGGCAGTGGTTTTTTGTAACCGTTGTTGCAAAAGCTGCTGCATTGTCGTAGTTCTGTAGCGAGTCACGTGTGTGCCAAAGCTTGAGAAGAACTTCCTGCACGGCATCTTCTGCTTCCTCCTCTTCCACAAGTATGTGTTGCGCTATGTGGAATAGCTTTTGGCGTATGGGCAGTATCTCTGCCTTAAATCTTTCCTGACTCATTTATAACTACGACGATTGAGAAATGGAAACATAACATCGGATATGAAATATTTTTTCAAAAGTACAAATAAAGTATTCAAAAAATATTGAATAGTACCAGAAATTACACACAATATATTTTGTAGTATCAAAACTATGTCGTATGTTTGCGACATAAAACAACACAAACATGAGAAAACCGGAAGTATTTGATAATGAACTACAGGAACTGGCCAATTTTGCCAAAGTGATTTCGCACCCGGCCCGTTTGGCCATTTTAAAGTACCTGGCTGAAACAAAAACCTGCATTTCTGGCGACATTTCGGATCAATTGCCACTGAGTCGCACCACGGTGTCGCAGCATTTAAAAGAATTGCGCGACATGGGTTTAATTCATGGCGAAATTGACGGATTGAAGATCAATTATTGTTTGTGCGGAAGCTCAATTAAAGAAAAACTGGCAAAACTTGATGCCTTTTTCAGCAAAATAGCTTGCGAAGAATTCTCATGCAAATAAACAAAAAATCAATATGAATATAAAAGAAATATCTGCAAACGAAGCCAATGAGTTATTGACTGAAAGCGCAATGCTTTTGGATGTGCGTGAAGAAGATGAAATTCAGCAAGAAGCATTCGTGCACGACGAAGTATTGAATATCCCTTTCAGTATTTTCGACGAGAATTATGACGAACTTCCAAAAGATCGAAAAATTGTAGTGGCTTGTCATTTAGGCATCCGAAGTCTGAGAGTTGCACAATTTCTTGTCATTCAGGGTTGGGACGAAGCCAATATTTTTAGTCTTGAGGGCGGTATAGAAGCATGGCAGCAAGCGGGATTGCCCGTAAAAACAGCTCCCCGCACCTTCTCATTTGCAAAACCAGCCTCTTCTTGTGGCTGTGGAAGTGATGGCTGCTGCTAAAATACTTATTAAGAAAAAATACAAATCACTCTCTTTTCCCCCTTCGGGGGTTAGGGGGCTAAATTAAAACAAAGATGAAAGTATTAATTCTATGCACCGGGACCTCATGCCGCAGCCAAATGGCACACGGCTTTTTACAATCGTTCGACCCAACCATCACCGTTTGTTCGGCCGGAACACAAGCATCAGGCAATCTCAACCAAAAGGCAGTAGCAGTAATGGCAGAAGCCGGAATAGACATCAGCCATCACACTTCTGATTCGGTAGAAAAATACCTGAAAGATGAATGGGATTATGTCATCACCGTTTGCGGTGGCGCCAATGAGGAGTGTCCGGCATTTATCGGTAAAGTAAAACATCGCCTGCACATTGGGTTCGATGATCCAAGCCATGCCGTAGGGACAGATGAATTTATCCGGAGCGAATTTATCCGCGTGCGCGACGAGATTAAA
>JAYFRI010000169.1:0-3282 GCA_034926015.1 Paludibacter sp. | reverse complement strand
ACATTTGTGTATTCCGTATTTAATTCTTTTCTAACTCTAAGGCACTAAGGACACTAAGTTTCACAAAGAAACAACAAGTGACTTAGAATTGTCACATCTATCTCTTTTGACACATAATTTTTGTATGGCTTTACACTGTTTAAGAATGAGTTAAATCATTTTTTTCAGACCTAAATTGTGTTATTTATATTTCCAAAATAAATTATTAATTGCGCTAATTTGCGCTATTTTGCGTAATTTGCGTTCAAATAAAAAATCAAAATGAAAACATTAAAATTCTTTATAGCCATTATGGCTCTTACAATTTCTACAGTGACTTTTGCGGCTAACAAAACAGAAAGCATTAAGGTATCAGGTAATTGCGAAAGTTGTAAAACCCGCATTGAAAAAGCCGCTAAAGTTAGCGGTGTGGCTAAAGCCGAATGGAGCGAAAAAACAAAAGTATTGACTTTAGTTTACGATCCTGCAAAAGTAAAAAGTGACGATGTGCAAAAGAAGATTGCTGCTGTTGGTCATGATACTCCAAAATTCAAAGCCACAAGTACAGCTTATAATGCACTGCCCGGATGCTGCAAGTACAGATAATAATTTGATAGTATGCTAGTGTACCTATCCAAGCGATGGGTGCATTAGCAAAAGTCATTCAATAAATGTGTTGCTTTAATTCTCAGCCACATTAATAGTATTCATCACTTAGCACATCAATATTATGTTCAATAAACTTGTTCATTATTTTCTTTATCACAGGCTGATAACGTTTATATTTCTGATTAGCGTGTTGGTATTGGGAATTTCGTTTGCCCCGTTTAACTGGAAAACGGGACTGATACCCCGGAATCCAATTCCGGTAGATGCTATACCCGACATTGGCGACAACCAACAAATCGTATCTACCGAGTGGATGGGGCGTTCACCCAAAGATATTCAGGATCAGATTAGTTATCCACTTACAACGGCACTTTTGGGTATACCGGGAGTAAAAACCATTCGGAGCACATCCATGTTTGGTATGTCGTTTATTTATATTATTTTCAAAGACAATGTGGAATTTTACTGGAGTCGTTCGCGCATCCTTGAAAAACTAAATTCATTGCCACAAGGTACTTTGCCCGAAGGTGTTCAACCGACATTAGGTCCCGATGCTACTGCATTGGGGCAAGTATTTTGGTACACGCTTGAGGGCCGCAACCCTGAAACAGGCAAGCCGAATGGTGGCTGGAATCCACAGGAATTACGTACTCTACAGGACTTTTATGTAAAATATAGTCTTTCGGCAGCCGAGGGTGTGTCGGAAGTTGCATCGGTTGGCGGATTCATTAAGGAATATCAGGTCGACGTACAACCTGAGGCGCTGAAAGCTTTTGGCGTTTCGGTAATGGATGTGATGAATGCTGTAAAAAAAAGCAACCTTGATATCGGAGCTGAAACTATAGAACTTAATGATGCGGAATATATTATTCGTGGATTGGGATATGTAAAAAGTCTGGATGATTTGGAAAACTCTGTGGTAGCTGTCCGAAACAATGTTCCGGTTCGAATTAAAGATGTGGCACAAGCTACATATGGACCTGCAACGCGTAGAGGAGGTCTTGACAAAGACGGAAGTGAAGCTGTAGGTGCAGTAGTTGTGGCCCGCTACGGAGCCAACCCAATGGAAGTGATTGCTAATGTAAAAGATAAAATCAGGGAAATTGAAGCTGGTTTACCTCAAAAAACATTACCCGATGGCTCTGTATCGAAAGTGACTGTTGTTCCGTTTTACGACCGGACAGGACTCATAAAAGAAACAATAGGAACATTAGAATCGGCACTCACACACGAAATCATCATTAGTATCATTGTTATCATTGTGCTTGTGCTCAATCTGAAATCGTCGATAATTGTTGCGGGTTTATTGCCATTGGGCGTATTAATGACATTTATTTTGATGCGTTTCTTTGGTGTGGATGCCAATATTGTAGCTCTGTCGGGTATTGCTATTGCTATCGGGGTAATGGTAGATATTGGCATTGTGGATGTGGAGAATATCCTTCGGCATTTAGAGATGCCTGAGAATAAAGGTGCGCGGGGCAAACAACTAATGAAAGTAATTTATGATGCTACAACTGAAGTCCGTGCAGCAGTGGTTACTTCCATTGCAACTACAATAGTGAGTTTTTTACCCGTTTTTGCCATGGAGGCTGCTGAGGGTAAACTGTTTCACCCACTTGCCTTTACTAAAACATTTGCGCTTATTTCTGCCTTCGTACTTGGTATTGTTGTGTTGCCTACATTGGTGCATATACTGTTCGACATACGGATTGATACAAAAAGAATCAGACGCATTTTTAATGGTGGCTTAATCGTTGCAGGTATTGCGGTGGTCATTGTCTGGCAGGTGTGGCCTGCACTGGCCCTTGTAGCCGTAGGGGTAAATAACTTACTGGATTACAAATGGTCGGACAAGCGGAAAGAATATCCCAATTATATCAACATTGGTATAGCGGTGCTGGTTGCATTATATTATTTGACTATCGAATGGTTGCCACTGGGAGCTCACAATGGCACGTTGATTAATTTCTTATTCGTTGCCGGTATCATTTCAGTTATATTACTGGCGTTAATGAGCATGGTTCATTTTTACGAACCGATACTTCGTTGGGCACTCGTTCATAAATTCATATTTCTGTTACTCCCATTATTTACTTTGGTATTCGGAGTTTTGGCCTGGAAAACCTTTGGCAAAGAGTTTATGCCATCGTTGAACGAAGGTTCTTTTTTACTCATGCCAACCAGTATGCCTCATTCAAGCATTGAGAAAAACCTTGAATACATAAAAACGCTCGACAGGCGGTTGGCTGCTATCCCCGAAGTAGAAGTGGCAGTAGGAAAATGGGGACGTGTAAACTCTTCGTTAGACCCCGCCCCTGTTCAAATGTTCGAAAATACAATTAATTACAGGTCGGAGTATTTGCTCGACGAAAACGGGCACCGTATGCGATTCAAAACGAATAGCGATGGCGCATATCTGTTGAAAAGCGGAAAAACCTATCAGCCTGATAAAGATGAATTCCGTGTAATTCCTGCTGATAGTTTGATACAAAGCGATAACGGAGAATATTTTCGCCAGTGGCGATCACATATTAAGAAACCAAATGATATATGGAGCGAAATAGTGAAAATAACAAATATTCCCGGACTTACTTCTGCACCTAAATTGCAACCTATCGAAACACGGTTGGTAATGCTTTCAACGGGAATGCGCGCACCCATGGGCTTAAAAGTGTACGGTCCGGATTTGGA
>JAYFRI010000282.1:0-4437 GCA_034926015.1 Paludibacter sp. | reverse complement strand
ATTCATCTAAAAACAAAAGAGTAGCTTCCATGCTATCTTCTGCATTTGTAAGTATGGGTTTTACTTCTTGCATAATAGTTTAATTATATAGTTTTATTATTTCAAAAAAGTTATAAGTATTTTGTTATTTACTTTTTCTATTTCCGAAATGTAATTGTTAGTTGCTTACAAGTGTGCCAATTTTTTCGCCGTTCATTACCTTTTTAAGGTTGCCCGGCGTGTCCATGTCGAAAACATAGATAGGCATGTTATTTTCCTTACACATCGTCGTTGCGGTAAGGTCCATTACTTTAAGGTTTCGGTTGTATATTTCGTCGTAAGTGATTTCGGTAAATTTTGTGGCCGAAGGGTCTTTTTCGGGGTCGGCAGTGTAAATGCCATCCACGCGGGTTCCTTTGAGCATAACGTCGGCTTCAATTTCGATGGCCCGAAGCGATGAACCTGTGTCGGTAGTGAAAAACGGATTCCCTGTGCCGGCCGAAAGAATCACTACTTCGCCGTTTTCGAGCGCCTGAATAGCTTTTTGTTTGGAATAAAATTCGCCGATTGGCTCCATGCGAATGGCAGTGAGCACCCTCGATTTTACACCTGATGCCTGTAGTGCCGAGTTCAGCGCCAGGCTATTGATAACAGTGGCCAGCATGCCCATTTGGTCGCCCTGCACGCGGTCGAAGCCTTTGGAAGTGCCACTGAGTCCGCGGAAGATGTTGCCTCCGCCAATGACAATGCCTACCTGAACGCCCATAGAAACAATTTCTGCTATCTGTTGTGCATACTCTCCCAGTCGAATTTCGTCGATGCCGTATTGTTTTTCGCCCATCAGCGATTCGCCACTGAGTTTTAATAAAATGCGTTTGAATGTTGCCATTTCTGTTTTATTGTGTATTTTCAAAACAAAAGTAAATAATTTGAGTGGGATGTGCAAATTCCCCGGCGCGTACAAGATGAAATCACCACCTATGAAGTTCATAGCACCACCTATCGATCCCATAGCACCAGCAACGGAGTTCATAGCACCACCTATGGAGTCTATATCACCACCTATGGAGTCTATATCACCACATATCGATCCCATATCGGCACCAACGGAATCCATATCACCACCAACAGACTCTATTGGTGGTGGTGGCAATGAAAAACAATATGAATTTTGCCGGCTAACTTTTTCATTTTATTTTTGTTTAAGAAGCAGGCATTTGCTGATGGTGGGTTGGGGCGAATTTCAATCAGCAACAGTCACTGTCCGGGATGCGAGATGGGGATATTGCGTATTTCCTCTGAATTTTATGGTTACTATTTAAATAAATAAAAATGAAAGAATTGAAATTTGAAAACAAAGATAAGTTGCCGCTTATAGGGCTTGGTACCTGGCTTTCGAAATCGAACGAAGTGTACGATGCAGTGATTGAAGCTATACAAGCAGGTTACCGTCATATCGACTGTGCTTATATTTATGGAAATGAAAAAGAAATTGGACGGGCGCTGGCGTTTGCCTTTTCGTCGGGTTTGGTGACGAGAGAGGAGATGTTCATTACTTCCAAGTTGTGGAACAGCGATCATGCACCAAAACGTGTGGCAATGGCGATAGATAAAACACTTACCGATCTGAAGTTGGATTATCTCGATTTGTATTTGATGCATTGGCCCATTGCTTTTAAAGGTGGACATGAGCAGGTGAAATCGGTTTCGGATCTGGTGCCGCTCGACGAAATGCCCCTCGAAGTCACCTGGGAAGCTATGGTAGCGCAAAAAGAAACTGGCCTGGTGCGACATCTTGGTGTTTCTAACTTTAGTATTCCGAAACTTCAGCGTTTGTTCGAAAAAAGCAAAACAAAGCCGGAAGTCAATCAGGTGGAGATTCATCCATATTTTCAGCAAAACGATTTGATCGGTTTTTGCAATGCAAACAATATACTGGTTACAGCTTATTCGCCTCTTGGCAGTAAGTCGCTTATGAAAAACGACGAAGGCATACAACAAGATAAAAGCATTGTCGAAATGGCGAAAAAACACAGTTGCAGCACGGCGCAGCTTATACTGGCCTGGGGTCTGCAACGTGGTTATGCCGTGATTCCCAAGTCGGCCAACAAAGAAAGGATTATCGAAAACATCGGCGCCTTCAATGTCCGATTGGACGATGAAGATAGGTTGGCAATTGGAAAACTTGACCGGAAAATGAGGATCGCCACTGCCAGGTATGCCGTATTACCGGGCGGATATTACAGCTACGAAAACATATGGGACGAGTAAAAACTTAAACCGTCGGTATTGTAAGGCCCGGGTTGTTTTCCTCGACCGGGAAGCGCCGTTTTTCGATGCGCTTCCCGGTCACGTTTTATTTCCTGCCTATAGGTTATTTTAATCTAAATATCAGAGCGAAGTTAAGAAATCGTTTAATAATTTCGTTCTTTTTTTGTATTTTTGCACGAATTTGTATATAAATTAGATATGAGTACAGAACTTAGTGAACAAGAACAGTTCAGACGTCAGAGTCTGACCGAATTACGCAACCTCGGCATCGATCCTTATCCTGCCGCATTGTATCCAACCGACGCATTCTCAATTGACATAAAATCTGAATTTAAAGACGAAGAAAGCGGAAAACCCGTATGTATTGCCGGTCGTATTATGAGCCGACGTATCATGGGCAAAGCCTCTTTTGTTGAATTACAGGATTCGAAAGGCCGTATTCAGGTGTATGTAAGTCGCGATGACATCAATACCGAAGCTCAACCCGAAATGTACAATACCGTTTTCAAAAAGCTGTTGGATATTGGCGATTTTATAGGCATCAAAGGGTTCGTATTTCGTACTCAAACCGGCGAAATCAGCGTTCATACACAGGAACTGACTGTGTTGAGCAAATCAATTCGTCCGCTTCCTATCGTAAAATACAAAGATGGAGTGGCCTATGATGCGTTCGAAGATCCCGAACAACGTTATCGTCAGCGCTATGTGGATTTGGTGGTGAACGAAGGCGTGAAAGATATTTTCATGAAACGTACCAAAGTGTACCAATCCATGCGCGATTATTTCAATGCTGAAGGTTATATTGAGGTGGAAACTCCGATTCTTCAATCTATACCAGGTGGTGCTTCTGCCCGTCCGTTTATCACTCACCACAATGCTTTGGACATTCCATTGTACCTGCGTGTTGCCGATGAACTTTACCTCAAAAGATTAATAGTAGGCGGATTCGAAGGTGTGTATGAATTTTCGAAAAACTTCCGCAACGAAGGAATGGACCGTACACACAATCCCGAATTTACTGCTATGGAAATATATGTAGCCTACAAAGACTACAACTGGATGATGACTTTCACTGAAAATATGATTGAAAAAATCTGTATGGACGTGAACGGAACCAACGAAATTACTATTGGCGACAAAGTAATCAGCTTTAAAACACCTTTCAAACGCATTACAATGATTGATGCCATTAAGGAACACACCGGCATCGATATCAATGGAATGGACGAAGTGCAATTGCGCGAAGTTTGTAAAACTTTGCACGTCGAAGCCGATGATACCATGGGTAAAGGCAAAATGATTGACGAAATCTTTGGTGAAAAATGTGAGGGAAGTTATATCCAACCAACTTTTATTACTGATTATCCCCGCGAAATGAGTCCGCTTTGTAAGCGTCATCGCGATAATCCTGAACTAACTGAGCGCTTTGAATTGATGGTGAATGGTAAGGAATTGGCCAATGCTTATTCTGAACTGAATGACCCGATTGATCAGCTGGGACGATTCCAGGAACAATTAAAACTAAGCGAAAAGGGCGACGATGAAGCCATGTTTATCGATATGGACTTTGTGCGTTCGCTGGAATATGGTATGCCTCCAACATCGGGTATGGGAATTGGTATGGATAGGCTCGTTATGCTTATGACAGGCCAGCAAGCCATTCAGGAAGTGCTTTTCTTCCCTCAGATGAAACCTGAAAAAGTGGCAAAAAAAGATGGACCTGAGAAATTTATTGAACTTGGAATACCTGAAGCATGGGTAGAAGTGATTCAAAAAGCAGGCGTTGTAATGGTAGCCGATCTGAAAGAATTGAATCCTAATAAATTCCATCAGGATATTTGCGGTATTAATAAAAAAAATAAACTCGGTCTGACAAATCCTTCGAAAGAAGAAGTGGCAGCGTGGATTGAACAAGTAAGCCGGTAAACAAGTAAACAAGGATACAGGGGTAGTTTAAGTAAGCATTTCTTAATTGTATCCCTGTCAACTCGTCAACTAATATGTTAAACGAAAAAAGTAAAATAGCTATTTTAGGCGGAGGAAGCTGGGCAACTGCAATCGCTAAAATTGCGCTTGTCAATTCAAGTGAAGTTAACTGGTACATGCGCAGGCAGGAGCAGATTGATGAATTCATCCGTCTAAGCAAAAACCCTTCCTATCTCACGGGCGTGAAGTTTGATACCGACC
>JAYFRI010000194.1:0-17153 GCA_034926015.1 Paludibacter sp. | reverse complement strand
ATTTTTTTGAGTTTACGAGTGCTTTTTCTAAAAACCGAATTTGGTCTGCAAAGTAAATACTTTTTTTCGGATTTATCAAATTTAATTTCTTCAATATTTCAATTGCTTCGGCGTATTTCTTCTCGCGAATACATTTTTTTAAATTTTCTTCCGATATTTGCGAATATGCTTCAAGTGGCTGCACTTTATCGCCAAAGTAATCCGGAATTGGAATATGAACCGGCTCACGACTTGTAAGTTGTTTTTCTGCTGTATCCTTTGTTGTATCGGCATGTCCAACAGCCCCTACCCTTGCCAATTTAAGCCTTTCGGCCAGGTTTTTCAGCGTTTGCCGGGTATCTCCACCTTCGGCTTCCACCGTATTTACCAAATCAAAATAGCTACCGGAATACTTCGGAATCCTCTCTATTTTGTATTTTTGTTCTACATTTTTGTCGGGATGTAAATAATAAAACAACCTGCGCCGATCGGCACAATACATCGAAGCACGATCTACATACTTCTGAGCATAAATACTTTTAGCATCGCACGCGGCCTTTGCCAACAACAAACGTGGCTGTACAAAATAAGGATAGAACCCAATCATCTCCTTCAAATCGTCGACATGCTTACCCGAAACTGTTGTTGGGTTTTTTACAATCGAAATGAACTCTTCATGCGTCATTATCAATGCGTATAATTAATTTTACATGTTTACCACTTCGCCACAGTATCGTTATAAATATTATCAACGACTTCGTCGATCATTCCTTTAAGCAACTCATCCTGAATATCGGAAAGCATTTTATTGCTATCGAAAGTATTATAGGCAGTATATTTCTTTTCGAAATCGTCTTCCGGATTTTGGCTGTTTGTAAACCGAACGTTAATAGTGATCGTAAGCTTTGTTTGCGAAGCATAAGTATCAGCGCTGATGGCCATTGGAGTCAACTCATACCCAACAATTTCGCCTTCGAGATGCAAATCTCCACCTTTTTTGAGCAATTGCAGGCGTGTTGTTTTTCTATATGCGTCCCTCAGTTTTTCCGAAAACTCCTGCGATAGAGGTGCATAAACCAACTCGGCTGTATTTGCAAAATCGACGATCGAAATTGATTTTGTTTTCGTATAATCAATATTTCCTCCGTTAAACTTATATGAAATTGTACACGACACACTTATAATCAACACAAGCGCAAACATCACAAACCTGAGCGATTTTAATGTTGAAAAAACAGCTTTAAAACTTTTTATATTATTCAATTCCATATTCTTTAATTTTCCTGTATAAAGTACGTTCCGATATTTTCAGTTCATCGGCCGCCGCTTTTCTTCTTCCCCTATGTTTCTCGAGCGTAGCTTTTATCATTTGCCGCTCCATATCTTCGAGACTCATCGGTTTTTGTGTCGATTCAAACTCCTGATATTCTTCTACATCCTGAAAATCATCTATTTCATTCAAATCTCTTGAAAAAGCCGTATTCTCACGCTTAATATTATCAGTTTTGTATTCAATATTCGATGCAGGAGCAGTAATTATCGTATCATTCAAGGTATGAAACGCAGGATTCATATGCGTGCCGGCATCATGATTTCCTCCCGAAGGAGCCCCCATAATATCATGAACAAGTTTTTTAAGATCAATCATGTCTTTCTTCATATCGAACAACACCTGGTACAAAATTTCCCGTTCGCTGTTGAATGATTTCTGATCATTACCCACTTTTCCAAAAATGGCCGGCAGCCTTTCCACGTCATCCTTAGGCAAATACGAACGTAAAATCGAAGCATTGATTTCGCGCTGCTGCTCGATGACCGATATTTGTTCTGTAATATTCTTCAATTGCCTTACATTACCATTCCAGTAATAATTTGTAAGCAATGCTTTTGCATCATCGGTGAGTTTAATGGCTGGCATCCGGTACTTCTCAGCAAAATCGGAAGCAAATTTACGAAATAACAGCACAATATCCTCTTTCCTTTCGCGCAAGGGTGGTACTGCTATCGGCACCGTATTTAACCTGTAAAATAAGTCTTCACGAAACTTTCCTTCCCTGATTGCCTGACTCATATTCAGGTTAGTAGCAGCCACAACACGTACATTTGTTTTCTGCGTTTTGGAGGAGCCTACCTTTATAAATTCACCCGCTTCGAGCACACGCAACAAACGTACCTGCGTCGAAAGGGGCAATTCTCCCACTTCATCCAAAAAAATTGTTCCACCATCAGCCACTTCAAAATACCCCTTACGGTCGGCTGTCGCCCCTGTAAACGATCCTTTTTCGTGTCCAAACAGCTCTGAATCAATCGTCCCTTCGGGAATGGCTCCGCAGTTCACCGCAATATAGGGCCCATGTTTACGATGACTGTAATAGTGAATAATCTGTGGAAAATTTTCTTTTCCCACACCACTTTCACCAGTTATAAGCACCGACAAATCGGTTGGAGCCACCTGAACAGCTATATCAATCGCCCTGTTCAGTAATTCGGACGAACCGATAATACCGAACCTGTGCTTTACTGACTGTATCTCTGAATGTTGCATAATTTTATTGGTTTAATATCTGAAATTTTGACATACAACTGACAAAAATAACAAAAATTTAAGTAGAACCCAGCAGACAAAAACAATAATTATCTAAATTGAGTTGATAATCAAAGAAATTTAAGGATTATAATTTGCCTTCAGCCTCCTCCACTAAAATTGTTTGTGTGGGGAATGCAAAATCTAATCCCGCTTTATTAAATGTCGTTAGAATTTCGAAATTCACTTTCGAAGGTACTTCGGTTACATCTCCTGTACTCTTTATCCAATATATCAATTTCAAATTCAACGAATAAGCAGCAAAATCAGAAAACACTGCTATCAGGCTTTCTTCATCTACTTCGTTGATGCGTTTCGGGATATTCTTCAAAATTGAAATAGCCTCGTTCATTGCTTCAGGCGTAGTATCATAAGTCAGACCTATCACCATCACCACTCTGCGCATAGGCTCATCGCTAATATTTTCTATGGAAGCATCCACAATTTTATAATTCGGTATCGTCACCAAACGCTTTTCGAGTGTTCGCAGACGAGTACTTCGGATACCGATATCCTCAACAAACCCATCGAAGCCATCCACTTTTACACGATCGCCAATACGGAAAGGCCGGTCGGTAAAAATAGTGATTCCACCAAAAATATTTTTTATAGTATCCTGGGCTGCAAGGGCAAAAGCCAATCCTCCGATTCCTAAACCAGCAATAAGGGCACCCACATCAACGCCTACATTTCTCAGCGCCATTACTATGCCGATGGACCAAATAACCCCTAAAACTGTACGACGAACGATGGAAAGCAGTGTGTTATCGATATATTTACGATCAGGATCTTCAGCCACAGGCACTAAATATTCTTCAATCAGCGCATTGACAAACCGCACCAGAAACCAGGTAACGTTTAACACAATCAGGAACTGATAAGATCTTTTGAGTAAAACATCAAATTTAACATCAAATTCCAATCGGCTAAGGGCAATCCATACTGCCAGTAAAATGATCCCTAAAAGCACAGGTGCCTGCAGCATTCTGAATAAGATATCATCCAATCTGTTTTTTGTTTTGGATGTTATTTTTCTGATTACATGCTTATTAATCAAAATAATTCCTTTGTTCAATATCAGGGAGCACACAATAATGAGCAGCGATATAATCCACTCTTCCAACGAATTACCAAAATATATTTCTGAAAACATCTATCGCAATAAGTTTAATAATTAATAATAGTATTCATGCCTCAAATTCAATTTTCAATCCCAACCAAAGCCGACTGCATCACTTGGCATGCGCCAATCGCCCCGCGGCGAAAGATTGATAGAACCAACTTTCGGTCCATCGGGCATACACGAACGCTTGAACTGCTGAGCAAAAAACCGACGCAGGAACACCTTCAACCACTTCACAATCACCTCATCGGTATAATCTCCATCGAAAGCATTATTGGCCAAAAACCGTATTTTTTCAGGTGCAAAGCCAAAACGCACAAAGTAATAAAGGAAAAAATCATGCAGTTCGTAAGGGCCTACCAGATCTTCAGTCTTTTGAGCTATCTCACCCTTTTCGTCGGCAGGCAAAAGTTCAGGACTTACCGGAGTGTCGAGCACATCACGGAGAATAAGCTCCGTTTCACCTTCAAGCGTATGCGACACCCAGTCCACAAGATAACGAACAAGTGTTTTAGGAATACCGCTATTTACAGCATACATAGACATATGATCGCCATTGTAAGTAGCCCATCCCAAAGCCAGTTCAGATAAATCACCAGTACCAATCACAATTCCGTTGTGCTTGTTGGCAATATCCATGAGGATTTGGGTTCTTTCCCTCGCCTGTGTATTTTCGTAGGTCACATCGTGTAGCGACGCATCATGGCCAATGTCATTAAAATGCTGAATACATGCATCTTTTATAGATATTTCCTTTTGAGAAACCCCCAGAGACTTCATTAAATTCAATGCATTTAAATAAGTACGATCGGTAGTACCAAAGCCCGGCATAGTGATGCCAATTATGCTTTTGCGGTCAATGCCAAGCTTATCGGCAGTTTTCACACACACCAACAAGGCAAGCGTGGAGTCCAAACCTCCCGAAATTCCCAACACGAGTGTTTCTGCTTTTGTATGTTGCCAACGTTTAGCCAGACCACCCACCTGAATCGAAAAAATCTCCTCACAACTCTCGTTTCGATTGGTCATAGCAGGTACAAAAGGATGTTTACCAAATTTGCGTTTTAATTCAAAATTAGTAAAATGAGCATCCTCGATATTTACAATTCTGTATTTCTTATCTGATTTTTCGTTGCTGAAATTTGTATTCCTCATCCTATCGGCCCTCAACCGTTCCACATCTATTTCGGAAACAACAAGTTGCGATTCTAACAAAAACCGTTCGGAAGAGGCAATCATTTTTCCATTTTCGGCAATAAGTCCGTTCCCGGCATATACCACATCGGTAGTGGATTCTCCAAAACCCGAAGAAGCGTACACATATCCCGAATTACAACGTGCCGATTGTTGTTCGATGAGCTGACACAAATAATGATGCTTGGCAATAAGTTCGTTTGTGGCCGAGAGATTAAAAATGATATCAGCACCGTGAACAGCATGTTGCGAACTTGGCGGAATAGGCACCCAAAGGTCCTCGCACAATTCAATAGCAAAGGAAAATTTACGATCCGTGAATAAAATATCGGTACCAAAAGGCACTTCCTCACCGCCGATTTTTACTGTAGTGACATCAGTAGATTTTGCTGAAGCAAACCAGCGTTTTTCGTAAAACTCATTGTTATTGGGCAGATTTGTTTTAGGCACAACTCCCAGAATGCGACCACCCTGCAACACTACAGCCACATTGAAAAGCTGGTTATCAACGCGTAAAGGCATACCCACAACAGTCACAGCTGTAAGCGAAAAAGTAGCCAATTGAAGTTCGGTCAACCTTTTTTCTGCATCCAGCAATAGTTTTTCCTGAAAAAACAAATCGGCACAGGTATAAGCTGTTACCGAAAGTTCGGGGAAACAAACTACCTGCACTTTTTCCTGTTCTGCACGCTGAAGCAATTCAACTATTTTTTCAACATTAAAAGCACAATCGGCCACTTTTAATTCGGGAATAGCGGCAGCAATTTTTACAAATCCCTTATTCATAGATAGTTTAATTTTATTCCTTTTTTAGTTATTCTCTGCTTTTTTTTGACGACAACAGCACCGGCTTATTCGGCGTTTTCAATTTTCTCCATATCACCCAAATAAATTTCGAGCGATTTGGCCGAAATTTGTATTTCCCAAACCGAAAGACCAAGCGATATAATGAGCAACAGCAAAGCTAACCCAAAAATATAGGCCGACAATATATGTGAGCCAATATAAATCAGAAACATAGTAGCAACACAAAGCAATAAACTGGCCACACCAAACATTTGCATGTTTTTGGTCAGATAAAGCCTTTTTTTCAGGTTCATGATCTGAGCATGCGTCATTGCCGAATGATCTTCCATATACCGATCCTTCAGTGTACGCACCAGTTGAGCATAGGATAAAAAACGATTGGTATAAGCCAACAAAATGAGCGAAACAGCCGAGAACAAAAAGGTTGGAGTGATAAGCGTCAGTTCTTCCATAAAGTTAGTTTTTATAAGTAAATGCTATATTGCAATTGCAAAGATAATTAAACTTTGACAAAACTATTCCGAAAATACACAAAGAGAAAACACCCGAATTGTGAATAACGCACAACCGGGTGTTTTTTATTTTAATTCAGGTCTGAAAAGGAAATCAATTGAACTTTTCGGCATGTACCTGACCCACTTCTTTACGGGTATGTTCTTTGAATCCTTCTTTTTCGAGACACTCTATCATGCCCGCAACCATGCGTGGATTACCACAAAGGAAAACATGTGTATTTTCGGCAGTTGGTTTAAAACCCCACAGTTTTTCAACAGTTCCGTCTTCCCATATTTCCTGAATAAATTCAGTGCGACCCGACCATGGTGTAAACTCACGCTCAGGAATAGTAATAGTAGGAATATAGCGGAACTTAGGCGACAGACTCTGTAACAAATTTAACTCAGATGAATAACCCAAATCCCATGAATTGGAAGCACCGTGAATAACAAGAATATTACCTTTGCGATGCAATGCATCGGTACGCAACATACTCATATAAGGAGCCACTCCGGTGCCAGTGCCAATCAATACGATATTTTGATCCTCAGCAACCTGATCGAGCGTAAACATGCCAACAAATTTATTTCCCAACCAAATTTTGTCACCAATATTAAGGTTGAACAAACGTGGAGTCAAAGCACCTGAGTGAACAAGGGTAATGTAAAATTCAACGTAATCTTTCGACAAATTCGACGATGCAATAGAATAAGCCCTTTTAATCAATTTTTCCTGATCAGGCTCAACCGGCTCTTCAGTAGCTTCAGCACATTTTTCGCTTGTAGGTGGCAAACCAATGGCCACAAACTGTCCTGGTTTGAAATCTGGTAATTCCCAGCCCAGTGGAGCTATTCTGAACACTTTCATGATAGGCGAAACCTGTACAACCTGTTGTACAATAGCATTTAATTCTTCCATAAAATATTTTTTATATATGTTTTATTCTTTCTTCAAACATTGAATTGACCCTGCATTCGAAACAGATTCAAAATGATTACAGACTGACTGACCAGATTTTTGAGCTACAAAGATACAAAATCTTCAGTACTCTTATATGCTGATAAATGAAAAAATGAAAGATTCTTAACCAATGACTAAAAATCGGTTAAAGTTTCGATACAAATGAAATCTTCAATCCGGATTCGATCTAAAAACAGTGAAAATATTGTTTTCAAAATAACAACCTTAGCCATCAGAAGCTTATGTTCAACCTTCTCCGAAACGAAAAAATATTGAAACGAAGAATGTTTTTTTTATGTACATTTGCATTGAATAAATACAACCTGACACCATCAGAATAATTCATTAATTCTCAAAAATCACCCTCACAATCATGATTGTTTGTATCGCCGAAAAACCAAGTGTAGCACGTGATATTGCCGAAATACTGGGCGCCAAAACCCGCAAAGAAGGATATATCGAAGGAAACGGATACCAGGTGACATGGACTTTCGGACATTTGTGCGGACTACTCGAACCCCATGAATATGCTCCGGAATGGAAACCATGGACGCTGAGTCAGTTGCCCATGATTCCGCAACGCTTTGGCATAAAAGTAATGAACGACAGCGGCATTCAAAAACAATTTAAAGTAATTGAAACATTAATGGCGGCGGCTGATGAGGTCATTAACTGTGGTGATGCCGGGCAGGAAGGCGAACTCATTCAGCGCTGGGTAATGCAAAAAGCATTGTGCAAATGTCCGGTAAAACGTTTGTGGATTTCATCGTTGACCGAAGAAGCCATACGCGAAGGGTTTGCCAAATTGCGCGATCAAAAGGAATTTCAACACCTTTACGAAGCCGGACTTTCGCGCGCCATCGGCGACTGGACGTTGGGTATGAATGCCACCCGGCTTTACACCCTGAAATACGGCAAAAACCGACAAATACTGTCCATCGGACGCGTGCAAACGCCCACATTGGCGCTCATTGTAAACCGACAACTTGAAATAGAGAACTTTAAACCCGAAGCATATTGGGAACTGAAAACCGTTTACCGCGACACGCTTTTTTCGGCTACAAAAGGACGGTTTTCGAGCGTAGAAGAAGGTACCGGTTTTTTGGAAACCGTAAAAACCGCCGATTTTTTCATCACCGAAATTGGCACTAAAAAAGGTACCGAATCAGCACCACGACTTTTCGACCTGACATCGTTGCAGGTGGAATGCAATAAGAAATTCGGCTTCTCGGCCGACGAAACTCTTAAAATTATTCAAAGTCTTTACGAAAAAAAAATAACTACTTATCCTCGCGTCGACACTACTTATCTGAGCGATGATATGTACCCTAAAATACCTGACATTCTGAAAGGAATAAAAGATTACGAGTTGATTACAAAGCCGCTTTTGGCAGGAAAATTAGCAAAAACAAAAAAAGTTTTCGACAATGCCAAGGTCACCGACCACCACGCCATTATACCTACAGGCATACATCCTACTGCGTTAAACGACAACGAAAAACGGGTATTTGATCTCGTAGCCCGCCGCTTTATTGCCAACTTTTATCCCGAATGTAAAATTTCGACCACCACTGTTTTGGGCGAAGTTGACAAAGTGGAATTTAAAGTCACCGGGAAGCAAATCCTTGATCCGGGCTGGCGCGTGGTATTCGAAAAAACCAAAACAGAAGATGAAAAAGAAAGCGAAGAAGATGAAAAAACACTTCCACTTTTCGTGAAAGGCGAAAGCGGACCACATGCACCTACACTGGCCGAAAAATGGACTTCGCCTCCCAAGCCATACACCGAAGCCACATTGCTCCGCGCCATGGAAACGGCTGGAAAACTTGTGGACAACGACGAACTGCGCGACGCTCTGAAAGAAAACGGCATTGGTCGCCCTTCGACGCGCGCTGCTATTATCGAAACGCTTTTCAAACGGGAATACATTCGTAAGGAACGCAAAAACCTGATAGCCACCAACACAGGAATAGATTTGATATTGACAATTCAGGAAGAAATGCTGAAATCGGCTGAGTTGACAGGGCTCTGGGAAAAAAAACTGCGACAAGTGGAGCGGGGCGAATATCAGGCCAGCGACTTTCTGAACGAATTAAAGGAAATGGTTCGTCAAATTGTACTGAACGTGAAAAGCGACAACCGCTCGATTGACGAAATACGTGCATCGCACGAAAACAAGAACAATCCCGAAGGAAAAGTGTGTCCATTGTGCGGAAAAGGCACTGTTATAAAAGGAAACACCGCCTACGGCTGCAGCGAATGGAAAAGTGGCTGCACTTTCCGTCAGCCCTTCTGATAAAAAAATTGTTTGTTTATTATTGTTGCTTTGATATTTTCAGACCGAATCGGGCAACAGAAAAAACAATCAGAGCCTGAGCAGTTTCTCTATTTTGGCTTTGATGCTGATGTTTTCAATAAATCCTCCAAACTTATCGGCTCCGGGACCAAATGCAAAAACAGGAACAGGAATACCTGTATGTCCTTTGGTTGTAAATGCTGCATCAAAAGTACCCGCTTTGATATTTCCATTAGGAAAAGTCAATCCTCCGGTTTCATGATCGGCAGTGATAATCACAAGCGTATTTCCATGTTTTTGTGCATAATCCAACACCCGCCCAACGGTTTCGTCAAAATCGAGCACTTCCTTAACTACCTGTGCTGCATCGTTATCATGACTTGCCCAATCGATTTGAGACCCTTCCACCATAAGAAAGAATCCTTTTTTATTATTGTCGAGAACATCGATCGCCGCCATTGTAGCATCCGGTAACATTTTTCCACGTTCGGGCATGGCGGGGTTTTGATCTTCGTAAAGCAAACCTGCCAGTTTACCTGATTTCACTGCCTTCACATCAGCTATTGTATAAGCAATTTGGTAATTCTTAGCTTTAAGTTCATCGATCAGATTTCTGTCATCCGTTCTTTCTTCAAAATACTTACGGCCACCTCCTACAAAAACATCTATATCGGTTTTCAAATAATAGGCTGCAATTTCTTCGTACATATTTCGGTCGGCCACATGAGCAATAAACGAAGCCGGCGTGGCATGAGTGACTGCACAAGCCGAAACAATTCCGGTAGCTAAATTATTTTTTTCGGCCATTTCGAGAATAGAACGAACAACCACCGAGTCGGCATTCATACCTATCATTCCGTTTTTTGTTTTCACGCCACAGGCCAAAGCCGTACCACCAGCCCCCGAATCGGTCGTAAAATGACTTGCTGAATAGGTTTTTACAAACCCAACATTTTTACAACGTTCGAGCTGAAGCTTGTTACCATTGGCCACCATACCGGCATAAATCTGAGCCAGCCCCATGCCATCACCAATCAACAGAACAACATTCTTAGGTTTTCCCTGCGGCAAAACCGTCAGCGAAAACAACATTACCGAGAGTAAAAATACCAGCAACTTTTTCATGTGTATATAATTGATTTTTTAGTCAATAGAAGCATTTATGACAGAGCATTCGCAATTCCCTTTAATTCTTCACGAATACTTTTCAGACGTTCCACAAGCTGTTGTTGTTTTTCAACGGCATCCTTTTTCTGTCCAAGCCTACGTTTCGCACCTTCAAGCGTTAGTTTTTGCTCTTCAACCAAAAAAACGATTTTCTTAATCGTGGCAATATCCTCATTTGTATAAAAACGCGTTCCCTTGTCATTTCGCCGAGGTTTCAGCTGTTTGAATTCCTTTTCCCAAAACCTCAGATTCGATTGGTTGATTTTAAACATTGCAGCTACCTCTGAGATAGAATAATATAGTTTTTCCATTGCCTTAATTAATTAAAAAAAAACGTACCGTTCTTAAATTTCATTGTTCATGCTTTTTCGGTAAAATGAGCGGGATTTAATGAAAGAACAAATAACCAAGTAAAATGGCCGAAACAATACCCACAAAATCGGCAAATAAGCCACAAGCCAGTGCATATCGTGTGTTTTTAATTCCAACAGAGCCAAAATACACAGCGAGTATATAAAATGTAGTATCTGTCGATCCCTGAATGATGCACGAAAGCCGGCCCACAAATGAATCGGCCCCGTTCAATGTCATGGCATCCACCATCATTCCACGTGCCCCACTTCCGCTCAAAGGTTTCATCAGGGCAGTAGGCAAAGCGCCCACAAAATCGGTATTCATACCTGTGAGTCCCACCAACCACGTAATTCCATCGGTAAGCATAGTCATAGCGCCCGAAGCCCTAAAAATTCCAATGGCCACAAGTATGGCAATCAGATAAGGAATAATACCCACAGCCACCTGAAACCCTTCTTTGGCACCTTCGATAAAAGATTCGTACACATTTACTTTTTTGTACACCGCCATAGCAATAAAACCCACGATAATGCCGAACAAAAGGAAATTGGCTGTCAGCGATGAGTATTGGGCAATCTGATCTTTTGTAAGTTGACTCAATAAAATAATTACAGCAGCAATAAAAACAATCAATCCCGTAATTGTCCCCAATATTGTTTTATCCAGCAAATTTATTTTCTGATAAACAGCCACAGAGATAAGCCCTGTCAATGCTGCAATAAAGGTAGCAATCATAATCGGCAAAAAAACATCCGCCGGATTGGCCGCGCCTAACTGAGCCCTGTAAACCATTATACTGATAGGAATTAAACAAAGCCCGGCCGTATTCAGCACCAAAAACATAATCATAGGATTCGAAGCCGTATCTTTATCGGGGTTTATCTCCTGCAACTCCTTCATCGCCTTGAGGCCCATAGGAGTAGCCGCATTATCTAGTCCCAGCATATTGGCCGACACATTCATAAAAATACTGCCAAGCGCAGGATGATCCTTCGGTATATCGGGTAAAATCTTAGTGAAAAACGGAGCCACAATCCGGGCAAAAATCTGGATAACGCCTCCTTTTTCTCCCACTTTCATAATACCAAGCCACAGAGAAAGCACTCCTGTAAGTCCCAGCGAAATTTCGAAACCTGTTTTGGCCGAGCCAAATGCCCCTTGAATTATATCTGTAAATATTTGTGTATTTCCATTGAAAATCAACTGAAAACAAGCTACAATAAATGCGACAAAAATGAATCCGATCCAGATATAGTTTAAAATCATTCGCTCTGCGTTTTAATTATTTGTTCGAGTTACAAAAATACATTTTTTTTGCTAATATCGTTTTCATTTGAAATGATTAATTCAGGGATAGCAACCGACCTTCAAAAAATCCGCCGTTCGGGACTCCTCTCTGTTCATGCACATCAAAAAAAGTCCTGAAGAACAAAAAAATTGTTCTTCAGGACTTTTAAAATATACGTTTATTATTTTATCGGACTATTCTTTTTCCAATTGCAGCGTTTTGGTAGGCTGGTCGCAAACTTCGGTTGGACCATAATACTGAACCGGGCCGGGATAAACGTAGCTCGATTTTTCATCAGCCCATTCTTCGCGGTGAGCAGCAAAGTATTTGAACGGAGCACCATCCAAACGCACCAAAGCTTTCTGAATTACCGGTTTCATTTTTCCGTGACGTTTTTCCATATTCATCATCATGGTGATAGGCACACCACCTGCAATCCATTCTGCAGCGGGAGCCGTAAGGTTACGTACCGACGACATATAGCCGGTTTTGCCTTCCGAAATAAGAACCGAAGCAGTGTAACCCAATGAATAAGTGTAGTCTGCATCGAAATTAGAAGGAATGGCACAACGTCCTTCGTAACCGAAGAAGTGATTGATGGCCGAGAATTTTCCTTTGAATGTTCCTTCGGCTTTCAGCATGGCAAGTCGTTTGGCCACCATTTCGATGAGTAGTTTTTCTGTTTCGATCAACGACACCTGAACATTACCGTGAGGGTCGCGGTCCAATGTCAACTGACGGGCAATGCCTTTAGGAAGATCGCGATATACCTGGCTGCTTTCGGGGCTTAACAAACCTTTTACATACTGACGTTTTTCGTCGTCCGATTCAAGGCTATTGAAGTCATCGTTGTGAGCCAACAAATCGTTGAGTTCGGCAATAAGCTTTTTCATAGCCGGAATAAATTCGATCAATCCTTCAGGAATTAAAATTGTTCCGAAGTTCATGCCATGGCTTGCACGATGTACAATCACTTTTACAATATCTTCAACAACATCTCTCAATGTTAGATTTTTGGCTTCAACTTCTTCGGAAACAATACAAATGTTTGGTTGGCTTTGCAAAGCACATTCCAGTGTAATGTGCGAAGCCGAACGACCCATCAGACGAATAAAGTGCCAGTATTTTTTAGCCGAGTTAGCATCGCGCTGAATATTTCCGATTAATTCGGAGTACACTTTACAAGCAGTATCGAAGCCGAACGAGGTTTCGATCATTTCGTTTTTAAGGTCACCATCAATTGTTTTAGGGCAGCCAATTACCTGGATACCTGTTTTTTTTTGCGAGTAGTATTCGGCAAGAACACAAGCATTTGTATTTGAATCGTCGCCTCCAATAATTACGATTGCATTAATTCCTAACTGTTTGCAAATTTCAGCTCCTTTCTCGTATTGTGCTTCTTCTTCGAGTTTTGTACGACCTGAGCCAATGATATCGAAACCTCCGGTATTGCGGTATTCATCCACAATTTCCTTCGTCAGTTCAATGTACTTGTGATCGACCAATCCGCTGGGACCACCCAAAAAACCGTACAATTTATTGTCCGGGTTCAATGCTTTCAATCCATCGAAAAGTCCTGAAATAACATTATGGCCACCAGGCGCTTGTCCGCCGGAGAGGATAACACCCACGCCAACTGTTGGATTTTCTTTTTTCTCACCGGCTTCGAACGTAATCAAAGGCATTCCGTAAGTGTTTGGAAAAAGTGCTTTGATGTCGGCCTGATCAGCTACCGATTCAGTATTAACGCCCTCTTTCAATACAACATTGCCTTTCAGCGCAGCAGGCAATTTAGGTTGGTAGGCTGCACGCGCTATTTGCAATGGACTTTTAGTCATTGGTTTCATAATGAATTTTTATTTTATAATGGTTTGATATTCAATTGCATGATTTAACAATAAATCCCATGCAAAATTAATGAAAAAATTCAATAATACAAACTGTCGATTTCGTTTTCGAACATTGAAGTCAATGCTTATGTCTCTGTAAGCCTTTATAGAGCGTTGAAGACATAGTGTTATGCGTTGAAAACATAGTCTTAGATGATAAAGACATAATATTTCTTGTTTACAATATAACTTTTTGTCAATTTTCTCAATTTACAATTACTCCAAGTTTGCATTTAACATATTTTTAACTGAGTTTTCGTTTGAATTGTTATTTATTTACATTAACTTTGTAGTTTTCAATCAAAACCAAACTCTTTTTAGAATATTTTTGCCTTAACTTAAAAGAGGAAGCAAGTGCATTGCGGATACAAGAAAATCACACCCAATGAATTAAAAAATACATCAGCAACCTACAGCCGGCTCAATGAAAGCCACTATATGCCAATGAAGCATTTTTTCAAAAACGGGAATTGTATATTTTTCACTTTCGTTTGTAAAAAATTCGTCATCCATTCGAAATCAAGCACTCCGACAGTAGCACTTATCAGAGCAAGCGGCACAAAGAAATGATTATTTTCTTTAACTATACACAATAGACAATTGCAAAAATGAAACGTTTTCTTACTGTTTATTTTACCATTATTAGCTGCGTGCTGTTCTCGCAAACGCCGAACCGCACTGTAAATATCACCAGCAACATTGTGGGTGCAGCTAACAGATACTCAACCATAACTGCCGCGCTGACTGGTGCACCGGCAAATACCACCATTTGGGTAGCAGCAGGCGCCTATACTGAGAATGAACTTATCATCCCAGCGGGTGTAACAGTGATTGGAGGCTTTCCCCCCAACGCAACCACTTACGAACAGCGCATTTATCCGGGAATTGCTACTGCAGCACAAAGATCGGTACTCGATGGGAATTACAGCCACAGGGTTGCCACTGTAAAAGGTACGCTCGATGGATTTACAATCAAAAAAGGATATACTTACATAGGAAGTTCTACTGGAACTTCGCCCGGATATGGCGGCGGTGTACTTATCGACGGAGGTATCGTTCAGAATTGTATTATTCAAAACAATGTAGCTGCCATACGGCCTCCAAGCCCCGAAGTAATCCCCGGCACTTTTGTGGCCAGTATTGGTGATATTTATTGTACTGATGGAACCATTCTTAAACCCACCTATCATATCGATGCAAATGGAAAATATGTAGCGACTCTTGCTGCGGCACACTTTACCGGCCACATTCCCATGGGCATTGTCTACTACGTAAATCCGGCTCCATCGGCTAAGGAATTTTTCATAATGGGCATACCAAAAATGAATGATGCAGAAGTAGATGCTTCTTGCAATTGGGTAAACGTATCACCCGCCGTAGACATACCAACCATACCTTCCTATGCGACTGCCGTTGCTGCAAAATTAGATACCGCAGGGTTTACAAATACTAAAAATATGGTAATAGAAGGAAATAAGTGGGTTACAAATGGCACACCTTGGACTGATTTTAGTTCTGGGAAATCCGGCGTCAAATTCGCAAGAGAATATAATTTTCCAAGCGGAACCATAGGTCGCTGGTATTTGCCAGCAGCATCTCAAATATTACACCTTTGGGATGTCTATCCACAAATGGATGCTTGTGCAAGACTACTAA
This sequence comes from Paludibacter sp., assembly GCA_034926015.1. Taxonomy (GTDB): domain Bacteria; phylum Bacteroidota; class Bacteroidia; order Bacteroidales; family Paludibacteraceae; genus Paludibacter. The sequence goes on along the minus strand of JAYFRI010000194.1, from coordinate 1,361 downwards.
AAGAAAGAGGGTTTTGGACTGCTCTAAATACAATTTACAACAACAATTCAACGATTTTCTCTTCTACAGGATATTGGACATCTTCCGAACACAACGCTCAGAATGCATGGATATTAAACACCTACTCTTACCCATGGTCACCTGCCTCTCTTACAAGTGCAAATAAAACAGCAGGAAGTATAATTGCCATACCCGTTTCAACAATTAAAATGTAATGTAATGTTATGTATAACTATTCTCCAATAAAAATCAAAATACGGACAAATACATTTTTCATGCTTCTTTTACTCATACTATCAACTTTTGTAAGTGGGCAAACAGTATCGGAAGGCGGAGGAGTTTATTTACAAAACGGAGGCAAAATAATGAACAGCATAGTTACACAAAACTATGCTTTAAAAGGATTTGGAGTATCGGGAACTTCAGGAGAAGTACTGAATAGTAACATCAACAACAATTTATACCTGAACAAGGAAATAGTTGTACCCGGCGACATTTTAATGAACGATGGAACTGTCTACACTCCACAATATGACAAAAATGGAAAATTACTGTTTCCTACTGGATATACTATTATAGACGTTGTAGGAGTTTGTTTTTGGACTAACGAAAGTAATGATTTTGTAAATGCCAATTCGCTTGTAATTGCTATCACCGAAAACACAGGAATTCAGTGGACACCTACTATTGGATATAACCAACCCGACATTCCAAATCTTATTAACTATGATACCCCAGCCGCAGCTATCTCAGACAAAGAAGGATTTGAAAACACGGCTAAAATTGTTGGTCATACGGGCTTCACGGGCAATGGTGCAGGAGGAACTTTTTCGTTGACGAATACAAATTGTGCGGCAAAATACTGTTATGACTATGGCACTGTTCCTGGAGTTTGGTTTTTACCTTCTCTTAATCAACTCGTCGAAATTTATCGTACACTGAGTATAGTCAACTATGTATTGAATAAACTCAACGCACAACAAAACAGCATAGTACCAATTTCAGTATCAGGAGAATATTGGTCTTCATCTGAGAGAGCTAGTTACGGCGCATGGCCATTTAGTTTTTCGTCCGGTGCACCCACTCAGAACACTTCCAAATCAGACAACAAGAAGGCGAGAGCTATAAGAATAATTAGCAAAACCAAGTAAAGTATGAAAATCAAAACCATCCTTTTGGCTTACGCGGTTATTACTCCTTTAATCTGTCTAAAGGCCGCCTCTCCTACTAATGGAGTTTCAGGCTCCATCAGTCTGAAAAATTGTATTGTTTATGGCAATGATGAATTCGACCAGATTGCCACTACCGTTACTGTAACTAATTCGGGCATACAACCCAACGCGGACGCAAGCCTGCCTACG
>JAYFRI010000219.1:0-6415 GCA_034926015.1 Paludibacter sp. | reverse complement strand
TTAATAATAATAATTGTTTTTCTTCTGAATATAAATGTTTATAGTCAGGAAAACAATACTATACAGGAACGTACTCCTGAGCAGGAGGCTATAAAACAAACCGAAAAACTTCAAAACGAGCTACAGCTCACCCCTGAACAGGTTCAAAAAGTGAACGAGATTAACCTTAAGTACGCTCGTGAACGGCAAACCTCCAACAATCGGCGGGATGCAATAAAACGAATAAAAGACAAAGACAATGATCTGCAGAAGGTGCTTAATCAGGAGCAGTACCAGCAGTTACAAAATAAACGTTACGAACGTTCTTCGTTTCAGTCGCCAGCGGCAGGAAGTAGTTTCCGGTCGACTCAAACAACCAGACCTGATAGCAGAACTTATCAGCCAACGCGTACAACTTCGGGCGAAGTAAACGAAAGAAGAGGGAGTAGTATAAACAACAGCTCATCTGAATTAAGACAGCGCAACCCATCAATAAGAATACAAACAACCGACAGACAGGGGCAAACAGTACCTTCAAGTTCGCGACCCAATCCTGCGGTGAATCCTGGAAATTCTTCACGTGAAAGTCAAGGGTCGGCTGTAAGGAATGAGCCTCCACGCACATCGCGTTCGGTTGATATTTCAGGTTCGAGGAACACATCCACGCCTGCAAGAAGCACAGAATCATCGAGCCGATCTGAATCATCCAGGTCCTCAGGCTCTTCGTCGGGCAACAGAAGATAACTCCATGCCTAATCCTTTTTTTAGCTTTAAACAATTCACGGTGTACCATCATCGCTGCGCCATGAAAGTGGGCATCGATGGCGTTCTTTTGGGCGCCTGGGCAGATGTAAACTGCGCTAACAAAGTGTTGGACATTGGCACAGGTAGCGGATTGATCGCTTTGATGCTGGCACAACGTACTTGCGCTCAAATTACTGCCATCGACATTGAACCAAATGCGATACTTCAAACCGAGGAAAATATAGAAAACTCTCCATGGAAAGACAGCATTACGGCAAAAGAAATTTCTATCCAACAATTTGCTGCAACCACCGATGAAAAATTCGATCTTATAGTTTCTAATCCTCCATACTTTGTCAATTCTCTGAAAAATAACTGTGCAGATAAAACTACTGCCCGGCATACCGATTCCCTTACGCATGAGGAATTGATGACATGGGCGAAAAAAATGCTTGCTGAGAATGGGCGGATTTGTTTAATTTTGCCTGTAAATGAAGGAATAAAGTGTGTGCAATTTGCTGAAAGTATAGGTTTGTATTGCCATAAAATGGTTTACGTACACCCCAAACCTGCAACAGAGGCCAAAAGAGTATTACTTCAGTTTAGTGATAGCTTTAAACCTACTGAAATAAGTAAATTAGAAATTGAAACTACTGAAAGACATCAATATAGCAAAGAATTTGCTGCGTTGGCGAAGGATTTTTATCTGAAACTTTAGACGACTATAAAAATAAAAAGCAATGGTTAAAACTTCCATGAGAAGAGTCAACCATTGCTTCCGGTATATGTAATTTCTGAAAATCTCTTACAACAAAGCCTGAATTTTTGCAGCTAGAACAGCTTTCTGAGTCGCCCCGATTTGTTTGTCAACCACCTGACCATCTTTAAAGAAAAGAATAGTAGGGATGTTGCGAATTCCATATTCGTTAGGAGTTTCCACATTTTCGTCGACATCCATTTTTCCGACAACTACTTGTCCATCAAATTCTTTTGCCAGTTCTTCTACAATGGGGCCTACCATACGACATGGACCACACCATTCTGCCCAAAAATCAACTACTACAGGTTTTCCGCTGTTAATAATTTCTTTGATATTTCCATCTGTTAATTCTAATGCCATAACTTTATATATTTATAATTAATAATTTAAACTTCTTTTTTTTTGCAAATTCAAATATGTTGAGAATGAAAACGAAAGGGTTTTTCAATCAGCATTGCTCATTGATAAATGATAACGATAATAAAAACAGCGCTCCATCGAAATTGTTTTACAAAAATACTAAATAATAGTATTGATAAATTCTATCTTTATTCATTTATTGCAAAATCGAGAATTGCAGCTTCTTTTGCCTTCTTAATGTAACGATAAACATCTGTGTCGATTTTTACCCTGTGCTGCCTCGAAAATAGTTTTATCTTATTGGGCGAGTTTTCATCAACCACACTAACGTAAAGATTTACATTGCCTTTCTTTGAAAGTAAAAGCGTTGAAAGCTCATCTGCAAACTCGTCATCAATTTGTTGTAGTGGAATTGTAAGTGTTATTTTATCCACTAATTTATCTTTTATATCTCTGAAAAGTTCAATTTTCTGAATTTTAAGTTCTAATTCCTGAGGCAAATTGGGGTCTACAGCTTTTTTATATTTGTAGTCGGCACCTTTTTCCTGTACAATGGCAGTGATGTACAAATACAGGTCTTTGATCATATATTTGCCAAATTCCACATAGTTGTTGCCGAACAATGCAAATTCGAATGCGCCGGCATAGTCTTCAAGCGTAAATATTCCGTAAGGATTTCCGGCTTTGGATGTTCCATTGCGAAAATTTGTAACCATACCTCCAATTCTGAGCGGTTTTCCTTTCAGTGCCTGCAAATCTTTTAAATCTACAGTAGTGGTATTGCATATGTGGTTAATTTCCAGTTCAAATTCATCAAGAGGATGGGCCGACAAATACATACCAATCAATTCGCGTTCTTTGTTTAGCTTTTCCAACGGCGACCATTCTGGCGCATAAGGAATTTCGGGTTTTGCAATTTCCACCGCTTCCATATCGCCAAAAAGCGAATTATGATTCATCGAAGCATCTGTCTGAAATTTATTCCCATAGCGTAGAATAGATTCAAGAACGATTTCTGATTTGCTGTTTTCTACAAAAAACTGTTCCCTGCGAATGTCCGAAAAACCATCAAAAGCGCCGCACAAAGCCAAACTTTCGATGGCTCGTTTGTTACACGAAGTAAGGTTGACCCGTTCGATAAAATCGAAAACACTTTTGAATTTTCCATTTTTGTTTCTTTCGTCAACGATGGCTATCACAGCACCTTCGCCCACGCCTTTTACACCTCCAAGTCCGAAACGGATGTTACCATCTTTATTCACCGTAAAAGTAAGATCGCTCTCATTTACATCCGGACCCATAACGCTCATGCCCAGATTTTTACATTCGTCCATGAATTTTCCAACTTCGGAAATGTCGTCCTTGTTTCGCGTTAAGTTGGCTGCCATGAACTCGGCAGGGTAATGTGCTTTCAGATAGGCTGTTTGATAGGCTATCCACGAATAACAGGTAGCGTGCGATTTGTTGAAAGCATACTTGGCAAACTCGGCCCAGTCGCTCCATATTTGTTCCAGTTTAGCCCTTGGTCCGAATCCGTTTTTCTCGCATCCTTCCATAAATTTAACCTGCAAAGCCGCCATTTTGTCCACCAGTTTTTTCCCCATTGCCTTGCGTAATTCATCGGACTGGCCGCGTGTAAAACCTGCCAAATCGCGACTCAATAACATGACCTGTTCCTGATACACAGTAATTCCGTAGGTATCCTTCAAACGCTTTTCCATGATAGGGAAAGGGTAGTCTATCTTTTCGTGCCCATGCTTACGATTGATAAACTGAGGAATGTATTGCATTGGTCCGGGACGATACAGCGCATTCATGGCGATCAAATCTTCGAATTGCGAAGGTTGAAGCGCCTGTAAATGTTTTTGCATACCTGCCGACTCAAACTGGAATGTACCAACCGTGAGCCCTTTGCTGAATAACTCGTAAGTTTTTTTATCATCAATAGGAATGGTGTCGATGTCAAGGTCAATCCCTTTCGATTTTTTTATGTTGGATAAGGCTTCTTTGATGATCGATAGCGTTTTCAGACCCAGGAAGTCCATTTTTATCAATCCGATTTCTTCGATGACCGAACCTTCGTATTGCGTCACCAGCATTTCTTCACCGGTTTCTTTGTCCAAAGCCGTGCTCAGCGGAACAAGGTTGGTGAGGTCATCGGCACCGATAATGACACCGCAGGCATGTACGCCGGTTTGACGAACGGTTCCTTCCAGCATCTCTGCATAGCGCAGTGTACTGGCCAGGTTCTGGTCCATCGAATTCCGGGCCTGCTGCAACTCGGGCACATATTTCAAACAATTAGATATATTCACTTTAGGCGCTTTTCCATCAGCTCCTTCGGGGAATTTATCAGGAATAAGTTTGGTGAGCCGGTCGGCCTCCGAAAGTGGTAGTCTCTGAACGCGGGCCACATCTTTGATGGATGATTTGGTGGCCATTGTACCATAAGTAATAATATGTGCAACCCTCTCTTTTCCATATTTTTCAGTCACCCAGCGCAATACCTGTCCACGTCCATCGTCGTCGAAATCAATATCAATATCGGGCATTGAGATACGATCGGGATTCAGGAAACGCTCGAACAGCAAATCATATTTTAACGGATCAATATCGGTGATTCTTAAGCAATAGGCTACTACCGAACCTGCCGCCGATCCACGTCCCGGACCTACCGACACACTCATTTCGCGGGCAGCATTAATAAAATCCTGAACGATGAGGAAGTAGCCGGGGAAACCCATTGTCTTCATTACATTGAGCTCAAAATCAATACGTTCTGATTTTTCATCGTCGAGCACAGCTCCATAGCGTTGTTTTGCTCCTTCATAGGCCAGTTTTGCAAGGTAATCGGCTTCGAGCTTTACCCGCACCACTTTGTCGTAGCCACCTAAGCGATCGTAGCCATCGCCAAATTCCTCACGAAGCATTTCTTCCGTAAATTTTTCGCGATAATGTTCTTCAGTTCCAAAATCGGCAGGGATAGGATAAACAGGCATCATTGGGGCCGAATCAATGTCGTAAAATTCTACTTTGTTCGCTATATCAACAGAGTTCTCCAGTGCTTCAGGCACATCGGCAAATATCTGAAGCATTTGTTCGGGCGTTTTCAGATATTCCTGTTTGGTATAGCGCATACGGCTCGGATCGTCAAGGTCCTTTCCGGTGCTCAAACAAATCAGCCGTTCGTGCGCTTCGCCATGTTCTTCTTCTACAAAGTGAACATCGTTGGTAGCCAATAGCTTTGTATTTGTTTTGCGTGCCAGTTTAATAAGCTCAACATTCTGGCGTTGTTGCTTTTCGAAACATTCGTAATCGGCGTTTGGCTTATCTGTTTTGTGTCGCTGAAGTTCGATGTAAAAATCATCGCCAAAAACTTCTTTGTACCACAATACGGCTGCCTCGGCAGCCACCAAGTCGCCACTTTCCACCTTTTTATGAATTTCGCCACCCAAACAGGCCGAAGAGGCAATCAACCCTTCGCTGTATTGTTTCAGAATGTCATGATCGATGCGTGGACGGTAATAAAATCCTTCCATCCATCCAAGCGAAACCAATTTACAAAGGTTTCGATAACCTGTCTTATTTTTAGCTAATAAAACCAAATGATAACCGCTGCGATCTTCCTGATTGGTTTTGGAATGACGGCTGTTGCGGGCCACATAGGCTTCGCACCCAAGAATTGGTTTGAACAAACGCTGTTCTGCATCGGCGAGTTGTTGCAGGAGTTCAGCTTTTTGATCTTCTGTCAAATCAGTTTTGCCCAACTCAGCCTTTAGAGCTTTTATCTGGTCTTTGGTTTTAGAATTTTTCTTTTTTGTATAGTTGAAAAATTCTTTCACGCCGAACATATTGCCATGGTCGGTAAGTGCAATTGCATTCATGCCGGTTTTTGCAGCTTTATCTACAAGTCCCGAAATGGATGACATGCCATCGAGCACAGAATAATAAGAATGGACATGAAGATGAACGAAAGAACCCATGAGTATATATTTGAATAATTGATATTTAAAACAAGTGAAAGTTTTTGTATTTTGTGTTGCTAAAGATAGGAATAATTTGAAGAGATAAAAAGTTTTTGATGCAGATCTTATCCACAATTTTGAAACCCGGGCAATAAATATCCGTTGAATCAGGGTTTTAAAATGTTGAATAATGCCTTAGCTGTTTCATTTTTTTGAAATTATCCAACTGCAAGAGAATACAAACATTGATCAAAAAAGAATTCAAATACAAACAAGCAATTACAATACAACAGAATTGCCGTTTCTTAATTCTTTCTTACCTTTGCAGTAAGTAAAAAATGAAATACATCGACGTCATAGTACCATTGCCATTGGGCGGAACGTTCACTTATTCGGTGCCGGATGAGTGGGCGGATGCTGTGCGCATTGGTATGCGTGTGGTGGTGCCTTTTGGTAAAAAGAAGATGTACACGGCCATCGTATCCATCCTCCATACGCACAAACCCGAACTGCTTTATGAGGTGAAGGATGTGATTTGCCTGCTCGACAACCAGCCCGTGTTGCGCTATCCGCAGTTGAAATTTTGGGAATGGATAGGCGCTTATTA
>JAYFRI010000149.1:0-3253 GCA_034926015.1 Paludibacter sp. | reverse complement strand
AATATGCAGCCAATGCCATGCTTGCAACACGTATTAGTTTTATGAACGACATAGCCAATTTGTGTGAATTGCTGGGCGCCGATGTAAACATGGTTCGCAAAGGAATAGGCACAGATGTACGAATTGGCAGTAAATTTCTGTATGCTGGCATTGGTTATGGTGGGTCGTGTTTTCCTAAAGATGTGAAAGCACTGATTCAAACAGCCGAGCAAAATGGTTATGACCTGAAAGTGCTCAAAGCGGTGGAGGAAGTAAATGAACGCCAAAAACGTATACTTTTCAGTAAATTGCTCAAGCATTTTGGAAATGCTATAGAAGGAAAGACCATAGCAGTGTGGGGATTGTCATTTAAGCCAAACACAGATGATGTGCGCGAAGCACCATCGCTGGTACTTATAAAAAAGCTACTGAAAGCCGGTTGCAAAATACGCGTTTTCGACCCTGTTGCCATGCCTGAAGCCCAAAAAGCATTCGAACGATTAGGTTTCAAAGTGGATGGAAACATCTATTTTGCAAACGATATTTACGATGCCGTTTTGGATGCAGATGCTTTGATGCTTGTTACAGAGTGGAAAGAGTTCAGGATGCCAAGCTGGGGAGTAGTCCGGAAAAGTATGAAAGGTAAGATCATTCTTGACGGACGAAATATATATGATGCTGACGAACTTACAGACTACGGATTTACATATGACTGTATCGGTGGTTGATTCAAGATACTAAATTCAGCATAAACCTTTAGTTTCCACACAAGTTGCTTGCTAAAGGTTTTTTTCGTTTTAGCTCTTTGATTTTCAAACCTAAATAGTCAAAAAATTGTTACATGATTAAAACAAAAATTTATGAATTATAAAATTGCCTTTTTCGACACAAAACCATACGATGAAGTCTCATTTAATCAGATAAATCAGAAATTCGGGTTTGAAATTAAATACTTCAAAGGACATTTAAACATCAACAATGTTCCACTTACAAAAGGGTTTGATGCAGTTTGTATTTTTGTAAATGCAGTTGCCAATGCCGAAGTGATTGATGAACTAGCTAAAAACGATGTTAAAGTTATTGCGTTGCGCTGTGCAGGTTACAACAATGTGGATCTGAATGCAGCGAAAAACAGAATAAAAGTGGTAAGAGTACCCGCCTATTCGCCTTACGCTGTAGCCGAGCATACACTTGCTTTAATGATGACACTCAACCGAAAAACTCACAAAGCCTATAATCGTACCCGTGAAGGAAACTTTGCGTTGAACGGTCTGATGGGTTTCGATATGCACGGAAAAACCGCCGGAATTATCGGGACAGGAAAAATATCAAAAATTCTTATTCAAACCTTAAGAACCATGGGACTTAAGGTGTTGGCCTATGATATTTTTCCGGACCATACTTTCGCAGAGAAATATGAAATTGAATACTGCAGTCTTGATCACTTATACGCTAATGCCGACATTATTTCGCTTCACTGCCCATTAACTAAAGATACTGAATACATTATCAACGAGACATCGATCAACAAAATGAAAAACGGTGTTATGATCATCAATACCGGACGCGGAAAACTGATCAACACACATGCACTGATTCAAGGACTTAAAAGTAAGAAAATTGGCGCAGCCGGACTTGATGTTTACGAAGAAGAAAGTGAGTATTTTTTCGAAGATCGCTCCAACAGGGTTATGGATGACGACATTCTTGCACGCTTACTATCGTTCAACAATGTGATTGTGACTTCGCATCAGGCATTCTTCACACAAGAAGCAATGCACAATATTGCCGAAACTACCCTGCAGAACATTCAGGATTTTATTGATGAGAAACCACTTGTAAACGAGGTGACTGTATAAAAACGCGTTTTAATAAAGTATAAATACAGCTTTCGAATTGCCCTGCAATATCGAAAGCTGTATTTTTTTTCCGCAAGATTCTTCTTTATTTTTTAATGCATTTATATTTAATAACATATAGCTGCAATCTGACATCTAATTATTTCGTATCTTTGTCGACGTGTATAAATTGTAAGCCAGTTTTTTTATTTTGCAAAAGACGCAACTGTTATTCAACCTCTTATGACGGCAAAGAAATTATTTACCCTTATATTTTCTATTTTTTATTTTTCAGTTTTGCTTTGGTCCGAAGTACCTGAAGATTACAGATTTGTAAAAACCTGGAAATTGGCAGACAAATTCGGGCGGGTTGACTCTGTCCGTGTAGATACGGCTCATTTGAATTTTCAGGACGATAATGCTATCGACAAATTCAGCATTGCCAATTCGTACAATGGTAATTTGGGCTCGCCTATACAATCGAAAATATATTTCGATCGTCCTGAGATGAGTGATTTTATGTTTTTCAACACCTATTATCCATACATTACACAAATAGAAACTTCGACGTTTTACAATACAAAAACGCCGCTCAGCATTATCAAATACCTTAGTGGTGGTTCCAATTACCGCAAAGAGGAAGAAATAGGCTTTATGTTTACGGCAAATGCCAACAAACGGCTCAACTTTGGTACCACGCTCGACTACATTAGCGCAAAAGGAGAATACAGCAAGCAATCTGCTAAGCGATTTGCCGGAAGTATCTTCGGATCCTACGATGGAAAACGCTATTCAGCAATAGGATTATTATCGACAAATAACCTGAGAAATTACGAAAATGGAGGGATAACAGAAACTGATTATCTGACCAACCCGGCCAAAACATCTGTTAAGCCAATTAACATCCCTGTAAAAATGCTCGACAATGTAATGTCAAATTACAGGCATTCTCAAATTCATTATAATCAGCAATTTAGCTTGGGATTCGAGCGTCCGGCGAAGGGATCGAAGGACACAACAAAAATGGAATTTATTCCCGTTACACGCTTTGCACACAGTATCAGGATAGACGATATGCGAAAACGCTATTTCGAAAACTCTGTGCAAAAGGCCTATTACGGTAGCACCTATCTGGACCTAAAACAAACCAACGATACCGCTGCATTACAGAAAATGACGAATCGCTTTTCGATAAGCTTAGCTGAGGAATTTAACAAGTGGATGCGTTTCGGACTCACGGCTTATGTCGAAAATGATTTTGAAAAGTATACTTTCACCCCGGACACACTATTGCAGCACCAAACGGAATCGAACACAAGAGTCGGTGCCATACTATCAAAAGAGTTAGGGCAAAAATTCACTTACATGTTTTTAGGCGAAATAAACCTTGTGGGCTACAAAATGGGAGATTTCAATCTTGAAACCCAAATAGGAAG
>JAYFRI010000132.1:0-5095 GCA_034926015.1 Paludibacter sp. | reverse complement strand
ATTGGGCGACACTATGCCCGATTTATTGACTTTCAAAATCAAAGCAAAAAAGAACACAACCAAGACGGCGAAGAAAGAGGAGAGTTTGAAGAGTTGAGGATTCGAAAGTTCGAAGATTTGTCCCGAAAGCTTTCGGGATTGAAAATTCGAGGATTTGGTGAGTTGATAATTGAATAGTCTTCGGTTTTTTGTCTAAGGTCTAATGTCAAAGGTCGAAAGTCTGGAGACTGGAGACTGGTGACTGGTGACTGGAGACTGGAGACTGGTGAGAATTTTACAGTTCAACGCTTCCACAAATCCACCGCCTTAATACTTCCTTTAAATCATTCACTTTTCCCTACAATAAATCAGTGAATTATACAACATTTAAAGAAAGTTGTGTAATGCATCCCTCTTCAAATTACGTCACCTTTGTAATGTTGAATTTCCTCAACTCAAGACTTAATATCAACTTATTATTATTCATAAATAAATTTACCGAAAAATGAGAAACAAGACTTTATTATCAAAACAAATGATCACCTCATGGTTCAACCGGAAAAGGTTTTCAACATTATCGGGCATGAGCTTCATGCTGATATTAATTGCTCTTTTCACATGGCAGTGTAAAGACGATGATTATACCGGAGAGCTCATTGGCGTTTGCCCGGAAGTGATCAGTACCGATCCTGTCAAAGGTGCCATCAATGTAGTCACCAGCAAACTGGTTACTGCTACTTTTAACGAAGAAATGGATGCAGCAACCATCAACGAAACCACTTTTTTTATTAAAAATGGAACAAGCATCATTTCGGGTGAAGTTATCTACAGCAACAAGAAGACCACATTTATTCCTTCCACTTTGTTGGATGCGAACACCGTTTATACGGCCACCATTACCCGTGGAGCAACCGACCCTATGGGAAATGTAATGATTGCCGACTATACATGGAGTTTCAACACAGGAGCTATTCCGCGTGTGATCCTCACAGCTCCACTTTATGGAGCATCCGATGTAGGAAGTAACGACATTATCTCTGCCGACTTCAGCACGGCAATGAATGCAACATCTATTAATGCATCCACTTTTGTGCTTATGCAGGGAACAACTCTTATCCCCGGCGTCATTACTTATGCTGGCATCAAGGCTATATTTACACCGAATGCTCCGCTTGCAGCCAACAAAGTGTACGCTGCCACAGTGAGCAAGAACGTGAAAGACGTTGCGGGCAATTCAATGGCAAAGGACACCACCTGGAGTTTTGCAACAGGCGTATTGCCGATCATTACAATTACCGATCCTGTAGATGGCGCTATCAACATTGCGCTTGACAAAAAGATCACCGCTACTTTCAGCAAAGCAATGAATATACTAACAATTAATTCGTTGACATTTACATTGAAACAGGGAACAACTGTTGTTTCAGGTTTGGTCACTTATAAGGATATGACCGCCACATTTACACCTACATCAAGTTTGTTGTACGGAACAGAATATACCGCTACAATTACAAGCGGGGTGAAGGATTTGTCGAACAAATCAATACCAAAGGATTCGACATGGACATTTACAACAGGTATGCTTGTAGTACCCGTTTTACCTTATGTAACAGCTACCGATCCTGCTCAGGGAGCTACCAATGTAGCGGTCGACAAAGTGATTAAAGCTACATTCAGCAAAGATATGAACGCTGCAACAGTAAGTTCATCTACTTTCAAACTTATGAATGGATCGACTCCTGTATTGGGATTTGTTACCTATGTAGGTCGTGATGCATTTTTCACTCCTGCTGCGCCACTTACCCGCGGAGTTACCTACGAAGCAATTATTACCACAGGTGCAAAAGACCTTGATGGCAATGCAATGGCCAGCGAAAAGAAATGGAGTTTCTCCACCATTGCTGCATTGGCTCAATATACTGTTAGTTTATCCAACCTACCGCTTATCGGTGGTACAACTACAGGCGAAGGCGTTTATAATGCAGGAGCATCGGTAACTGCTGTTGCCGTTACAAATCCGGGATTCTTCTTTGCAAACTGGACCGAAAACGGTATCATTGTTTCTACTACGCCAACATTCACTTTTGTGGTGAACAGCAACAGAACATTGGTAGCCAACTACACTACACCAAGATTATTGGTTTGTTTGAGTTCAAATCCTGTAATGGGAGGTACTACAAGTGGTGGTGGATTATTTGATCCGGGAAATGCAGTAACAGTAGTTGCTAAAGCGAATGCCGGTTATACATTTACCAATTGGACTGAAAACGGACTTATCGTTTCGGCACTTGCATCTTATAGTTTCAATATAAATACAAGCCGCACATTGGTAGCCAATTTTGTACTCACTCAGTACAATGTTGTATTATCTTCCAATCCTGTCCTTGGCGGATTAACAAGTGGTGGCGGAACATTCAGTTCAGGTACTTCAATTACAGTAGCTGCTACTGCTAACACAGGTTATACATTTACCAACTGGACCGAAAACGGTGTGATTGTATCTACGCTTGCCAATTATAACTTTAATGTCAATTCGAACCGCACATTGGTGGCTCATTTTGCACCTGCACAATACAGTATTGCCTTATCAGCGAATCCAAGCCTTGGCGGATTAACAAGCGGTGGTGGAACATTCACTTCAGGTACTTCGGTAACAGCCCTTGCAACTGCCAATGCAAATTATACTTTTGTGAACTGGACCGAAAACGGTGTGATTGCTTCCTTACTTCCAAGTTACACTTTTTCAGTAACAAAGAACAGGGTTTTGGTAGCTAATTTCGTTTCGACCCAACTCAATATCAATCTATCATCGAATCCTGTTTTAGGAGGTTCAACAAGTGGAGGCGGAACCGTTAACTCGGGAAGCTCAGTTACTGTAATGGCATCGGCAAATGCAGGATATTCATTCACCAACTGGACTGAAAATGGTCTTGTAGTTTCTGCTTTGGCCAACTATACTTTTGTGGCCAACACAAGTCGCAACCTTGTAGCCAACTTTGTAACAAACCAGTACACATTGAATCTATCCTCAGCTCCTGCTAACGGAGGAACAACAACAGGTGGTGGAACATACAGTGCAGGTAGCTCGGTAACAGCAAGAGCAGTACCAATGAACGGAGGTTTCAGCTTTACTAACTGGACTGAAAATGGTCTTGTGGTTTCTACATTGGCCAACTACACTTTCAATATCAATGGAAACAGAACATTGGTGGCTCACTTTGCTACAGTAAATGCAGGTCCTGCAGGTATCGATCTTGGATCGGCTGCTAACTTTGCAATTCTTGCCGGTGCAGGCGTTTCAAATACAGGTGTAAGCACTTTGATAAAAGGTGATGTGGGTTCATTCCCAACTGCAACAATTAATGGTCTTCTTGCAGGAAATGTTGTTGGTACACTTTATACCTCTGCCAATCCGTTGGTAGGAACAGCTAAAAATGATTTAACTGCTGCCTATAACGATGCACAGGGACGTTCGTTGAATGCTATTTCGTTGCCGGGACAACTCGGAGGCCTTACTCTTGCTCCGGGACTGTATGTAAACTCTTCAACATCCGGAATTTCAGGAACAGGTGCTAACGGTATCCTTACACTCGATGCAGGTGGAAATCCAAATGCAGTGTGGATCTTTAAAATGGGTTCTACCCTGGTGACTGATGCCGGAACAAGCATAGTGCTTGCAGGTGGAGCACAGGCGAAAAACATTTATTGGTCGGTAGGCACATCAGCCACATTGGGAACTAACTCCATATTCTATGGAAATATCCTTGCTGATCAATCCATCACGCTGACAACAGGTGCTACTTTAAACGGTAGAGCGTTGACACGTATCGCTTCTGTTACGTTGGATTCAAATGCAGTGACAAAACCATAGTCAATCATGTCAGAACGAACCTGATCAAAACCGGTCGGGTTCGGGTTGACTAAAAACACAAATAAAATGAAAAAATATAATTACAAAAAAAATAAAACCATGTTTCGAAAACTAATTTTCGCATCATTGATGTTGACTGGCATGGCCTCAGCATTGACGGCACAAGAAGAACAAAGAACTCAGCCTAAATTTTGGATAGGCGTTTCGGGGGGTGCCAATATTAATATGTACACAGGAACAACACAAGTACTGAATCCGGCAGTGACTGCTTCGGCAGCCCTTCACGATGGATTAGGAGTGGGAGGTTTTGGTTCTTTACTATTGGAATACCGTCCTATACCGGTGATTGGTGTTATGCTTAATTTGGGTTACGATAACCGTGGTGGTTCATTCGATCAGGTTATGTCGCCCTGTAACTGTCCCGAAGATTTAAAAACAGGACTCAGTTATGCCACCATTCAGCCAAGTATTCGTATTTCACCATTCGGACCCGACTTCTATGTGTTTTTGGGAGGTTCTTATGGCTATAATCTGAACAAATCCTTTGCTTATACCTTCGATCAAAACAACGGTAACCTTTTCAACACTACCGAAGGTGAATTCAGCGACGTTCGTCAACATGTATTTTCTACACATGTAGGAATGGGATACGACATTCAGTTGTCACCGGCCAATAGTCGTTCACAAATCGCACTTTCTCCATTCGTTTCATATCATCCTTATTTCGGACAAGCACCGCGCGACGTTGAAAGTTGGTCTTTATCCACAGTACGTGTTGGTATAGCGCTTAAATTCGGAACAGGAAAAGTAAAAGAAGCCCCTGAAGAAAAACCGGCACCTGCCGTTGTCAAACCAATCATTGTTCCTGTCGCTGATAGTGATGTAAAATTCGATACACGTGGACCTCTCACCGTGCCGGCGAAACGTACAATCAACGAAGCATTTCCATTGCGCAATTATGTATTCTTCGAAGAAGGATCCACCGAAATACCAAAACGTTATGTAAGCTTAAGCAAAGATCAGGCTTCGAAATTCGAACTGGAAGATTTGCGTAAATCAGAGGTAAAAGATCAGGAAGGTCGTTCGGAAAGACAATTGAAGACTTATTATAATATACTGAACATTCTGGGTTATCGCATGCAAAAAAATCCAACTACATTGATTACATTGAGCGGTGCTTCAGCCGGAAATGGTCCTGAACTTGGTAAAGAATATGCCGAATCGGTAAAAACTTATCTTGTAAAT
>JAYFRI010000316.1:0-3616 GCA_034926015.1 Paludibacter sp. | reverse complement strand
GTGTCCTTTCCAGGTATCGACAGGAAAAACAGAAACATGTTCCAGATCGAGACTTCCTTTCGAACTCATGAAAATGCGCAGGCGGCCTTTGGGTTCGACAGTTGCAGATTTTATAATTACCTGATATTTTTTCCATTCTTTCGAATCGATAATTATATTTTGTGTGGCAAGAATAGCACTCGAAGGATCGATAAATTCAATGCGAATGCTTTCGGTAGCATTTTCGGCAGCGGTACGGGCCCATACCGAGAAACGATAGTCGGCATCCTTTTTCAAACCGAAACCAAAGAATCCTTCGTTGTCCATACCTGTGCGTTTTTCATCGTGACCCGGATAGGAAAGACGTACATAGTGAGGATTGTTGCTGAAAAGTCCGTCGTTTTTCACTTCTACTTTCCCAAAAGTAGTCCATCCCAGGAGGTTTTGAGGAAATTCGAACGAACGGTTTTTTACCATTTCGGCGTATAAACCACCATCCGCACCAAAGTTGATATCTTCGAAGAAAATACCATACATTGTTTTCTGGATAGGAGCCCCCGGTTTTTTTACATCCACAGCAATGTTGTGTGTTTGAGCTGAAATCAGTTGTGTTCCCATTAATAAAGAAAGGGCAACTACAGCTATCGATCTGGATTTTTTCATATCTAATGAATTAGTTGTTAATTACAATTGCAAAGAAATTGAAAACAAATGAATGATAGGTGGACAAAAATCACTTTTTGGAGTATAAACAGATAAAAAATCCATGAATTGACTCATACTTTGCCCTATATCCTTACTTTGTGTTTATTTTGGATCACCTTCTTCCAAAAAAGTACTTGGTTGTGTTCCAAAATACTTCGTAAAGCAACGTGTGAAATACTTTGGATCGTTGAAGCCGACTTCGTAGGCTATTTCCGAAATATTCAGTGAATGATTTACCCTGTTTTTAATGATGAGCTCCCGGGCAATGTTCAACCTGTAAACGCGAATGAACCTGCTTGCTGATTGTCCGGCCAGATTCTTCAGTTTTTTATGCAGTAAACTCCGGCTAATGCCCATCATGTCGATAAACTCGGTCACATCAAAGTCGGGATTTGTATAATTCTCCTTGATTATTTTCAGGGCTTTGTCGATGAATTTTTTATCGGGCGATTCGCTCTTGAAGTTCAGTGCATCTGTATTCATACTCTCGGTAAAGTCCAGCTGCTTGCGGCTTTGTTTCTCACTCAGGTTCTGAATGATGGCTTTCAGCAAATCTTCGTCAAAAGGTTTTACAAGAAAGGCATCAGCTCCGATACTAAAGCTCTCGATCTGCGTGTCGGTGGCCGATTTTGCTGTGAGTAGTATCACCGGAATGTGCGAAGTGGCAAAATTAGTCTTTACCCGTTTACAAAATTCAAGTCCATCCATTTCGGGCATCATGATGTCGCTTATTATCAAATCGGGTTGATACCGGTTGGTGATTTCGAGTCCCTGTACGCCGTTAGGAGCTTCCAGAATATTAAATTCCGTAATCAGAATGGAGCGAATGTATTGTCGCATATCGCTGTTGTCCTCCACAATCAGCAAAATAGGCTTGTTTTTGGCATTTTCATCAAACTGCTCTTCCTGAAAAGGAGTCTGATCGGTTGTGTACATCTCATTTATGTTGCTTTCGGAGGCAATGTCGGATACCGACTGGCGCTCGATAGGAATAATAAACCTGAAACTGGATCCACCGGTGGGCTGATTACGTGCTTCGATCTGCCCTTTGTGCAATTGAATGATGCGTTTGCAAAGATAAAGACCGATACCCGTTCCGCTTTGCCCGTAACCGGAGTAACATTGGTTCTGTTTGGATTGATAGAACCTGTCGAAGATTTTTTCGAGGTCTTCTTCGGGAATTCCTTTTCCTGTATCTTTTATAGCAACAAAAAGTCGTTCTTTCTGATCGGTGCGGTCGGTATAAGTGCTTGCAATGACGGTGATCTGACCTCTGTCCGGCGTAAATTTGATGGCGTTGGAGAGCAGGTTGCCTATTACTTTTTGCATATTGTCGCGGTCGAAAAGAAATTCGGGCTGTTGTATGCGGTATTGTTTCGTGAAAGTGATGCCACGTTCCTTTACAAGATCTTCGAAAGGTAAAATCAGATCATCGAGGTATTCAACAAAGTTTTGTTGGGTTTTTGCAAGTTCCATTTTGCCCAAATCCACCTTGCGGAAGTCCATAAGCTGGTTGATAAGCGCCAAAAGCAAGCGGGAATTACGTTTTACTATGTTCAGTTGTTCCAGTACCTTGGGGTTGGTGCTTAATTTCAGCGCACGTTCCACCGGTCCGAGAATGAGCGTGATGGGTGTTCGGAATTCGTTGGTGATATTTGTGAAAAACGATATTTTATCGATGTTGGCTTCCTGCACTTTCTTCGAAAGCGTGATCAACTGTTCCTTTTGATGGGTGATTTTTTGGTTTTGTGCAACAAGCATTTGGTTTTGCCGCGACACTTCCTCCTGATGCTCCATAAGCTCTTCCATATTCAGCTTCAACTGATGGGCCTGCTCTTCGAGCATTTCTTTTTGGGCTTCAATTTCGCGGGTACGCTCGTCGACAAGTAACTTAAGTTGTATCTTTTGTTTCTTTAATAAATTGATACGATGCATGGAGTACTGATACACGCTGTAAACGATTGTACTCAGGAAAAGCAGAATAAACCACCATGTTTTGTAGAATGGAGGTATTACTTTTATGTGCAGAGTCGTCGTTTCGTCGGACCATATTCCGTCGGTATTCGTACATTTAATCTCCAGGTCGTAGTCGCCATACTTGATGTTGGTAAAATTGGCAAACCTGCGATCGGAACCTACTTCAGTCCAGTTATTGTCGAACCCTTTCAGGCGGTAAGCGTACTTTATTTTGTCGGCCATGTTGAAGCACAAAGCCGAAAACTCGACGCTGAATGCCTTGTCCGATTCTTTTAGCTTGATCTGATTGAGTTTTTTCCCTTCAAATTTCAAATGACGGTCGGCATCTTTCGCGTTTGGCGGAAATACATCTTCGTTCAACACTTTTATGCGGGTAATAAACGCTTTGTTTTTGGCAAGTACAGGGCTCGATTTCAATGGATCGAAACTTGTGAATCCGGCCATGTTCCCAAAGTACATCTTGCCATCGGCGCCTTTGAAGAACGCATCCCAGTAAAACTGATTTGATTTTAATCCATCTACTTTCGTAAAACTGCGACTGCTGTTTTTTACCGGATCGTAAGCGCACAGGCCTTTATCGGTACTTAGCCATATCCTGCCGGCGTCATCTTCCAATATGCCATAAATAACATTATCGAGCAGGCCGGTAGTCTCATTGAAATTCTGGAACGTCATTTCATTCTTGTTCTCGTTCAGGCTGTAAATTCCGTTTCCGTTGCTGCCAAACCAGAGTTGTCCCTTTTTAGTTTCGAGTATACAATTGATTTTTACAATGCGGCGCGACGAAGGATTTGTCAGTTCGTACCTGAAATGCTTGTAACGGATTTTGTTTTGTTTGATGTTTGTTTTGTCCAGGTAGATACAGAACAGGCCGTTGGCAGTTCCCACCCAAAGGCGTCTGTGTCTGTCGATATACATTCCGGTGATGAACTTAAACATTTTCTCTACCGAGAGG
>JAYFRI010000335.1:0-13519 GCA_034926015.1 Paludibacter sp. | reverse complement strand
CCCGCCTACACCACATTTAATTTTCAGTGTTTTAGCCAGTTCCTTTAATTCAGCATCGCTTCCAAGAAATCCGCTGATAAGCGTAGCTGGTTTGCCGTTGCGTTTGTCAAGTTCAATACGCAAAGGTTCTTTTTGTTGTTTTTTCGTATTTTCTGTTTTTGGGGCTTCAGGGCTGTTTTCGCCTTCTGGAAGTTCCGCTTTTAGCCCGCTGAGTTGATCTCTCCAATCCATTTCTGATAAAATTTTTAATGATTATAGTTTCCTCAAAATTCGCTGTTGGCTGAAACTGATAGTTTTTTGAAAAACTCCCAAATTATAATTCCACCCGTTACGCTTACATTGAGCGAATGTTTGGTGCCGAATTGTGGAATTTCTATGCATCCATCGCAAGCATCAACCACACTTTGTTGTACTCCTTTCACCTCGTTGCCGAGCACCACGGCATATTTTTTTGTGTTGTCGAGCTCCAATTCGGTTAGCATGGTGCTTCCTTCGGCTTGTTCGATGGCAAACACGGTGTATGCTTTTGTTTTTAACTCATTCAAAGCATCGTGTGTGTCTTCGAAATATTTCCATTCAATTGTATTTTCGGCGCCCAAAGCGGTTTTATGAATCTCGGCATGAGGCGGAGTGCTTGTAATGCCGCAAAGGTAAACAGCTTCGATCACGAATGCATCTCCGGTACGAAATACCGAACCTACATTGTGTAAGCTACGTACATTATCGAGCACTACGACAAGTGGAGTTTTTTTCCTTTCCTTAAATTCTTCCGGCGTCAGCCGGTTCATTTCTGTTATTTTTAATTTTCTCATTTTTTATTCATCGGTTCAATATCTCGATGGCTTTTTCAATTATCGTGTCGTATCCGTTTTCTTTATCGGCAGCATTTAGGTCCACTTTTATATCCGGATCGATGCCCCATTCGGTGTGTTGCATTTGAGCATCGTACATTGGGCTGGCCGAAAAACGAACCATCCAGCCATTTGGTATTTCGCTCGAAAAAGGCAAGCCGCCACCACCACCTGTTTTGTCGCCAACAATAGTAGCTTTAGGGGCCATTTTCATTCGGACAACAAAAGCATTGGTCGCACTATAGGACATGCGATTGGTGAGAACTACCACCGGAAGTTGCCACTGCAAGCTTTTGTGCGCAGGAGTTTTAATTTCCTGAGGTTTCGAAAAGTCAGTTGGTCCTTCGCCTGTTTTATGTTGCATGTAGCCTGTAATCGTTGCTTTATCAAAAAAATATGATGCAAATTGTTCCGATAGATCAAGGTAGCCACCTCCATTGTTTCTGACATCAATAATAAGTCCCTTGCAATCCTTGAAATAATTAAAGATATAGCTCATATTTGTATCGCTAAACCGGTTCGAAAAATCGCTGTAGTATATATACCCGATATTGTTCGAAATTTTTCCATAACGCAATCCACTGACACTGTAGTGTTTGTTTCCCAGGTATCGTTCGGAATAGACAAGATCGGAACTGAAATTGGAAGGATAATCAGTGTACCATTTTTTATAACTGCTTACTGCAAAACCTGTGTAAAGGTTTACATGTCCATCCTTCAATTCGGCAAGCATGTCAGCCATCAGGTTGTAAAACTCGAGATAGCCTGACTTGTTATCCACTTTGTTTTTATATGCTGTATGTATGGAGTCCCAATTTATGTTTTTATATTCCAGATAGCAATATTTTTTATCGATAATGCTCCATAAGGCTTCAAAATTGCCTTCGTTGGTATTTGCTTGTATATCCGGCTCTTCGATGCACGAAGATAGAAAAACACCCAACAGGAGCATGAATAAAAAGAGCTTTTTCATAATCTGATCTTTATTTATCTGAACTTATAAAATGATCGGGCGCCGGCTTTCTGCGACCCGAGAAAATAAATAAATCATATTTTAAGCCGAACTGAAGGCTGAAATTGTTTTGCACAAATACCATTTCGTTGGCTTTGTATTTTAATTTAGCCACATCAACTCCAAGTAGAAAAGTAGAATGTTTGAAAGGGAAATCGAAAATCAGTTTTTTGTGACTTGCCAGTTTGTTGTGTAACGAGCTTACATGAAAAGCATTGGACAAAGCACCTAATTCAAACATTTCGTAATACGAAGCTCCCATTTGCGGTACAAACATATAGCCTAACACCGGAATTTCAATTTCATAATTCAAGCGCACCGGCCATCGGCGAAAAGGAATATCATATCGAACTTTTCCAGCGATATTTAAATTAGTTGCCAAATCGACATTGACAGGATTATTCACATTGCGGGGCAAATATTTATATCCAATGGCAATGTCGGCGGTGCCGCCAGCCAATAATTGAAGTCGTGTTGCAGGACGGAAATGATAAAACGTGCCCCAACTGTAAGAGGCCCCCATGTACATCATTGCAGCTGTTTGTTGCGGATTGGTAGTGTAGGCTGCCGAAGCATTAATTTTCCCTTCCATGGACAAATTTGTGTTCCTGGTCGAAAAGAATTTCTGTCCGGTGTGTTCGTAATTTATGCCAATCCCATTGTATTCCAATGGTGAAAGGTATGGGTCGAGCAATTCTACTAACGAAATTCCGAAACGATCTGATGTGTTTATGAGTCTGTATTTCGACATGTCATTATTTTGCGAAAACAGAGCTATCGAACACAGCAACATTCCTAGAGAAATTGTTAATTTAATCATAAATCCGACATTGAATTAAGTGTCTGCAAAAGAAAGAAAAATAAGCACACTAAGACGTTAAATTTGTTTTGTTGTATATTCATTCTGGACAATGTCTCATCTTTTATCGAAGCAAACCCTGAGAAAAGAGGAAGCAAATTTATGTTTTGTCCCGATATGAAACGAACGAACCATTTTTGCTGATGAAATATATCCGAGGGTTAATTTCTCGATCCAACAAGGAAAAATAAATCCTGCTGTTTTCTGGTCTCTTTAAAAACATTATCTTTGTATTATGTTGATTACAAAATTATTCACTATTTATGAAGAAACTGGTTTTTGCAACTAATAATGCGCATAAGCTTTCCGAAGTAAAAGATATCCTTGCTCCGCTATATGAAATAGTAAGTCTTGCCGAACTCAATTGCTTTGATGATATCCCTGAAACAGCGGATACGCTTGAAGGAAATGCATTGCTGAAGGCACAATTTGTATTTGAAAAATATGGCTTTGATTGTTTTGCCGATGACACAGGCCTCGAAGTAGATGCGTTGGGAGGTGAGCCTGGCGTTTTTTCGGCGCGTTATGCAGGTGAAGCGCACAATTCGCATGATAATATGGTTAAATTACTGGATCGACTTGGTGATAATTCCAACCGTAAAGCACATTTCAGAACTGTAATTGCGTTGATTGAAGCTGGAGAAGTGCGTTATTTTGAAGGTAGAATAGATGGTGCAATTGCCTATGAACCAAGAGGAACTGCTGGCTTTGGCTACGATCCTGTTTTTGTTCCCAATGGCTATTCGCAGAGTTTTGCACAGCTGGGTGCCGACCAGAAAAATAAGATCAGTCACAGAGCTTTAGCCGTAAACAAACTGATACAATATCTGCAAAAATAATAGGAGGTTGGGTCTTATTTGTCATTTTATTGATTCCTTTTTACTACTCAATAAAATAAAACAGGTGAATTTTAGTTTTCTAGTAAAAACAATTAGCTTAATATAATGAAATTCAAAACACTCATAACAGCAGTATTTGTGTTGTCTGTTTTCAATTTTGCACAGGCTCAACTGGCCATGGGAAAGTGGAGAACGCATCTTGCATTTAATTCAGTGGTACAAATTGCTCAATCGGAAAACAAGATTTTTGCTGTGAGTGGTGGTTCGTTGTTTTCGATCGATAAGGAGGAGAAAAATATTGAACTCTACAGTAAAATGACCGGATTGAGCGATAATAATGTGGCTGGAATTGAATACGATGCTGTAAATAAGCTGCTTCTTATCATATATAGCAATGGAAATATTGATATGTTGGGCTCAGGAGGTGTAAAAAATATCCCCGATTTTTACAATAAGCAAATGGGTACCAGCAAGTCAGTTAACCAAATAATATTTTACGAAAATAGAGCATATTTATCGTGCGATTTTGGTATCCTGGTACTGAACATGACCAAAGCTGAAGTGGCTGATACTTACTATATAGGTGCTAATGGGGCGGATGTAAAAGTACTTAACAGCACCATTCACGGTGAGTATATTTATGGCCTTTCGTCCACAACAATTTACAAAGGACTGTTGAAAGAGCCTAATCTTGCAAATTTTGAGTTCTGGTCAGCAGAATTAAACCTTCCGGGTGAAGGCGACTTAAAAAAACTTGCATCTTTTGGCGATAAACTCATCCTGCTGCGTGGTAATCAGCTTTATTCTCAAACAAACAATCAGAACTGGCAAGCGCTTTTTCCCTCAATAAAAGTGAGTGGATTCTTTATCTCGAATAATAAAATAATTATACAAGATACAGGTTCGACAGTTTATTTTGCAGATAATTCATTGTCGGTAGCGGCCATTCAAAATCCAATCGCGGCTGTAGATGTTGAGTTCGATGTCGAAAGAAATCTTTTGTGGATGGCGGGAGATGCAAAAGGTGTAATTGCAGTGTCAGCAACTTCAACTCCAAATCCGGAAATTAACTACTACAGGCCAAACGGGCCGACTACAAATGTACCCTGGCAAATTAAGTTCAGTGGATCGAAAATGTTTGTAGTGCAAGGAGGTAGATGGGCATCCCAGAATATGTTGCCCGGGTATGTAATGATGTACGAAAACAATACATGGACAAATCTCGACCCGGCAGATATAAAACTTAAGACAACCTACGATGCGCTTGATTTTATGAATGTTGCTGTCGATCCGCTCGATAACAAACACTTCTTTGTTACGTCTTATGGCACAGGACTCTATGAGTTCACTGATAATGTCTTTTCGAAGTGGCACAACATTTCAAACAGTACAATAGAAACAGTACTTGTCGATGCTCCAAACAACTATATGCGTTTGGATGGAGCAATTTTTGATAAAGATGGAAATTTGTTTCTAACAAATTCAGGAGTGAGTGGGTCTGTAAAAGTATTGCTAAAAAATGGGAAATGGACGAAACTGGTTTACCCTGAAGCGGTAAAACCTACTTTGGGGAAAATAATGATATCAAACGAGAACCCAAACCACAAATGGATTCCATCTGTTCGCTATTCTACTGGATTATTTGTTTTCGATGATAATGGAACCATTGAGAATAGTTCGGATGACAGAAAGGTTTTCAAACCGGCATTTGTGTATCCCGAAACTGATAATGGGCAGACAGTATTGATGTCGGTTTCGCCTGGTGCTATCTATGATGTGGTGCAGGACAAAAATAATGTGGTGTGGGTTGGTACCGATGCAGGACCTTTTCTGTTCTATAATCCTTCGAGAATTTTCGATCCCGGTTATACCTGCTCTCGCGTTAAAATTCCTCGAAATGATAATACCGGTCAAGCAGATTACTTGCTTCAAAACGAAAAAATCAAGGCTATAGCCATCGATGGAGCTAACCGAAAATGGTTGGGGACAGAAACATCAGGTGTTTATTTAATGTCCGAAAACGGCCAGGAAACAATTAGGCATTTCACCACCGAAAATAGTCCGTTGTTATCAGACGATATTTTATCGATAGCCATTCACCCGGTAACAGGAGAAGTGTTTTTTGGTACCGGACGTGGCATTGTGTCCTATCAAAGTGATGCCTTGGATGCGGAGGCTGAGTTTTCTAACGTTCATACTTATCCAAATCCTGTGCGTGAAGGTTATTCAGGCACAATTACGATTACAGGGCTTGTGAAGGATACTCAGGTGAAGATAACAGATTTAAATGGTAATCTTATCTGCGAAACTGTCTCGAACGGAGGTATTGCCACCTGGAACGGTAAGGATGTCAACAATCGGAAAGTGAGTACTGGCATTTACCTGGTTATTTGTGTAAACGAAGATGGAACACAGAGTGCAATTACAAAAATAATGGTCATCAATTAAACATTTTAGATAAATAAAAATGAGAGTTAAATGGGTAGACTATGCAAAGGCAGGCAGTATTTTGCTTGTTGTGATGGGGCATGCAGGGTTTCCCGAGTCGGTAAGAAGTGTTATCTATGTTTTTCATATCCCGCTTTTCTTCTTTCTGTCTGGTTTGTTTTTCAGTTTCGAAAAATATCCTGAATATAAAACCTTTCTGAAAAATCGTTTTTTACAACTTGTTGTTCCTTATTTATTCTTTAATATAATTACTTATTTATTCTGGCTGACTGTAGGACGTCAGTTTGGAAAAGATGCTTTGTTTGATTTAGACCCCCTTAAACCGCTTTTGGGAATTTTATATGGTAATGCCACCGGGCATTTTCTGGAGCACAATGTGCCGTTATGGTTCCTGGCTTGCTTGTTTATTACCGAAAATTTGTATTTCCTTGTTTTCAGAAAATTAAACAGAAAATTTCAGTTCTTTGTATTGATATTGGCGGCACTTGTAGGCTATTTTGATTACAAATACAATCATAACCTGCGTTTTCCATGGGGAATGAACATCGCTGTGGTGATGCTTGTTTTTTATGGAACCGGTTCATTGTTAAGGTTTTGGTTTTTGGAAGAAGCTAAAAGCAAATTAATTTTATTTTCTGAAACAGTCATTTCAGCGGTTGTGGTGCTTTTAGTGGCTCAATGGAATGGGAAAATTGAAGTTTCGGCACATGAATATGGACACTATCTCTATTTTCTTGTGGGAGCCTTTGCCGGCATTTTGTTTGCTGTTTCATTGTCAAAATTAATAGATCAGGCGGGTTTAGATTTAAACTTTTTACAGTTTATAGGTAAAAATACGCTTATTGTCTTAGCGCTACATTTAACAGCAGGTAGTTTTGTGAAAGCAATCACTGTTTATGCTTTACATCTGCCATTGACTATATTTGATTCGCCCGGAGCGGCATTTGTATACAGTTTAGCAAGTGTCGTTTCTCTTGTGCCGGTAATAATAATAATGAATAGGTTTCTGCCATTTTTAATCGGAAAGTCAAAAGCATAATTATGAAACAGACCTCTAAAAAGAGATTTTCCTTTTTTTTGTTTGTTCTTGCAGCTACCTTATGGTCGGGTGTTTTCTTTGTACTTCCTGAATTTGTCGACAACCCGAGTAATGGTTTTAATGGATTCATTATTATTGCATTCCACTGGTGTTTAGTCCTTTTTGCAACCTTTTTTCTGCTTTATGCAGCGGCTGCAAATAAGTATGTTTTCGCTGTTTTTTTCCCATTTTTTTCGTTGTTGGGGGCTGTACTTGCATTTTACAGGTACGCCTACAAAGCGACATTAACTCCGATGCTTATTGATGCTTCTCTTCACAACGATTTAGGCACAACGCTCGATCTGATTTCTCCTGAACTTATTGTTTATGTGCTTTTGTGCGTGATTATATCAGTGTTTTTTGTGTGTTTCAGGTTTAAAAAAGTAGTGCCTGATAAATGGTGGTTACACTTTTTTGTTGCGATCATATCGTTGGGAGTGTTTTTTAATCTGAACAACAGAGTGAAAACGAGCATATTTCAGCGTTTTCCTTTTTCTGTTTATTTTAATGTTTCTGAATACAACAAATTACATCTTAAAACGCCCCGGGAGAGAATAAGTCCCGAGTCTGTTTTGAATGAGCAATTCACGGATTCACTGACTGTGGTGTTTGTGCTGGGTGAGTCTTTGCGTGCCGATCATTTGAGGCTAAATGGTTATCACAGGCAAACTAATCCATTTTTAAGTAAAACAAAAAATATTCATTCTTTGGGGAATGTTTACTCTGAATATACAAATACCAACCGAAGTTTACCTCACATTCTTACGCGTGCCGATAGCGCTAATACTGAAGTTGCATTTACCGAACAATCATTTATCTCGTTGTTCAGGCAATGTGGGTATTCTACTTCATGGATATCCAATCAGGATCCGGCAGAAACTTATGTTGATTTTATAAATGAATGTGACACTGCTATTTATGCTCATCCCGAAAAGTCGGTGTATAATTATAACAATTGGTTAGATGAAGATTTACTCGTTCACGCAAAACAAATTTTATCGAAGGGGAATAGCCGTAATCTAATTGTTTTACACACTATTGGTAGTCATTGGTACTACAATAATCATTTTTCGAAAAAATGTGAGTTGTTCAGGCCCGTCACTCAGAGCAGAATCATTGCGCAATGTACGAGCGAGGAGATTGTTAATTCGTACGACAATACAGTGGTCTACACCGACTATTTTCTACATCAACTTATAAGTGTTTTGAAGAATAAAAATGCACTCATGATTTATTTGTCCGATCATGGTGAAGTTTTGGGCGAGGATGGAATGTGGCTGCACGCCGGAGATCATATTGCGTCGAAAAATCCGGCATGCATTGTTTGGTATTCTGATACTTTTGCAAAAAAATATCCCGATAAAGTGACTTCGGTGGCAGCTAATAAGGCTAATCGCTTAAGAACTGATTTTTTATTCCACAGCATTCTTGATGGAGGTGAAATCCCAACAAAACTTATTCGGGAGGATTTGAATATTTTTGGTACCCGATAATTATTTCCTGTTGATTAGGTTCATAAACTCTTCGCGTGTTTTTGCTTGCTGAAAAACACCGGTAAAGTCGGACGTAGTAGTGATCGAATTCTGCTTTTGTACCCCACGCATTTGCATGCAAAGGTGTTGTGCTTCGAGAATTACCATTACGCCGAGTGGATTGAGCGTGTTCTGGATGCATTCTTTGATCTGGGTAGTCATGCGTTCCTGTACTTGCAGTCGGCGGGCGTAAACTTCTACAACACGTGCTATTTTACTCAGTCCGGTAATTCTATGGTTAGGAATGTAGGCGATATGTGCTCTGCCGAAAAAAGGCAACATATGATGTTCGCACATTGAGTAAAAGTCAATGTCCTTTACAATTACCATTTGACGGTAATCCTCAGTAAACATGGCTGAACGCAATATCTCTTCCGGATTCTGTTCGTACCCGTTCATTAAAAATTGCATCGATTTTGATACCCGTTCCGGTGTTTTCAATAAGCCTTCCCGCTCGGGGTTTTCGCCTATAAGGCTTATAATTTCGTGATAATGTTGGGCAATTTTGGCAGTTTTTTCTGCATCGAAAGGCACGGGCTGATTTATGTTGAAATCCATTGATTAAATTACTTGTAGAGCGTTGTTTAAAATTAGTTTTGTTGAAGGACAGGACGTTATAAGTTCACGGTGTCTTTCACTGTGTAGGTTTCGCTACGCAGATTAGGAAAGGCATCTATCAAAATTGATCTGAACTCCTGTGCTTCCTTGTAGGTTTTGAAGTCACCCACTCTCACTTTCCAGAATGGCGATGTATAGTTCAGGTATACAGGTAAATCCGGGAATTCTTCACGCAGTGTTTTTTCAATTTTAAACGCATCTGCTTTGGCAGTGCGTTGTGCATTGCTCGAAAAAACCTGAACCCTGTAACCGCTTGTTGTTTGAGTGCTTTGAACTTCCGAAGTTGCCTTTCGGTTAACAACGGCAAGTGCAATTTTTTCGTCCTGATACATTTTTACCGTGGCTTTACTTGCCGAGTCAACAGTTGCTAAGGCATCAAAAATAGTTTGTTTTGCCTGATTATCCGCCTCCTGTGCAGTAAGCGAAACGACGAAAAAAAATGAAAAAAGTAGTATGCTGAGTCTGTTCATGTTTTGTTGTATTTTGGATGCAAAGTTATAAAATGTTGGCGGTTCAACGAATTTTTTATTCAAATTATTCATTTAAAGTGCTTTTCTCCGGTTTGTCATTGTGCAGTGTTTCTGATTGTTTTTTTTGACTGCTTTTTTTGAAAGAAGAAGTTTCACTTTTTTCACTCTTAAATGTTTATCTTTGTTCCATATTTTATTCACGTATTTAAAATGATACCGAAAGTTGTAATTATAGTTGCAGGCGGAAAGGGCGAACGCATGAAAGCGGTTGTTCCCAAGCAATTTCTCGAGATAAAGGGAAGGCCCATTTTAATGCATACCCTTGAGGTATTCCGTAACTTCGATCCTGAAATTCAGATTGTTCTTGTTCTTCCGGCTGATCAAATTGATGTTTGGAAATCGCTTTGCAAAAAACATGCCTTTACGCTTACGCATACAATTGAATGTGGTGGATCCACTCGTTTTCATTCGGTAAAAAACGGTTTGACGGCTGTTTCAATTCCTTCGCTTGTTGCAGTTCACGATGGCGTTCGTCCGTTGGTAAGTGTTGAGACCATCAGCGCTTGCTTTGATGCTGCATCGGAATATGGTACAGCAGTGCCTGTAATTGATGCGATCGACAGTATCAGAAAAATAACCGAAAACGGTAGTGTTTCTGTAAATCGCTCGGAATATAAATTTGTACAAACACCTCAGGTTTTTGATGGGAAATTATTAATAAAGGCTTATAGGCAAGAATTTTCGGAGAATTTTACCGACGATGCTTCGGTGGTGGAAGCCATGGGAGCGAAGATGCATCTTGTTACAGGCAATCGTGAAAATATAAAGATAACTACCGAAATGGATTTGATTCTTGCCAACCAATTGATGAAGTGACAACAATGCCGGAAAAGAGTAAAATACAATACCTTGACATTTTGCGCACATTGGCTACAATTGGTGTAATTATTATTCATACTTCCAGTCCGGTGCTGAATATGGCTTATGGACACAGCATGAGTGAATGGTGGGTAGGGAACATTTTTGACAGTGCCTCCAGGTTTGCTGTTCCTTTGTTCCTGATGCTTAGCGGTGCTACCCTGCTTGGAAAAGAGTATTCATTGGCAGTGTTTTACAAGAAGAGAATGATGCGCGTGCTTGTTCCTTTCCTGTTTTGGATGTTGGTGTATTGGGTGTACCGCTGGTTAATGCTTCAGCCGCATCAACAGCCGCAACAGCCGGACGACATAATTCAGTGGGCTGTCAGATTATTCCTCGATGAAGGTATCTCGAAGCACTTCTGGTACATTTATATGATAATATTTATTTACCTGTTCATCCCTTTTATCGGAAAAGTGGTTCGAAAAGCCAGTGAAAAGCAGTTGTTCGTTGCTTTATTAGCCTGGATGCTGTTGTGTTTTACCACAAGTTCGATGAATTTGAGTTTTTATAAATGGACAGGCGATTATGAATATAAACTCTTAGGTTATTTGCAATACAGTGGTTTTGTCGTACTTGGCTATTTTCTGAATAAGGTGGAAATAAAGTTTAGTAAGCGGCGTCTTGTTGCCGGGGTCACCTATGTGTTGAGTGTTGTTTTTTGCGCATTGGCTGCTTACTATATGAGCAAATCTGATGGTCGACTGAATCTGAAAGTTTACAGTTATTTTTCAATCAATACAATTATTCAGGCAGTTGCCATTTTTGTGTTGATAAAAGGTATTGTTACTGAAAACAACTTTCTTTCGAAAATATGTTCAATAATAAGTGATTACAGTTACGGTATTTACCTTGTGCATATTATCATTATCGGAGCGCTTTTCCGAAATGGCATTTACTGGTCTTTTGCACATCCTATCGTTTCTTTACCGTTGTTATTGTTAATGGTTTTGTTAAGTTCAATGATTGTCATATTTTTTATAAGAAGAATTCCTGGAGGGAAATATATTTCAGGCTAATTCCACAAAAAAGTTCCACTTTATGGATTTCTCGATGCAGGACATAAAATATCTTCCCGGTGTGGGGCCAAAAAAAGCAGCGCTTTTGGCTTCGGAGCTTGGCATCCATTCTGTAGAAGATTTGCTGCGGCATTATCCGTATAAATATGTGGACCGAAGCCGGTTTTATTATCTTCACGAACTCACTGAAGACATGCCTTTTATACAGGTAAAAGGGCAGATTTTGAAGTTTGAAAAATTTGGTGAGGGTAAAAGTATGAGGTTGACGGC
Organism: Paludibacter sp.; assembly: GCA_034926015.1. Taxonomy (GTDB): domain Bacteria; phylum Bacteroidota; class Bacteroidia; order Bacteroidales; family Paludibacteraceae; genus Paludibacter. The sequence goes on along the minus strand of JAYFRI010000335.1, from coordinate 1,605 downwards.
TCTGTTTACCGATGGAAAAGGAACGCTTGAGCTTGTTTGGTTCAAAGGCATAAAATTTATACTCGATAAGTATTCCACCGGAAAAGAGTATGTGGTTTTCGGAAAGCCTACAGCTTTTAATGGTCGCTACAGCCTGGTGCATCCCGAGATAGACTTGGTTTCTCAGTTGCCTCCAGCCGAAACGATGGGTTTACAGCCCTTTTACAATACTACCGAGAAAATGAAAAGTGGGTTTCTGAATTCGAAAACGATACAGAAAATTATTTTTCCATTGATAAATGGCCTTAAAAGTGGCATTCCTGATTCGTTGCCAGCCTCTGTGCTCAAGCAATTTGCATTGATGAACCTGACCGATTCATTGATAAATGTTCATTTCCCCAAAAATGCAAACGCTCTTAATAAAGCCCGTCAACGGTTGAAGTTCGAAGAGCTTTTTTATATTCAACTGAGTATTTTAAGACAAACCAAATGGCGTGAGCAAAACTTTAGAGGTTTCGTTTTTGCGCAAATAGGACACTATTTCAATACTTTTTTTAGCCAATATTTACCATTTGAACTTACAGGTGCGCAAAAGCGCGTGTTGCGCGAGATTCGCATGGATGTAGGTTCGGGCAAGCAAATGAATCGTTTGTTGCAAGGAGATGTTGGAAGTGGTAAAACCCTTGTGGCGCTTATGGCTATGCTCATGGCTGTCGACAATGGTTTTCAGGCAGCTATAATGGCGCCTACCGAAATTTTGGCCAGCCAGCATTTCGAAACGATACACAAAATGCTTGGTGATATAGGAGTGAAGGTGGCTTTGCTTACTGGCTCTACCCGTCCTAAAGCACGTGAGGTAATACATGAAAAACTTCGCTCGGGCGAATTGAATATTCTTATTGGCACGCATGCTTTGATCGAAGATACGGTGCAGTTTACGAACCTTGGGTTAGTAGTTATCGACGAACAGCACCGATTTGGTGTGGAGCAGCGTTCAAAGCTGTGGAAAAAGAATCATCAGCCACCTCATATTCTTGTAATGACGGCCACTCCAATTCCACGTACTTTGGCCATGACGCTTTATGGAGATCTGAGTGTGTCGGTGATAGATGAACTACCTCCTGGCCGCAAACCTATTCAAACATTTCATTACTATCAGAATAAGCGTCAGGGACTGAACCAGTTCATTGCCAAACAGGTGAATGCCGGACGCCAGGTTTACATTGTGTACCCGCTTATACAGGAGTCTGAAAAAATGGATTTGCAGGACCTTGAAAATGGCTACAATTATATCAGTGAGACTTTTCCCGACTACAACATCTGCAAGGTGCACGGTAAACTCAAGAACGCAGAAAAAGAGTTTCAGATGCAGAAATTTGTTTCGGGTGAAGCACAAATAATGGTGGCTACCACGGTGATAGAGGTTGGGGTTAATGTACCCAATGCTTCGGTTATGGTGATTGAAAATGCCGAGCGTTTTGGTTTGTCGCAGTTGCACCAATTGCGTGGAAGGGTTGGTCGTGGTGCCGATCAATCGTTCTGTATATTGCTTACCGGGTTTAAACTTGCTTCTGAAACCCGTAAACGGATGGAAATTATGGTGCGCACCAACGACGGATTTGAAAT
>JAYFRI010000369.1:0-17250 GCA_034926015.1 Paludibacter sp. | reverse complement strand
ATTGCATAACCATAAGGCTTTATCACCATGCAGCCGCGTACCGCCGAGTTTTCGGCCAGGTCGGCTTTTATCACCAAATCATTGTACCATTGCGAGTAATTTTCACTTCGCGAAGTAAGTTCTTTTGCCATTTCTGTATATTGTTTATCTATTTACTGTTTAAAGTTTTGGAGTGCAAAGGTAATTAATTTTTATGAAAACGTCAACAAAAGAACTCTGTAACTGTGTAAGTGTTGAGTTGTTAAACTGTTGAATAATTTAATTGTTGAATAACTGAATAATTGAAGACAAAACTCAGAAGTCAAAACTCCAAACTCAGAACTCAAAACCCGAAACTTTTCCCACTATTCGTACAATTCTATAAATTTCATTACTTTTGGACTCATCAAAATTAAGACAGGTATGAAACGTATATTTTTAATTGTAACTATATTGAGCGTAATGAGTGGATTGTCGGCAAAAGAGAACTATAATTTTTTGGTTGGTACTTATACAAGTAAAACTTCGAGCAAAGGTATTTATAACTTAAGTGTCAATTTCGACAAGCAAAAGGTTAAAATAAATATGGCTGCCGGAGATGTGCTGGATCCAAGCTATCTGGCCATTAGTCCCGACAGAAAAAACGTATATTCTATCAGCGAAAGAGGCGAAAACAGTAAGATCAGCGCCTTTGTGATGGATGCTAAAGCCGGGGAGCTGAAACCGATCAATCAGGTGCAGACTGCTGGCGCCGATCCTTGTTATGTGACTGTTTCGAAACAACATGTGATCACTGCCAACTATAGCGGTGGAAGCGTTGGTGTGTTTGCCCGAAATGCCGATGGCTCGTTGAGCGAAGTCATTCAGACCATTCAGCACACCGGGAATGGTATTGATCCGGTACGGCAGAAAAAACCGTATGTACATCAAACAATTTTTTCGCCCGATATGCGCTTTGTGTTAGTCAACGACCTTGGCACCGATTATGTAACTGCTTATCGCTATGAGCCATCGTCGCCTAAAGCGGTGCTGACCGAAACCGATAGTTTGAAAGTGAAATTAGGCAGTGGCCCGCGTCACTCTGTTTTTAGTAAGGATGGAAAATATCTGTATTTACTTCAGGAAATTGATGGAACTGTGTCGGTCATTGGTTTCAACAACGGAAAACTCGAACTCCTTGACGAAACATCGGTGGTGAAGAAAGAAAACGTTAAATCGGGAGCTGCCGATATTCACATTTCGCCCGACGGAAAGTTTTTATATGCCACCAACAGGGGCACAGCCAATGATATCACTTGTTTTGCTATTCGGAAGGATGGAAAGCTTTCTTTTGTAGATCAGACTTCGGTACTGGGCGATGGACCACGCAATTTTACAATTACAAAGGATGGTAAATACCTGTTGGTAGCTAACCAGCGGACGCATCAAATTGTTGTTTTTAAACGCAATAAAAAAAACGGAACCCTTACGGATTCCGGCATTAAGATTGATCTTCCTGCTCCTGTTTGTTTGCAGGAATATTGATGTTAATGTTCGTGTGCCGAAAGAATGATAATGGCAACACCCAGAAGAATCATTAGTATCTGAATAATTGATTCTTTTGGTTTGGTTTCCTTGTGCATCTCCGGGATCAGATCGGCCATCGAAACATAAAGGAAACTTGCTGCTGCAATAGCGATAGTGTAAGGAATAAATGCTTGTATCTGATCCAGTAAGAAGTAAGCCAAAATACCGGCAACGAGCGAACTGCTTCCCGAAAGCAGATTGTAAAACAATGCTTTTTTACGCGAAAATCCACTTTTAATAAGGATGCCAAAATCGCCAAGTTCCTGAGGAATTTCGTGTAAAACTACCGAAATGGTGACAAAAAATCCTAATTCGGGCGAAGTGAGAAACGAGGCGGCAATCACCACGCCATCGATGGCATTGTGAAAAGCATCGCCAATGATAATCATAGGAGCTGCTGCATGGTTTTGCCTTTCACAGTCGCTATTGTGGCAGGTGCGCCAAAGTATAATTTTTTCGAGCACAAAAAAGAAAAGAATACCGATCAGTACCCATAAAACCAAATCGTGCAGGTCCAGGGTTTCGGCAGCTTCGGGTATCAGTCCCAGCAAAGCCGATGCAAGCAGCGTTCCGCCGGCAAGGTAGAGCAAATAGCCCGAAATCTTCCCTAGCCATTTATTGTTGAGTAACAGCAGTGATCCACTTAGCGCCACACTACCCACACTGGCAGCAGTTAAAGCTAAAATAGTGTATAAAAGTACTTCCATATCTTATGTGTTTGAAAAAAATTATTCAGTCAGTTAACGTTGAATTATGCGTAATAGTTTTTGTTTTATTAAAAGTATTTTCCTGAATGTTTTCGTCGCTCCAAATAATTTTTGCCGGATAAAAAACAACATACATCTTTCGCCCGGTGTCAGAGATTTAAGATTGCGCATTTCTTCGGCGAGGAAAATATCAGCGTATTTTTTTCGCAAAGCTACTGAATTAGTATCGAACATCAATATCACTTTACACCGTACTTTTGCTAATTCGGTGATATGTGGCTCGTTGGGAAAACAATTTTGCTGAATTAAAAATTCGTCCAAAAGTTTCCAAAAAAGCAACACATTTTCAAAGTGCATTTCTCCTTTCGTTTTTGTAATTGCATTCACATTATACTGAACGTAATGATAAAATCCCCGATTGACTTTAATTATTTTTTCGGCAAAATAAAATAGCCGTATCATGGCGTGCCTATCTTCCAGGTAATTAAGCCCGTCCGGCGGTTGACATTCATTTCTGTTATACAATGTCCGTCTTATCAGTTTGTTGCATAAATAGGAGTGCGAAGCTTCGTCAAGCACAATATCTCTGAAATGCTCTGCCGGATCGTCCGAAAGATAATCGGTTCGGTAAACAGTTCGGTCGCCATATTCCATAATGATATCCGAAACCACTATGTCGGCATTATGCGAAACAGCTTCGCTGTAAAGTACTTCAACCATATCAGGATCAATGTAATCATCACTGTCCACTACCAAAACGTAATCGCCTGTTGCATGGCTAAGGGCAGTTTTTCTTGCAGAGGCAAGTCCTTTGTTTTGTTCGTGTTGAATGATTCTGATCTTGTCTTGTAGAAACGGGTATTTTTCAATTACTTCGAGCAGCTTTTCCATGCTGTTGTCAGGAGTTGCATCATTTACAAAAACATATTCCACTTCGTCCCTAAAAGTTTGTTCGAACAAACTGTAGGCACATTTCTGGATATATGCCGACACATTGTAAACAGGAATCAGTATTGATACTTTAGGGTTCATAGCAATTTGTTTTTGCGTATAAGATACTTGCTGTAAGCTATTTCGCTAAATCCTGAAAGAGTTAGCGCCACTACCACCGTCATTATGCCGGAACTAAAAAAGAGGGCCGGAACGCAAATAACCACAAAGGAAATAAGTGCAACAATCTGATTACGTGTTACGAAATAATATTTGTTTTGAGGTACAAATACAAAATTAATATAACAACCTACCACAAGCCATGTAAGCACCGTGAAGCTAAGTACAATGGCCAACGGATAGGCGCCGGTCATTTCTTTTCCACCAAGCAGCCAAATGATCCAATATCCGAATACGACAACAAAAAGTACAACAGCCAATCCAATCATTGTTTCGTATTTCTCAATCTTTTTAATTGTTTCAGTTTTAATATCTTCGATCACTTTGGGAAACAGCGCCGTGTTTATGCTCATTGTAAGCATTCGGGGCAGCATAATCAGCTTGTTGGCAAGGTCGTACAAAGCCACATCCTTCATCCCGAAAAAGGCTCCGATAATAATGGTTACGCTTTCCTGTTTAATGGTACCCGCCGTCGACGACCAGAAAAAAGGCGTAGCTTCTTTAAAATATGTTTTTAATTTACTTATGGGCTGAAGCCTGATTGTCAGGTTTTCGCGACGGATAAGATAAACGTACAAAGCAACAGCCGGAAGCACAACTGATAAGGTGGCAATAAAGGCGTACTGAAGCAAATCGTCAGTTGAACGAACTAAAATAAAAATAAAAGGCAACGATAAGATACGGAATGCAAGCTGAAAATAGGTAACAATTTTCATTTTTTGTACACCCTGAAAATACCATATTGGAAAAAATATCTCGCATAAAATCTGAGCATATACAATTAAAAACAGGCCTTTGTGGTCTTTTAGCAAAGGAACTGTGAGTAAAAGGCCTATGAATATAACTAAGCTTACGATTCCTAAAAGGATCTTTGATGTAAAAACAGAAGAAACAACAGCGCTTTTAATCTGCAGATTGTCCTTGTTCTGAGCTATGGCTTTCACGCCCGGAAAACTAAATCCAAACGAGACAATGCCAACAAAATAAGAAGCAGTGGCAACCGCAAAAACATATAAACCGTAACTTTCAGCACCAAGCACTCTGATAAGGTAAGGATAAATCAAAACACCGAATGCCGAACTGATGATTTGGAGAGCAGTCATGAAAAAATAGTTCTCCACTACTTTTCCATTGTTCTTAAATCTCAGTTTTATGTTTTCGAGTTGTTTCATTTATATATTTTACAAAACAATATCCGTCCAGAGGACTTTATTGTAATCCACTTGTTACAGGCTGCTGTGTTTTTTGCCGGTAACTTGCTTGCGATTTTGGGATGATTCGGAAAGTACTTCTTTGTAGATTGAATACAAATGCTGTCCAACAGCATGAAACGAGTATTTGTCTTTGGCTTGTTTTGCTATCGAAGCTGAATCGTAAGTTTCATAGTGATCCAGCATCCACAGCATAGCACTCGTTAAAGCTTTTTCGTCGTTACGCTCAACAAGTATTCCATTCCCGTTGTCAATATGTTCCGAAATTCCGCCCACATTCGACGAAATAACAGGTTTTCCGCATACAAGACTTTCTGAAATGACGACAGGTATATTTTCATAATTCGAAAACATAACTGTGAAGTCACTTTTCATAAATAAATCAGCAAGATTTTCGCCCTGAAGCATTCCTGTGAATACAACAGCTTTGTTAGTCAGTCCTTTCTCGGTGGCTTTGGTTTGTATCAGATCGAAGTCGGCTCCGGTACCCACCAGATAAAGTACAAAATCCTGTCGGCTTTTATATATTTCTTCAACAACATTCAGCAGTCCTGTCAGATTTTTCTGTTCATCGTCGAAACAACTTACATTGAGCAGTATTTTTTTTCCATTTTTCACAATCACTTTCTCAGCAATAAAGAAGTCGTCCACCACATTGTTTACAACCACATAATTTGAATTTTTCATTCCATGACGCAGCATGTTTGTTTGTAAATGAGCAGTTACAGGCAACACGGCAGCGGCTTTGCGTGCTGCAAGTTGGCTTATCAGTTTATGAATATAGTTGTCGAAAGTTTTGCTTCTGAAATAACGGGTCCAGTGTTCGATGACTACATAAGGTTTTCGGTACAGCAATTTGTATATATAAGCCACTACAGCTGTTCGGGTAAATACATTTGCTTGTAAAATATCGGGTTTTCCCCACACTCTATGCAACAACTGAAATCCTTTCAGGTAGGCTTTTGCAAAATTCATGAATACTGCTGTTCGTCTGAAGTACTTTCGATGTGAGGCAGGGAAATATACAATGATTTCAGTAATATTCTTGTCGGTGTTTGTTGTAATTTCTGCTCTGTTAATGTTTTTATCTACCACCACATAAAGTGCTGCCACATTGGCGTATATGGCCACAGCCTCTGCGTGTTTACGTACAAATAGCCCCGACATTACATCGTTGCGGTGTGGATACCAGGCTGATATGAAGAGTACTTTAGTCATAAATACAGAAATGTTATATTTTCCCCACCAAAAAGTCGGGACGGAATTTTTTTAATAGATAATAGGGCTGGTCTATTGCTCCAAAGCCTTTGTAAAAACGTGCAATTCCTTCGATTTTAGACCCTTCGAAGTCGATGATTTTATCTGTCGTAGCGAAAGTTCTTATCAAACTGTCGATCAACAAAAACATGGCTGAAGTTTTTTTGGCTTCGGCGTTCGAAACCGGTAAGAGACATACAATTCGTTTCCCTGCAAAAAAATGACATATACCCGCGATTAATTCATTTTTTATGTTGTAAGCACCACTTATTGTAATCATTTTGTTTTTTGCTCCGGTGGTCAGGATGGGTTTGTAGGTCGATTTTACAAGCGCTGCTGCCTGTGGGTTAACTTGTAAAAATAAGTGTATAAACTCCTCAATTCCTATTTCGTCTACAACCCTGAGATTGTTTTTCAGGGCTTTTTCTATGTTCCGAACGGTGTTTTTGCTGTATTTCTGCTGTATGTTTTCGTAAGGGTTGTCCAGTTTCAGTACGTAGTTGGGCAATTTTGTAACCTCAGTGTTAAAGTTACGTTCATTCATGTTCAGCTCGTAACTGTAATATGGTATGTTCTTTATAAATAGCTGAATAACTTCATCGTTAATTTCTTCTTTAGAAAAAATTCCCAGTTGCTGCGTCAGTACGGGCTGAACAAGGTAAGGAATCTTATATTTTCTTTTTACGGGCAGTGGCATTACAAATTCATAATCGTCCGTCACCAAGGCTTCCCAACCCGGTGAAACAATATTGAGATACCATGAATATGCATAGCCCAAATGATTGGCCGAAGATAAAATTGTATCATCCCATTTTTTGAAATCGATGTGCTTGTGCTGTAAATGCTGGATTTGCATAGAAGAAAAGTTTGGCAAACAATTAAAAACAAAAGTAACATTTTTTTGCAAATTAAACGGAGAATAAGTGGTTTTATTTCGTACCCTAAGGCTTCTGTCCTGGTTCTTCTCTGAGTTATTGTGAATTATTTTAAGTATGCATTTGTTTTTATTAAAATAATGCAGTAATTTTGGAAACTAATACGAATTCGATTTTTATTATGGCCAAAGAAATAGTAACTAATTCAGGTGTAATGTACAATGCACTTACCAACGGGAGTAAAATTGTAGGCAAAATAGTTGCCGACAGCGATTTCAGAATTGATGGTGAGGTAGAAGGTGAAATTATTTGCAGTGGTAAAGTAATTATAGGACCCAACGGAATACTTAAAGGCTCGATTTCCTGCTCAAATGCTGAAATTGTAGGCACAGTGTTGGGCGATATAGTGGTGAACGATGCGCTGACTTTACGAAGTACAGCCAATATAAAGGGCGATGTAAAAACAAAGGTACTCGTTGTGGAGCCTAATGCTGTTTTCAACGGAACCTGTTCGATGCGCGATACTATAAAAGTCGAAGCTGAATAAATATGAAGTTATGCTATTCAATATAAAACAACGTTGGGGGACATAACTCCGACGTTTTTTTATTTTTTTTAATGAGAACAAAAAATTTAAAGAAAGATGAAATATAGTGCTTTTGTTGTTGAAGAAATTGATGCTGAATTTGTACAGAGTATTCAAACGCTTGATACAGATTCGTTGCCCGAAGGTGAAGTGCTTGTGCGTGTTGAATATTCTTCGTTGAATTACAAAGATGCTCTTTCGGCTACAGGCAACAAGGGAATCACCAAAAAGTATCCACACACTCCGGGCATTGATGCAGCCGGCGTTGTGGTTAGTTCTGCTTCCCGGTTGTTTTCGGAAGGTGATAAGGTAATTGTTTCAGGAAACGACCTGGGTATGAATACGCCCGGGGGCTTTGGTCAGTACATACGTGTGCCCGCGGCATGGGTGGTGGCTTTGCCCGAAGGATTGACTTTGAAGGAAGCAATGATAATAGGTACAGCAGGTTTTACAGCCGGAATTTCGCTTACCCGCCTTACCGAACTTGTAAAACCCGCTGATGGAAAAATAATAGTGTCGGGAGCAACAGGAGGAGTGGGGTCGGTAGCTGTTTCGCTACTTTCGAAGCTTGGATATACCGTAGTGGCCATTTCGGGCAAGGAAAAGGAATACGAATTTCTGTATCAATTGGGTGCAAGCGAAATCATTTCCCGTTCGGAATTTCAGGAGCTGGATAAACGCCCTATGCTTTCGGCGCAGTTTGCCGGTGGAGTCGATGCTGTGGGCGGACCCATTTTAGAAAAAATGCTAAAGTCGGTACAACCACTCGGCGCAGTTACAACCTGTGGTAGCGTTTCGTCTACTCAGCTCAATATGACTGTTTTTCCGTTTATTCTCAGAGGTATAAGTTTAATTGGTATCTCGGCCCAAAACTATCCAATGCATCTGCGTAAAATATTATGGAACAAAATGGGCAACGAGTTCAAACCACTGAATTTATTATCGCTTTACAATGAAATTTCTCTTGATGAAATACAACCTGCCATAGAGCAGATTTTGCAGGGAAAGCTGAAAGGGCGAACTATAATTAAGTTTTAAATGTTATAGAAAAGTGCATGCAAATCTTACATAAAGCTGTAAATAAAAGAAAACAATAAGCAATTTGTTTTAAAAACCAAACAAAGGGACAACGTTTTTTTTGAATGAAGGTATTTCATTAATCAAAAAAAAAGTGCAATTTTGCAAGCAGATAGTATCAATTTAAATTTTCAATCTCAAAACTTTTCTCCCGAATGGCATTAGCGAATGAGAATTACCTGAAAACTCCTGAAATCTATTGTTTTGACGAAATAGAGAAACGCGTTAACGCCTACAAAGTTCTACATCCCGGCATTAAAATTATCCGACTCGGTGTTGGCGATGTTACCCGTCCGCTGCCTAACGAAGTAGTTCAGGCAATGCATGTAGCTATTGACGAAATGGGGCAGGCCGAAACTTTCAGAGGATATAGTCCACCTCAGGGCTACGATTTTTTGATTGAAAAAATTCTGAAAGAATACCGCACGCTGGGTGTTAACCTCGATAAAGAAAGTGTTTTTATTAACGATGGCGCTAAGGCTGACATCGGAAATATCGGACATGTGCTGGGGCGAGATAATATAATTGCTATTGCCGATCCGGTTTATCCTGTCTACGAAAATGCAACAATTATGAGCGGTAGAGCAGGATTTCTGAACGAAGAGCAAAAATGGAGCAATGTGGTCTATCTCAAATGTACCGAAGAAACAGGCTTCATTCCCGAATTACCTACCGAAAAAGTAGATGTGATCTATCTTTGCAATCCGAATAACCCAACCGGCACAACAATGAATAAAGCCATGTTGAAGCAATGGGTGGATTATGCCATTGAGCACGAAAGTATCATTATTTACGATGCTGCCTATCAATCTTATGTGGTCGAACCGGATGTGCCCCGCAGTATTTACGAAATAAAAGGTGCCAGAAAAGTAGCCATCGAAATACGTAGTTATTCTAAAACCGCTGGTTTCACGGGGCTTCGTTGCGGATTTTCAGTATTTCCTCAGGAGCTCATGGTGTACTCGCAAATGGGAGAAAAAGTTCCGTTTATAAAGCTGTGGAGCCGACGCAATGCCAACTACACCAATGGGGTTTCGTATATTGTTCAGCGTGGAGCCGAAGCCATTTATTCACGTAAAGGCAAAAATGAAGTAAAGGATCTTGTTAATTATTATCTTTCCAATGCCGGCATCATTCGAAATGAACTTTTGAATGCCGGGCTCGAAGTGTATGGCGGTATCAGTTCGCCTTATGTTTGGTTCAAAACACCCGACAATCAGCCCTCGTGGAAATTCTTTCAGCAACTTTTATACGAATTTCAGATTGTGGGAACACCTGGAGTAGTTTTTGGCCAATCCGGCGAAGGATTTATGCGCTTTACCGGTTTCAGCAGTCGCGAAGGTACATTGTTGGCAATGGAGCGGCTCAGAGGAAAGTTGTAAAGTGCTGTAATAGTAATGCTTATTTAATCTTAATAAAAAATTTATTATATGTGTGGAATCGTAGGATATATTGGTAAGCAACAGGCTTATCCTATTTTAATAAAAGGACTCCAACGACTTGAGTACCGTGGGTACGATAGTGCTGGTATTGCTTTGATGAACGATGGAAATCTGAACGTGTACAAAGCAAAAGGAAAAGTCGTTGATTTGGTAAGATTTGCCGAACAACAGGACATACAGGGAACCATTGGTATTGCTCACACCCGCTGGGCCACGCATGGCGAGCCGAATCAGGTAAACGCACATCCTCATTATTCGCAATCGGAAGAACTGGCGCTGATCCACAATGGCATTATCGAAAACTATGCGGTATTGAAAGAAGGGTTAAAAAAGCACGGTTTCACTTTCAATAGCGAAACCGACACCGAAGTGTTGATTCAGCTCATCGAATATGTGAAAAAATCGAACAATGTGGATTTAACTACAGCTGTTCAACTCGCACTTAATCAGGTAGTCGGCGCTTATGCTATTGCTGTCATTGAAAAAGGAAAAACCGACATCATTGTTGCAGCACGAAAGGGCAGTCCTTTGGTAGTTGGTATTGGCGAAGGCGAATTTTTTATTGCTTCGGATGCTACGCCTATTGTTGAATACACAAATCAGGTAGTGTATGTGGGCGACGAAGAAATAGTGACACTTGAACGCGATAAGGAAATTAAAATCAAGACAATTTCGAATGTTGAGAAAACGCCGGAGATAAAAAAACTCGAAATGACCCTGAGCCAACTTGAGAAAGGCGGTTATCCGCATTTTATGATAAAAGAAATTTTCGAACAACCTCAAACCCTGAGCGATAGTATGCGCGGGCGTGTGAATGTTGACGAGAATAACATCACCCTTTCGGGTTTTATCGACAATAAAGAGAAGTTCCTTAATGCAAAACGTATTATTATTACTGCTTGCGGCACATCATGGCATGCGGGTTTGATTGGTATGTATGCTATTGAAGAATTTGCCCGTATTCCTGTAGAAGTGGAATATTCTTCCGAATTCCGTTATCGCAAGCCTGTGATCAACAAGGATGATATTGTGATTCCTATTTCGCAATCGGGCGAAACTGCCGATACACTGGCTGCCGTTGAATTGGCAAAATCGAATGGTGCATTTATTTTTGGTATTTGTAATGTGGTGGGTGCATCTATTCCGCGTAATACACATTCAGGTTGTTATACGCATGCTGGTCCTGAAATTGGTGTAGCATCTACAAAAGCATTCACAGCCCAGGTGACTGTGCTTACAATGCTTGCATTGATTATTGGACGTGAAAAAGGAACTCTGTCCGAAGAACAATACCTCAGAACCGTACAGGAATTAGGGCGTATCCCTGAAAAAATAAAATATATTCTGAATCAGAACGATGCCATTGCTCAATTTGCAAAGACATTTACATATGCTCAGAATTTTATTTATATGGGACGCGGTTATAACTTCCCTGTGGCTTTGGAAGGTGCATTAAAACTGAAAGAAATTTCGTATATCCATGCCGAAGGATACCCTGCTGCCGAGATGAAACATGGCCCTATTGCTCTGATAAGTCAGGAAATGCCTGTGGTGGTGATTGCTACCAGTGCCGGAATGTACGATAAAGTAGTGAGTAATATACAGGAAATTAAAGCTCGTAAAGGAAAAATTATTTCGGTAATTACCGAGGGAGATACTGTGGTGAAGAACCTTTCGGACTATAGCATAAGCATACCCGATACTGAGGAATGCCTGGTGCCTTTGCTGGCAGCTATTCCTTTGCAGCTTATGGCGTACCATATAGCTGTTGTGAAAGGTTGCGATGTGGATCAGCCGCGCAATCTGGCAAAGTCGGTGACAGTAGAATAATACACATTTTTAAACCCCTGCATCCGTGTCGGGGTTTTTTATTTCATAATAAAAAAAACAATAAAAACTAATAATTAGTTGTTAACTATCAATTCATTATGTGCGGAATAGCAATGATAAGGCTCCTGAAGCCGTTGGATTATTATCAGAAAAAATACGGAACCTGGCAATACGGTTTGCAGAAAATGTATTTGCTTATGGAAAAGCAACATAACCGTGGTCAGGAAGGCGCCGGACTGGCAACCGTGAAGCTGGATGTTCCTCCGGGCGAAGAATATATATGGCGTGATAGGGTAGAAGGAAAAAATGCTATCCAGGAAATATTTGCCGGCATTAATAAAACCCTGTCGAATGCAACCGTTGAGGTGTATTCCGACCCCGATAAAGCCAAACTTGAATTACCTTTTGCCGGCGAGCTTTATATGGGGCATTTGCGTTACAGCACTACCGGAAAAAGTGGTTTGCAATATGTTCATCCGTTTTTGCGCCGTCATAACTGGAAAAATCGTACCATGTTATTGGCAGGTAATTTTAATTTGACAAATGTTGATGAATTGTTCGATCATTTGACGCTGAAAGGTCAGCACCCGCGCGACAAAGGCGATACTTTTCTGATGCTCGAATCTTTAGGCTTTAAGCTCGACAAAGAAGTTCAAAAAGAATATGATAAGCTAAAGCAACGTTATACCAACGATCTGATTATTACTACAAAAATTGAAGAACAGCTGGATATTGCTTCTTTTATACGTAAATCGGAAAAAATGTGGGATGGCGGTTATGCAATATGTGGTATGTTGGGTCATGGCGATTCTTTTGTTTTCCGTGACCCTAAAGGTATTCGACCTGCTTTTTATTATGCTAATGATGAAATCGTGGTTGTTGCTTCCGAACGCCCTGTTATTCAGACAGCCATGAATGTAAAGGAGGAAGATGTACATGAGTTGCTTCCCGGACGATCGATGATTATAAAGAAAAACGGTTCGATAAAATTTGAGACGATACGCCCGGCTGCCGATGAACTTGCCAAATGCTCATTCGAACGGATTTATTTTTCGCGCGGCAGCGATATCGATATTTACAACGAGCGGAAGAAACTTGGTGAATCATTAAGTCAGTCCATTTTAAAATCTATAGAGAATGATGTTGAAAATACAGTATTTTCGTTTATTCCTAATACTGCCGAAGTGGCTTTTTATGGAATGATGGACGGAATAAAAGAAGCAACTCAACAGTCGATAAGAGTAGAGAAAGTGCTGATTAAGGATATAAAATTACGTACATTTATTTCGACCAATCTGGAGAGAGATGATCTGGCCACGCACGTTTACGATGTCACTTACGGTTCTATTCGTCGAGGGAAACAGGATAATCTGGTCGTTATCGACGATTCTATTGTGAGAGGTACTACATTGAAACAGAGTATTCTTACTATTCTGAATCGTCTTGAACCCAAAAAAATAGTGATCGTTTCATCCTCGCCACAGGTGCGTTTTCCCGATTATTATGGTATCGACATGGCAAGCATGAGCGAGTTTTGTGCTTTCAGAGCGGCCATACAATTGTTAAAAGAGACCGGTCGTCAAATTGTGATTGACGAAGTATATCAAAAATCTAAGGCTCAGGAAAACCTTCCGAAAGAGGAAGTTATTAACTATGTGACTGAAATTTACAAACCCTTCACTCAGGAGGAAATATCAGCACAAATTGCTAAAATGCTTACACCTGCCGAAGTGGATTGTCCGGTGGAACTTGTGTATCAAACTATTGATGGGTTACATACTGCCTGTCCGGAACATAGAGGAGATTGGTATTTTACAGGTA
Organism: Paludibacter sp.; assembly: GCA_034926015.1. Classification (GTDB taxonomy): domain Bacteria; phylum Bacteroidota; class Bacteroidia; order Bacteroidales; family Paludibacteraceae; genus Paludibacter. Next base: position 3,789 of record JAYFRI010000369.1, on the reverse strand, counting down.
ATTATCCTACACCTGGTGGCAATAGGCTTGTGAACAAAGCCTTTATAAATTATTACGAAGGGAAAGAGCTAATTTAATCTTCTGTCTGTTTTTAAACTTAAAATATTATGAATAGCGGAAACTTTATTTTCGAAAATCAGACTGAATGGGTTCAGATAAATGAAAAAATGCGTCGTCAGGTGCTGGGGTACGACGAAAAAATGATGCTTGTAAAGATTGAGTTCAAAGCAGGAGGGATTGGTTACGCACATCAGCATGAGCATTGCCAATGTACTTATGTGGTGAGTGGCGCTTTCGAATTTCAGATAGGAGAGGAGACACGTCTTGTAAAAGCCGGTGATGGACTTTATATGGAACCGAATGTGCTGCATGGTGTTAAATGTATCGAGGAAGGTGTGCTGATAGATACTTTTAGCCCAATACGGCTGGACTTTCTGAAATAAAATAATTTCGAAACGAAAAAAACTCTGCAAATGTCTTATTTGCAGAGTTTTTTTTGTTTGTTTGCAAGTCTTGGATTTCATGTGTTTTAAATTAGAAATACGAATGCCAATTCTCGTTTCATTAAAATATCTGAAAATTAATAGAAATGAAATTATCTAAAAACATTTTTAAATTTTAGTGAAAATTTCTTTTGAATTTAAAACTCTTTTTTATTTTTGCAATGTGATGATTTGTAGCGATATTTTTGCATTTACATAAAGTCATTTCGTATGATCTGTCGTTTTTCCACTTTTCCAGTAAAATCTGTTTTTGGAGTCGACAGTCAACAGTTTCCATGTTTTAAATTACAATAAATCAATATAATAATTTATAGACTTATGGTTGAATTTGAGTTAAATAATAAGGAATTGCTACGTCTTGTAAATGAATGGGAACTCAGGCTACTCAGTCTGCCCGAAGAAGTAATAGGCAACCGCAGGAATATTCAGAACAGGACAATAAAGCAAATAGTGGGACATATGGTCGATTCAGCTTCGAATAATACCCACCGGATCATTCATTTGCAATACAATATGTCTCCGCTGATTTATCCTGATTATGCCAATCTGGGGAACAACGACAGATGGATTGCCATTCAGAATTACCAGGATGAAAACTGGGAAAATCTTGTGCAGTTATGGAAGTATTCGAATCTTCATATCGCGCATGTGATCGACAATGTGAATCCCGAAAAACAGAACAATGAATGGATTTCGGCGCTTCAGCAACAGGTATCGCTCAAAGCAATGATACTTGATTATCTAAGCCATTTTAAATTGCATTTAAATGAAATAGAAGATCTTATCAATTCTAAATAACTTTCAACTATATTACAATGAAAAAACTAAATTTCTTAGTTCTGCTTGTTTCTGTTTGTTTTTTTGCCAGTGCTCAACAATCTGCCAATACATGGATTACCGGCGGAATACATCATCGGCTTCCGAATATCGATTATCGTTTCGAAGCTCATCCAGCTTATGCGAACGGGCTTATTTACAAGGCATTTCACGACGATTCGAAACCTATGTTCGAGATTGAATACCTGAAAATGAAAAACGAGAAAACTGATAAGATAGATACTTTAGCTCATGGCCTTATGCGCGAGTGGTACAGCAACGGGCAGCTGAAACATGAACAGAATTTCAGGCTCAATAAATTTGATGGAACCGTAAAATCGTATTGGCTCAATGGAAACCTGAAACGCGACGACGTCTACAGCAACGATACACTGATAACGGGTGCCTGCTACGATTCCACAGGAGTTAAAGTGGATTACTTTCCTTTTGCTGAAATGCCTGCATTTAAAGGAGGAGATAAAAAACTCTTCTCTTTTTTAGCTAATAATGTGCGTTATCCGGTAGAAGCGCAAAAACTTGGCATTGAAGGCCGGGTGTTGGTACAGTTTGTGGTTGGTAAGGATGGCAAAGTGACGGATGCTAAAATCGTAAAGAATGCCAACTATTATCTCGATATTGAAGCTTTAAGAGTGGTGAATGCGATGCCTAATTGGATACCCGGAAAATTGGAGGGTAAGTCGGTGCGGGTTAAACATACATTGCCTGTTAACTTCAGATTACGATAAGTCGGTAAAAACAATCAGAAAGTTATTATAAACAGGATGCAATTGATTGGATGGCATCCTGTTTTGTTTGTATCTCAAGATATTGCTGAGTAGTGAGCACTGTAGAGTAATAATAATTCAGCGCAGCTAAAAAGCTTTTTTGAACTTCTTCCGCCTTTACTTTTTGTCCATTGATTTCCTGGTCTTTGGTGGCACATGCATCGCCAATCAGCACAATATAGTATCCCATATCTTTAGCTGCTCTTGTGGTAGCATCCACACACATGTGCGTCATCATACCACAAATCACCAAATTGCTAATGTTTTTACTCTTCAAATAATCAGCCAGTTCGGTGTCTCTGAAACTGTTGGGATAGTGTTTGACAATCACTTTTTCGTTATTTAGAGGCTTTACATTGTTATTGATTTCAGCACCAGTCGTATTTGGTCGAAAAAAAGTTGCATTCGGACTTGTTGCAATGTGTTGTATGTGAATTATTGTCTGATGGTTAGCTCTGTACCGTTCAAGAATCAATTTAGCATTTTTACTTGCTTTGTCGGAGCCGACAAGTGCCATTGTTCCGTTTTCAAAATAGTCATCTTGAATGTCGATAAGTAATAAGGCTGTTTTCATATTTGCATTTGATTGTTGTTGGGCGTATATTGTACCCATCGAAAGTAAAACAGTGAAAATAAGAATAACTCGTTTCATAATTACTTTTCCTTTGTGTGGTTGGGTATAGAACGACTTGTAATTGTATTAGCTTACAGCTTTTAGTCCGATTATAGAACCAATAAGTGTGGACAGAAAAAAAAGCCGGAGAAAGGTGGCAGGTTCTTTAAATATAAAAATCCCCAAAAGAACCGTTACAGAGCTTCCAATGCCTGTCCATACAGCATATGCAGTTCCTATAGGTAAAGTCTGAATTGCTTTCGTTAGTAGTAACATGCTGATGATAAGTGTAATAACAAATCCGGTGTACCACAAATACATTTCACTACCACTTGTTTCTTTTGCCTTCCCCAGGCAAAGTGCAAAGGCCGCTTCAAATACTCCTGCAACAATCAAAATAATCCAGTTCATTTCTTCGTTTTTTTTTGCAAAGATATGAAATAGCTTGGAAGAATGATTTTATAAATGATAGAAAATAATTATGCTTTTTATAGATATTTATTTCTTTCGCTTCTGCTGTTGTGGCAGATTCACTATAAAATGATTGTCTGTTTTAAACAAAAGAAAAAGGATTTACAAATATGTTCTTTTTGTGACGGGGTAGCCGGATTCGAACCAAATCTCGAAAAAAAATGTTGTTATGTTAGTTGTAAAATTTAAAATGAAGAAAAATGGCAACAAATACTGTAACACTACACCGAGTTTTAACTGCAAGTCCGGAGAAATTATTTCGGGCATTTACCGATGCCGATGCAATGGCTGCATGGCTTCCTCCTTATGGTTTTATATGTAAAGTTCACGAGATGGATGTAAAAGCAGGGGGAAAATACAAAATGACATTTACTAATTTTTCGACAGGTAGCAGCCATTCTTTTGGCGGTGAATATCTGGAAATTGTAACCAACGAACTTTTGAAGTATTCCGATCAGTTTGACGACCCTTCAATGCCAGGACAAATGATTACCACTATTACGCTTAAAAAAGTAATATGTGGTACCGAACTAACTGTAAAACAGGAGGAAATTCCAGATATGATCCCTGTGGAAATGTGCTATTTAGGCTGGCAGGAGTC
>JAYFRI010000015.1:0-2690 GCA_034926015.1 Paludibacter sp. | reverse complement strand
CAGAAGTAAAAGCGCTTAATGATTTAGCTAAAGCTGCTGGTCACGCTGATGGATATCAAAAAAGTGCCGCACCCGGTGATTTTAAATACAAAGATCTTAATGGAGATAAGTTTATTGACGAAAAAGATATGACTATTTTAGGCAATGGTTTCCCTAAAGTGAACTATGGCCTGACATTAAATGCTTCGTATAAAAATTGGGATTTTTCGGTTTATGCATATGGTGTAATTGGTCAAAAAATATATTCATATTCAGCAATGACATTGTCGAATATCTATCCGGGCGACAACCAGACCATTCCTAATATTTTGAAATCATCAGCTGCAGAAGCATGGACACCAGAAAATAAAAGTAATACACTTTCAAGATTAACCATAATTGATCCAAATTACAATATGCGTGGATCTTCAGCTTGGGTGAAAGATGGTGATTTCTTGAAGATCAACAACGTTCAAATAGCGTATAATTTTAATAAGACTTTATTAAAACCGCTTCATATCGAAAGTGCACGTATTAATGTTTCAGTTCAAAACCTTATCTGTATCTCTTCATACAACAAATATGGTGATCCTGAAAGCGGACAGGGAAGTGTTCTATATACAGGTTTGGATACAGGTCGTTACCCTAACCCACGAGTTTATTCCGTAGGTTTAAATATCCAATTATAATTGTTCCACATAAATACATAATAACATTATGAAAAACAAAATTAAAATATTATATGCAGTTGTCAGTGTGTTGACCTTTATTGGAATAAGCTCTTGCAACAATGATGAGTTCTTAACAGTAGATCATTATTCAATTTTACCTGCTGATCAAATGTTTAAATCTGACGAAGATGCAAAAGCAGGCCTTGTTGGATGTTACGATTTGATGCTCCCCAGTGGAGACGTTGATGGAGATGGAAATATTGACTATAATGGCGATTGGGGCTTTAAACCTAATTTATTTGTAGGTGGTCATCCAACTATGGATACTCAGGCAACAGGTTGGGATAAAGATTGGAATACTCAGAACTGGACTGCCGGTAGCCCTGAACTTTTGAGCGGTTGGAAACAATGTTATGCAGCTATTGCTCGCTGTAACGACTTTCTTGCAGGTCTTGAAGCTTCTCAAAATATCACTCCTGCCCTCAAAGCATCACTTGATGGTCAGGGAAGATCAATCCGTGCTTTCTTTTATATGTGGTTGGCAAAAACATTCGGTCGTGTGCCGATGCTTGAAACTGGTGAAACTTACATTAATACACCGAATAAAGCCCGTGCTAAAACCTATGCAGAAATGTGGGATTTCATTATTGCCGACTTGAAAATTGCTGCCGAAAAACTTCAGTGGGATCCATTGGATGGACAGTATGGGCGTTGTACTAAAGGTTTTGCTTTATCGTATTTAGGAGAAGCCTATATGTGGAAAGCATTCCGTGTGCCTGATCAGGCGAGAGCGAATTATGTTTTGGCTGAAGCTGCTTTGAAACAAGTAATTGAAAGTGGAAAATACGAACTCAATCCTTCATTTACCACTTTGTGGGATCCGGGAGCTGTTTGGACCAAAGAATGTATTTGGGAAGAAGTGCTTGATCAGGGTTCTCAATGGAATGGATGGGCAAATTTAACAGATGCTCACGCTTGGGTTACTTACTTTACAACATGTCCTGCCGTTGGTGGTTGGGGTTCATTGTACCTTTCCTGGGAATGGTGGAGCTCTTACGAAAAAGGTGATAAACGTCGTGATGCATCAGGTATTACAGGTGCTATCCCTGGTATTAATCCAGACTGGAAATCGGCTACAAACTATGGTTATAACCCATATTTGCAACAAAGTATAGTAGATGGTGATGGCTTAACTTCGCATTTCCACTTTTATAAAGATGGCGAAGCAGCTCCCTCTATCTGGAGCTTAAAATACTCGCGTAGTTGTCGTGCCGACTGGGCTGCAATGTGGGGTCCTCAACAGATTTATTACAAACGCTATTCGAATGTATTGTTCGACTATGCTGAGTGTTTATTTAATTTGAATGGTGAAAATGATGCAACTGCTTGGGCTTGTATTGATCAGGTTCGTAACCGTGCATTCGGTAATTTGGAAGTAGGTAAAAAGGCAGCTTTAACTGCAACATATCTTCCATACTATCAACAATTAGCAACATTCTACAAAGCGCCTGCACTTACCGGATACCCAATTCCTTTCAACGAAACTACAGTAACTGTTCCTAGTGCTAAAACATACTATGCTCAGGTAAAATCTGCAAAGAGTTTTTCTTCTCCAGTATGGTTGGTTGCTTTGGGCGAAGAACGTCGCAAGGAATTCAATGCAGAATGGTCACTTGCTCCTGACCTTTTCCGTTCAGGATACATCGAAGATCACATCAATCATAATTATCCAAAAGGTGTAGGTTATCCTAACTCAAATCTATTGGTTAAGGATGCATATCAAACTTATCGTAACTTTGACTTTAACATTAAAAAGATGGATATGCCTATTCCAACTGAAGAATTGTTAAAAAACAAACTGTGTGATCAGAATGAAGCATACAGATAAAACTCATAGGGTTGTTTTTTTATTGATAAATTAGAAGTTTGTTAACACAGAGGGTTTTAAAATACAGTTGGTGATCAGAGTACTGATTGCCAACTGTTCTCTCTGAATTTTTTAAACAAAAAACACATAAACAGAAATTTTGTTTCTGTGTT
>JAYFRI010000002.1:0-12269 GCA_034926015.1 Paludibacter sp. | reverse complement strand
TGAGCAGGTCTTTCTCAAAAGTAGCAAAAGCCTGCACTTTAGGACCTTCCATAATATTGCCAATGGCACGGTCATCTTTCATGGCACGTCCGTTGGGAAGTACAACAATCATAGGTGCCAGTTTTTTTGCAGCGTAAAGATTATCAAGAATCACGTGAGGATTTCCCTGATTGAACCATTCCTTTTCGTCGCCACCAATGCCATGGAGCAAATACAACACGGGATATTTTTTCGATTTCGAATATCCCGGAGGCGTATAAACCAATGCTCTACGCATACTACCCACAGTAGTTGAATTATATACAATTGTGTCAATTTTGCCTCGTTGTATTCCGGCTCTCGGAACATCAAAACCTTCGGGCGCACTTTTAAAATTCTGACCATCGACAGATAGAAAAAGTGATAAAATCAGCGATAAGACTAAGATTTTTTTCATGGATAAATGAAATTTTAAAAAATGTGATTATATAAGTTTGATAATATTGAACTTAACATCTGTAAAAAAAGCGAACAGCATCCGAATAGCAGCAATTCGAAACAAAAACAACTATATTTTTCAAATCAGGGCTGAATGTTTCTCAAATCCACATCCACCGTCGATTTAAATACTTTTCCTGATTTAATATATGGCGTATTTTTCTTTAAAACATACACTTGCCGTCCTAACATATCGAATACTCTGTTATCATTTCCTTCGACATCTGAAAAAATGGGTGACAGACCCGACAGGCCATTCAAGTTCAGCGTCAATGTTGAATTTTGATTCGTTGCCACCGAAAGAAATGCGCTGAACGATGGCACAACAGGCTCATTACCAGAAGTCACTATATTAAAAGTTGTAGTTCCATTCAGCGTTTGAAGCACATAGCTACCCACAGGTGCTTTCTGAGCCAAATAAACAAGGCTAAAATCGTTTACATTTTGTCCGTGAAGTGTTGAAACATTGCCCGAACCTGCAAACACAAATGTTCCGGTTCCCTTTACAAGTACAGCCGTATTTGCAGGAATTACATTTCCCTGAATTGGAGAGCAATTCACCGAATTGCCCGCATACTGAAGCGTATATACTTCCACTCCCGATGGAATAGTAGCTTCGAAAGGCAACACCAGCATATCGTATCCGTTAACGGTCTTTGTATAAACGGCATTGGTGGCAGTGAAAGCAGTTGGAGAATAAAAATCACCAGTGTTATCGACCAACTGTAGCTGGCTGCATGTTGTACCCGACACAACATTCGCATTTGTGTTGGCAACTGCGGGGTTTACAACATAAATGCAATTTTTATTGGCAGCCAGGGGTCTCCAATCCTGAGAAGCATCCACCGATGTAGTCGCCGAGAAATCGAGTAAATTTGTGAATGGGTTTTCAATACAATCAAGCAAATAACTATCTCCCTTGCTGTAAACACCCGTGAACTTATACAAACCTTCGTTCACAAGTCGGAAGTACACATCGCCCAGCGTAAGATACAAAATCGACGAATAGTTACCATTGGTGATACTTACAATTCCTTTACAACCATCAGGCAGAGCCGTTTTCGACAAATCGAAAATCCAGTCGAAATTTCCACTTTGCGGAAGGACGAAGCTACCATAGTTTTTCGAGCTTATATTTCCGGCATCATTTACATAATATAATGTGGTGTTGGCAGATGTATATAGATTGGCAGAGCTAAGTTTGTTGACGCGCAAAACAAGCTGGTTGTATTGTTTATCGATTTGCAAATATCCACTGGCTGTGGTTTTGTTAGAACTTATAAGAGGACGGTTCACATCGAGTGTAACAGCTTTACCGGACATTTGATAGTCTGTCCCAAAAGCAGAATTTGTAACGTTCAGATTTTCAATTTTATTGGAACGACTTCCCTGCATTTGAGAGACCTCACGTACACTGCTTTTTTTGAATACAATTGTATTGATACTCGAAGCCCCGATTAAAACCTTTGGTCTGCAAGCTTCCTCTGCCAGCACGATAGATTCTTCTGAGAAATTAATCGTTTCGGTAGTGCTCACCTTTTTTCCTCCTAATGTATAAAAAGGCAAATCCATTGTAAGATTATAATTATCAGTCGATGTATTTGCAATCACTACCATCACGCTATCACCCTTCGCAGAGATATATGAGGATCCCAGTAACTTATTTGACGCATCGTTCCAGTTGCATTCTACACGTGTGGCGCCGGTGGTGTATTTGGCAAATTGCGAAAGGATATAACCCCGTTTTGTAATTTCGCCCGAAGTTGTGCCATACTGACCATCGCCTAACATGGCATAATACCGTTTTGAAGCATAATGTATCCATGCATTTGTGTTGGCCAACATTGCATTGTTCACCGCATTGAAAAACGTAAAAGCATCAGTACTCCATACAAAATCGCGTGCAGCCACAGATGAGTTCGAATTCCAATTGATTAAAAACTCAGTCATCCATGCTTCTTTGCCCTTGCTTTGCAGTTGTTTGAATCCGCTTTGGACAGCTCCATACTGGTGTCCACCATAGATGTCAAAAAACGGGTGGACATCATCGGCCAATAAAGCATTAGCATAATTATCAGACATGCCAACACTTTCGGGAGCTATGACTTTGCAATTTATTCTATTTCGATAGTTTTTCAGGAAGTTGGCAATCTGAGCAGGCGACCAGATACATCCGGCGTAACTTGCTTTTTCATCCGGCTCGTTTTGTATGGAGATGGCATCCAACTCCACTCCATTGTTGCGAAGATAAATCACAAAGTTATTCAGATAATTAGCATAATCGGCATAATACTCCTCCCTGAGCGACGTTGTTTGCTGTACCCCATTCGCATCGGTATATACTGCATTTATCGAATTGTATGTTTTCCATTCGGCCGGCATCGACCACGGGCTGGCAAAAAGAGTCAATCCCAAGGACTTTGCCAGTTTTGCTGTTGATACACACTGCCCCCAGTTTGATTCACCAATCGGAATATAAATGCGCATGATGTTCAGTCCCAAATCGCTTCCCTTGCCCCATACCTCACGTATTTCATTTTCGGACATATGACCGTAACTAAATTGAGGACTATTTACAAAACCTCCGTAACCACTTACTTTCTGATAAGTTATTTCTTTATTTACCCGAAGGGATGCATCCCGGGTTGTTGCGTTTGCAAAACCAATTACAGCTATCAGTGTTGTTATAATCGAAATTTTTCGAAGGGCATTGTTCATGATTTTTTATATGGAACAATCTGTTCCGCGATTAAAGGTTATTATTGAAGATAAGAACTGATATTCAACAGAAAAGCTATTTTACTTTCAAAATAGAAAGCATTTGCGCAGCGTAGCGCTTGCCCAATTCGCGATAACCTTCGGCAGTAAAATGCAAACGATCGGGTGCTCCAAGGCATCCGGTCGAAGGAATAACATAAGCATTGGGGATAACCTGAGGCAAAGTGGCTATGATAGCATTCATGCTTGCACATGCTCCATTTTGGTCAGTGTTCACTAATTCACCGGCCAAAAGTGGTACTTTTTTAGGATTTAACTTCAGGTCTTTCATCAGGTTATCATACACTAACTTCACTTTTTTGGTCCACAGTGTATCGTTGGTGTTCGATTCGCCCTGATGAAGCAAAATTCCTTTGATTACGCCTGATTTCTGTGCTATTTTAGCCATTTCCACCAATCGACCATATGGATTTCCGTCGTATTGGTTTATCATCCCTATCATCCACGATGGCGCTGTAGCCACATAAGATTGATAATTACTTTTGTCGAAAAGTTCAATTTTGCAACCACCAATGGCCACATTGATCACACCTACTTTTACTTTTTCGGGCAGGTTAGCCACCAATGTTCGTCCAAAATAATCGGCAGGTGTCAAACCTGTATTGCAACGACACAAAGGCGGAACAGCAGTGTACCAGTTGCCTTTAGTGCGTCCTGTCTTATCGCAATCCACTGTCGATAAAACCTTGAAACGCGGATCGATATTTACCGTATCCTGAGCCTGAATACGGGCATTACCTTCCATGTTCGATTGTCCCAAACATAGGTAGATATGAAAATTCTTATCCTGTGAAAAAGCTTTGGTTACGGAAAGAACCATGCTTGCAAAAACGAGTAAAAGAGCAATTTTTGATTTCATTGTATAGTATTAAAAGTGTTGACAATTTACATAGAAAACGGGGATGGATATTCAATTTCAGGCTGATGATCCACCCCCCATTTTGATCACTAAAAACAGAAAATAAAGTTCCTGCTTTTATATAAATTGTATTTCTGTTTTTAAGTAAAAATGTTATGAAAACAGATAGAATTTAAACACACATTTACTTCGCCCAGGCTTGTCCATCGGGTGTACGACGCCATTTGAAGTAAGTGTCCAATACCTTCAGCGATTCAAAACTTGGAACAGGACCTGTCTGCGGAGTCTGTTTAAAATACATGAGAACAGGATTTTTTTCGGAATAAGCAGGCCATTCGGGCAAGCCATTTCCATTGGGAGTTCCGTATTTTGTGAAATTTGTCCAATAAGTAGCCATGGCATCCGAAATTTCCAAATCGCTTTTTGTTGTCTGAGGATTCGAAGCATCGAGGTTATTAAAAACATAAGCCACTTCCTGACCATGTGGAGATCCTGAATCGTACTTAGGCGAATCACTTGGATACTCGGGATGTTGATCGAAATAATAGAAATAGACTTTCGATTTTCCGGTTCGTGACTGCAGATTGGCCCAAGCCCAGGTTTGCCATCCGAAAGCTGCATCACGGGCCAAATCACGGGCTGTTTTCGGCACCGAATTTTCGCCAGCAGGATATGCTTTTAGCAACGCATCAGCGAATTTTCCATAGCGGGCTCTTACCCCTTTTTCGTAATCGGCAGGAGTTCGTGGCGGAGAAAAACTTGCACCTTCATCGGAGTTGTAGCCTATTAACACCGCCACATCGTTATATTTTCCGGCTTCATATAATTTATACTGATCGTCGGGTATCACCACGCCATCGGTAATTGGCCAACCTCCACCCATGCCAAATCCTGAAGGGACTTTATCGGCCGGCAATTTCCGTAAATCGGCTATTGAAGTTGCTCCTGCTTTTTGCACATAAGCCACTCCATCCGCTTCGGCCTGTTTCAGCGTTTTCATATTTTCGCCGGGATAAGTGGTGGCACGCGTAGGTCCAAATGAACCTCCGCTCTGCGAAACAGCGCCACGAAACAATCCTTTTGCCAATGGAGATGCACATAACATGCTTACCGATATTCCACCGGCCGATTCTCCGAAAATGGTCACCTTGCCGGGATCGCCACCAAAAGCCGCTATGTTTTTCTGAATCCACCGTAGGGCAGCAATCTGATCGAGAATACCGTAGTTTCCCGATACCCCATCGGGATTTTCGGCACTCAACTCAGGATGCGCCAAAAAACCAAGCTGTCCAACGCGATAAGCTATACTTACAAGAATAACTCCCTTTTTGGCAAGCTTTTCGCCATTGTATCCGGCTTCTGACGTAGACCCGAAACTAAAACCACCACCGTAAATCCATACCAATACCGGCAATTTTTCGTTGGGCGACTTAGCCGGCGACCAGATATTCAAGTACAAACAGTCTTCACTTTTTCCTGAAGGAGGGTTACCGCCCTGCATAGGTGCAGGAGCAAATTTTACCGTTTGCTTCACTCCTTCCCATTTTGCCGGAGCTTGTGGAGCGCGCCACCTTAATTCACCCACAGGCGGAGCTGCAAAAGGAATTCCTTTGTACACCGTCAACCCATTTTCAAAAATTCCCTGAACTAAACCTTCGCTTACTTTTACCGGCGATGGTTGTTGTGCAAAACCCATTGCAGAACAAATTACAATGCATGCAGCGATTAAAAAAATTGATTTTTTCATAAACGATTAATTATTGAATTGGTTTCAGAACAGCTGCAAAACCACCGCGGCGAAGCATTTTTACATCTATTGCTGATGTTTTATCCACCACCAGATATTGGGTATGGAAGTCTTTGTCGTGTTTGCCGTCTGCTATCAAAGTAAGTTGATATTTCACCCCTTCGGACAAAAATCCGAAAGTTAGTTTCTTTGTTTTTTCCCGCATATTATCAGCACTGATTCCTCCGATATACCATTCGTTGCCTTTTTGGCGGGCCATTACAATATCCTTTCCGGGAGTTCCTTCGAGCAGTTTTGTATCAGTCCAGGTGTTCGGAACTTCTTTCAGGAAATTTTTAGGAGCATCGGGCAGTTCGTAATAACCCGATGGGCGATCGGCCATGTGCTGAAGGGCTGACTCGAAAACAATACTAAGTGCAAGTTCATGTCCATAAGAAGTGGTGTGCGGAAACTGCGAATTGGTAAACGTTACCGGAGTATAATCCATTGCACCCACCACATTTCGGGTAAAAGGCAAAATGGTATTGTGCTCAGGTGCAGTAGTTGTAAATTCGGGTCCATTGTTGTACCACTCAGCTCCACGCACTCCTTCGTAGGTCATGAGGTGCGGATAAGTGCGGGCCCATCCACGGGGCACAAGGCAACCATGAAAATAAACAAGCATTTCAAATTTGGCTGCATCCTCTAATATATCAAGGTAATACGCTATCATGTCTTGTTTTTCGCTCTCGAAAAAATCAATTTTCACTCCTGCAACACCCATTTTTTTTAGTTTGGCAAACTCTTCCATTCTATTCTCATGCGTCAGCATTCTATCTTTGGGAGTAGACGAAACCCAGGTGTGATTGCCACCTGAATTGTACCACATCAATGGTTTTACTCCTAAAGAGTGAATGTATTTCAGTGCATCTTCCAGATTTCCACCATTGCCCATAGCGTCCCATTCCCAATCGAGCAAAGTGTAAGGCCAGCCCATAGATGCAGCCAGATCGGCAAACTCACAAACCGTTTTGTAATCCTTCGTTCCATGATTGCTCGACCAGTAATTCCACGATACAATTCCTGGCTTTATCCAATCGGTGTTGGCAACAACGGAAGGAGAAGAAACATCATCAACAAGCGTTGACTCCACAATATCGGCTAAACTTCCGATCATCACCACACGCCATGTCGATTTCCACGGGAGTGTGATGGTTGGTTTCGATTCACCAAGTCCTCTTCCGTTCCATTGGTCAGGAAAAGTTGTTTTGTACTTGTTCTTATCGGCTGCGTTCGATAATTTTGTACCGCAATAATTCCTGTTCAGATCGGCTTCGTGGATCAGGTACCAGCAGGCATTGTCCTGTGTGTTAAACAATGCCGGATAAGCCCAATCCTGCTGAATACTTCCATCTTTCATTGATGTATACAGCGCTTCATTCGCCGGATTAAATTTCTCCAACCAACGTCTCGTGCTATCGGGGATGGCATAAGTAGTCAGCTCATCGTTCATTACAAAAGAGCCGGATTTCTCCGGAAATTCGTATCTGAAAGCTATCCCGTCATTATAAGCTCTGATAAACAGATTCATTTTTGCTTTGCCAGGATTTTCGAACGCAACTACCGTTTCATTGGCTGAGTTGCTACAATTAGTTCTTTTGCCATGTAATGCTGTATAGTTCTCATTTATCGATGTTACTTTGCTATTTTTCAAATATTTAAGCTCTTTCGAAAAATCCTGATCAGCACGGGAAAGCCCAAGCATTATTTGAGGAATTGCTTCGGTAATTTTCCCGTTGTTTATATAACTTACTTTTAGATACCACTCGCCACTCTCTCCATTTTTTGTATTGAAAAGGCCGATATTTATTTTTTTGTCAGGAGAAACAACTGTTACTTTCTGAGCAAATAAATTGAAAGAACTAAAAAAAGCAAGAATTACTAAAATTCTAAATTTCATTTACTTACAGTTATTTTTGTTGTTTTTAAATTTTTGCTGTCAGAGCTATTGCCATAATACACTTCGTATTCGCCGGGAGTCACCATCATTTTGCGCTGACTCCAATCGTAAAATTCGAATGATGAAGCAGGAAGATCAATGGTCACATTAGCTTTCTCTCCGGCTTTCAGAGCGACACGTTGGAAGCCTTTGAGCGTTTTCAGCGGTCCATCCACATCATTCAATTTGCGTACATACACCTGTACAATTTCTGTTCCCTGTCGTTTACCAGTATTGGAAACAGGTATCGTTATTTTTACCGATTCGTTGGTTTTTATGGTTGTCTGGCTAAGAGTAGCGTTGCCAATGGCAAATTTGGTGTAGCTCAATCCATAGCCGAAAGGAAACAAAGCATCATTCATATATCGGTATGTACGTCCTTTCATCGAATAATCTTCAAAATCTTTTAACTGTTCAGAACTTTTATAGAAGGTGATAGGAAGTTTGCCAGCCGGATTGTAATCGCCGAACAGTACATCGGCTACAGCCTGTCCGCCCGATTCGCCCGCATACCATGCCTGCAGAATGGCATCGCAGGTTTCGGTTTCGGGAGTCAAAGCAATGGCAGAGCCGGAGCAGTTAACGAAAATCACTTTCTTGCCAGCTTGTTTCAATGCTTTCAGGCAATTACGCTGTACAGCAGGAAGATCGATATTGGTGCGGTCACCGCCTTTGAAGCCCGGGTAATTTACCGGCATTTCTTCGCCTTCCAGATTGCCTGAAAGTCCACCCACAAACACCACCGTTTCGATTCCTTTGAGTTTTTCAAGCAGTTTGGTATAATCCACATCCATCTCTCTTCCGAAATCCAGTTCGACATTTGCCTGCCAGTCGTTCTTTTGAGCGTATTTGATCTCAATTTTATATTTTTTACCGGCTTCTACCTTTACAGGAATGCGCGAAGACAATGTACGCCAGTTGTTATAAGTCTGAATGGTTTTTCCGTCCACCATTAATTCAAAATAGCCTGTTGCTCCACCTTTGAACACCAATTCTTCCGACACTTTAGGCGTGAATTCAGCTTCGAACAAAGCCGAAAAACCTTCAAGTTTCACCCCCGATGCAAACTCGTGTTGACCGGCCGTCGTCATTTTTATCGGATTGGTGATCTGAACAGTCGTAACGGGACTTCCGCTGAGGTCAGGATTGTTCCAATAAGTCACTTTGAATCCTTTTTTACCATCGAAAGAAAGCTGATCGAAAAAGCTTTGTGTTACCTTATCTTCCACCAAATCGCAACCTTTGTCGTACACAATTTTACTATCGGATATTTTTGTTTTGATACCATCCAAAATAGAAATGGTGCGTACAGGCGTTCCGTTGTAATTTCCCCAAAGCATGGGTTTGTCGTTGGCATTAGGGCCGATCACCGCAATTTTTTTAGATGATTTGGAGAGGGGCAATATGTCTTTTTTATTCTGAAGAAGCGTCATGGTTTCGCGCGCCATATCCAACGCCAACTGACGGTGTTCGGCATTATTGAGCACCGATGCAGGTATTTGCGCCCAGGGCACAATGGCATCATCATCGAAATCGCCTAATTCGAAACGTCCTTTAAGCACGCGCATCAGACTTTTGTCAATAGTTTCTTCCTTAATCAGACCTTTTTTAACCCCTTCTGGCAATGTTTTATACGGATAGTTTTCCCAAACACATTCCACATCGGTCCCGGCCAATACCGCTTTAGAAGCCGCATGCACTTCGGTGGACGATACTTTGTGCGAAGTGAAAAAGTCGGTTACAGCACCACAATCGGAAACCACAATGTATTTAAAACCCCAGTCGTCGCGCAGGATTTGTTGCAAAAGACGGGTGTTGCCACAGCAGGGCTCATCGTCCAAACGCTGATACGCACACATCACCTGACGCACATCGGCATCCTGCACCAACGATTTAAAGGCCGGAAGGTAAGTTTCCCACAATTCGCGCGGATCTACATTGTTTAGATTCAATTCATGACGACTCCATTCCGGTCCGGAGTGAACGGCATAATGTTTGGCACAAGCCAATAATTTGCGATATTTGGCATCATCAGGTCCCTGAAGACCTTTCACCACCTGAACTCCCATGCGTGAAGTCAGATAAGGGTCTTCACCGTAAGTTTCCTGTCCACGTCCCCAGCGAGGATCGCGGAAAATATTGACATTGGGTGTCCACACCGAAAGGCTCAGGAATCGTTTGTTCTCGTTGCCTCGTTTCAGCCAAAGATTATATTTTGCACGCGCTTCATCCGATACCGCATCGTAAATCCGATACAACAATTTGTCGTTGAACGAAGCAGCCATCCCAATCGGTTCAGGAAAAACAGTCACGCTATCGTTGTTGGCAAATCCATGAAGCGCTTCGCTCCACCAATTGAATTTTTTGATACCCAAACGTGGTATAGCATCCGACTGATCGCACATCAACGTGGCTTTTTCTTCCAGCGTTAATCTGGATATAAGATCTTTTGCCCGTTCATCCGAACTCAGATTCGGATTCTGATAGGGTAATTGACCCCATAATTGTGCCGAAATCAATAGACTTACGACAAATAATAACTTGATTTTCATATATTTTTATTTTAAAGTATTATAATAAAATGTTGATCTGGTTTAATTTGTGATGCAACTACCACTATTCATTTGCTTTAACCTGAATTTTCTTACCTTTATAAATAACTTTTGTTTTTAAGGTACTTGTTGCCATCCCCACTCCTTCTGATTCGTTTACAAACACGACATTAAAAATCCGTTTCTGTAAACTGCCGTCAAAATCTCCCTGCTTGCTGGCAATCGTGAGCGTATTTTTCTTATCAATCCATTTGAATGGAATAATTGAATATTTACCTTTCTCGTAATTGTAATTATCGCCCTCATCTTCATATAAATCGAATTCAGCATCAGCTCCTTTGTATATACGGATTTCGAGTGTATCTGATTTTTCAGCACTGTGCTGAATAATTTTCCCCATAGGGATGATGGATCCTGCTTTTACAAAAAGAGGAATTCTATCCAATGGAGCATCCGCTTTTATTGTCTGTCCGCCCGAATAATGCTTTCCTGTCCAGAAATCGAACCAACCCGAAGTTTTTGGCAAATACACATTCCACTGATTGACATTGGGTTCGGTTACCGGAGCTGCTAGAATTGATTTTCCAAACATATATTCGAATCTACTGCTGACAGCCACTTCATCGCCATTAAAATCCATCACCAGGGGGCGCATCATTGTTGAACCATTTTTGGTTACGTGCCAGGCTTCGGAATAAATATAAGGAAGCAACCGATAACGCAAATTCAGCATTTTACGCATATTGTCTTCCACTTTTTCACCATACTTCCAGGGTTCGGTTTCTGTTTGGTAACCATGCATACGAAAAATCGGATTAAACGCTCCCCATTGATACCAACGGGTGAGCAATTCGTGGTATTTTTCATCGGTATATTGGGAATGTCCCGGACGGAAAAAACCGCCGATATCAGTTGTCCAGTAAGGAAATCCGGTAATCGTAAAATTCAGTCCCGCAACAATCTGATTTCTGAACACATCCCACGTATAGCCAATATCGCCCGACCAATTGATAACGCCATAACGTTGTTGTCCCGAAAAAGCCGAACGGGTAAGTATGCAAACACGTTTATCAGTCGACGTTTCGCGCTGTCCTTCGTACACGGCCTGACTCACCATTAACGGATAAGTCAAACGGAAAAAATCTCCGGCACCAATGTGCGTTTTTTCACCTTTCAAGGCATCGTTTTCAGGCTCCACGGCATCCATCCACCATGAGTCAACACCATAATCGAACATATTCACTTTGAGCGTATTCCAGTATTCTTTTCGGGTTTCCGGATTGAAATAATCCAACCATTTGGTATTGGGAACAAAACGGTTTTTGGCTACATACTCCTTCCCTATTGTTGAATTTTTATCAGGATTCGACCAAATGGAAATATTAAAATGCGCATTTAAATCGTGTAATTCTTTTATAAAACCAGAAGGATTTGGGTAATTTTTTTCATCAAATTGCGGAACGCCCCAACCTCGGCTGCCCCAGTATTGCCAATCCTGCACAATAACATCCAGTGGAAGGTTTCTTTTGCGGAACTCTTTAACTGTTTCCACTAAATGTGTACCCGAAGTGTAACGTTCGCGGCATTGCCAGAATCCATAGGCCCATTTGGGGAACATAGGCGCATTGCCGGTTAGATTGCGGTAAGTGGCAATCACATTATCGGCTGATGGCCCGTAAAACACTACATAATCGAGCGCTTTTGCAACAGGCGAACGAAAAGTAGTTGTGTTGCTGCTCTGTCGCCACGACAATGCAGGCGTATTGTCCGATTTACAAAGCACCTGCACCTGATGCTCACCAGCTTTGAGGTATACCAATGTTCCTGAAGTAGGTGGAAGCCACATATTGGTTTGATCTATAATAGGTTTTCCGTCAA
>JAYFRI010000003.1:0-6292 GCA_034926015.1 Paludibacter sp. | reverse complement strand
GATCTTAAAAAAATAACAGCCAGTAATTCCCGGCAACGGAAGACGACAATTGGCTGACAGATGGAACTTAAAATTTTTACAATATGGAACAAATTGATTGGAGTAATCTCGGATTCGGTTACATGAAAACCGATTTCAATATCAGGTGCACATACAAAAACGGAGCATGGGGCGACCTAGAAGTGCATGACAGTGAATACATGACATTGCACATGGCAGCAACAGCTTTGCATTACGGACAGGAATCGTTTGAAGGACTCAAAGCATTTCGTGGAAAAGATGGAAAAACCCGTATTTTCCGTATGCACGACAACGCTTTGCGCATGCAGGATTCTAGCGAGGGCACTGTTATGGCTAAAGTTCCTGTTGAAAAATTCGAAGAAGCTGTAATAAAAGCAGTACAACTCAACGAGCGTTTTGTTCCGCCCTACGAATCAGGAGCATCATTATACATACGTCCGGTACTTTTTGGAAGTGGACCTCAGGTGGGCGTGAAACCTGCCGACGAATATATGTTTATTGTTTTTGTTACTCCTGTAGGACCTTATTTTAAAGGCGGATTTCAAACAACGCCATTTGTAATCATGCGTCAGTACGATCGATCGGCACCGTTGGGCATGGGAAAATACAAAGTAGGTGGAAACTATGCAGCAAGTTTAGTAGCAGGTCAACACGCTCACCAACTCGGCTATTCAAATGTATTTTATTTAGATGCCAAAGAAAAAAAGTACATCGATGAATGTGGTGCGGCCAACTTTTTTGGAATAAAAAACAATACTTACATCACTCCGGAATCAACATCCATTCTACCTTCGATTACAAACAAAAGTTTGATGGTATTGGCCGAAGAAATGGGAATGAAAGTGGAGCGTCGACACATTCCTGTGGAAGAGCTTTCTACATTCGAGGAGGCAGGTGCCTGTGGAACTGCCGCGGTGATCAGTCCCATTGAACGCATCGATGATTTTGATGAGAAAGTTTCATACATTTTTGCACACGATGGAAAACCTGGTGTCATCAGCACCCAACTCTATCAAAAACTGCGCGGCATTCAGTATGGCGACGAGCCCGACACACACAACTGGATTACAGTAATATAAGAACAAAAAAGGGAGTCGATTGACTCCCTTTTTTGTTCTTAATTCTGACCTGACATTACTCACCATCAATTTTTATATCTCTGATCATCAATTGGATATTCGTATTTCCGTTGAATGTATTTTCTTCTATTGTATAACAGATATCAAGAGGATTCAGCGCTTTCAGATGATCATTGTAAGCATACATCCTGAAGGCAATGCCGTTCATTACGTTTTCAGAACTTGAATCAACAAGTTCAAGTTTGAGGTGCTCCTGCTCCTTCCCTACCAAGCGACTTGTGCCGTAATCGAAAACTTTTTTAGAGGCAAAAACCGGTTTCATATTTCCGGGACCAAAAGGTCCAAATTGCTTCAATACTCTAAAAAACTTAGGTGTAATATCTTTGAATTCGAGCAAGGCATCTATTTCAATCTGTGGATAGGTTTGTTCTTCGAGAATTGTTTCCGAAACGAATTGCTCGAAGCGTTCAGTGAAAAGCGGTATGTTCTCTTCTTTCATCGAAAGCCCTGCTGCATACATATGTCCTCCAAAAGTTTCGAGCAAATCGCGGCAAGAATCAATAGCCTTGTAAATATCGAAGCCGGGAACTGAACGGGCAGATCCTGAAGCAAGACCATTTGAATTTGTAAGCACAATAGAAGGCTTGTAATACTCCTCCGACAAACGTGAAGCCACTATACCTATAACTCCTTTGTGCCAATCGGGTTTGTGAACGACAATCGACCGACGTGTGGCATAACGCTCATCCGATGCAATTAACGCTATTGCTTCGTCTGTAATATTTTTGTCTAAATCCTTGCGGTCATTATTGTATTCATTGATTGTACCGCTTTTTTCCTTCACAAAAACAGGATTAGAAGACACAAGCAGCTCTACTGCCTCTGAGGCCAGCTTCATACGTCCGGAGGCATTGATGCGAGGCCCAATCTTGAACACTATATCACTGATTGTAATCTCCTTATCGGCAAGTCCACAAACATCAAGAATCCCCTTAAGTCCCACACTCGGATTGCTGTTGATTTGCTTTAACCCGAAAAAAGCAAGAATTCTATTCTCGCCAGTGATAGGCACTATATCCGAAGCAATGCTCAAAGCCAGCAAATCGAGCAAAGGAGTGAGCTGAGTAAAATCGATATTATTAACAACAGCAAATGCCTGCATTAACTTAAAACCTACCCCACAACCCGAAAGGTGTTTGTACGGATAATTACAATCATCGCGTTTGGGATCAAGCACAGCCACTGCAGGAGGTAAAACTGCATCGGGAGTATGGTGGTCACAAATCACGAAGTCGACACCAAGAGAAGAAGCATATTTAACTTTTTCGACGGCCTTGATTCCACAGTCCAATGCAATAATGAGCTTGAAACCATTTTGAGCTGCGAAATCAATCCCCTGAATAGAAATACCGTAACCTTCGTTATACCGATCGGGGATGTAAAAATCTATGTTATTATGAAACTTTTGCAGGAACTTATATACCAAAGAGACAGAAGTAGTTCCATCAACGTCGTAATCTCCATAGACCAAGATCTTTTCATTATGACGCATGGCTTTTGTAAGTCTTTCTACAGCTTTGTCCATATCGGCCATTAAAAAAGGGTCGTGTAAATTGGCTAAGTCTGGACGAAAGAAGTTACGGGCATCATCATAAGTAAAAATTTCCCTTTGAACCAGTAGCTGCGATAAAACAGGACTGATGCTTAACTCATCTGCTAATTTATTCTGTATCTCACATTGTTGTTCCGAAAGGGTTGTGTAAATCCATTTATTTATCATTATTTTTATTTTTTTTATCTCAGCATGAAACAGAAACCGTCCTGGGAAAAATCAATCCTTCATATCCACCATCTTACATTCAATGCAAAATCCAGGAGAAATAGTTTAAATTTCAGTAAAAAGAAACAGCCATCAAACACATTAGTTCATCATCAAAAAAATCAGCCATTTCAAACCGTAAAATTATACATTTTTTTTTAATATGGCAAGTTAATAATCTGTAGTCACTTTTAGCATCTGCAATAATATTTTACAAAAAACAAATTCAACAATTTGAGCATTTACATTGCTCTGTAACCTCTTAAAATAATACCGTTTCTGAAAGAGCCAGATCAAAAAAAAGTTATCTTTGCAATCGCACAATCAGAAAATTAAAGCATAAAAAATCAAACCGACAGAAATAAACCTTACGCATAAAAAAATAAAATGGTCATATTGACGTTATTAAATATTCAAGCAATAAAGCATCAGCAACCACTCTGATAATAAGCATGGAAGAAGAAAAACAAGACATTAAAAAAGCTGTTGAAACACTAAGGGCCGGAGCTGTAGTTCTTTTCGCCTCCGAATATGGTTGGGGATTTGGCTGTGATGCTACCAAAAGCGAAGCTGTGGATAAACTACTGGCCATAACACAATCATCATCAACAGAAAATATTGTAGTACTTATCGATAATGCATCCAAACTACAAACCTACCTCGATGAAGTACCGGACATGGCCTGGGATTTAATTGATCTGTCCGAAAAAGCGATAACAATTATTTATTCCTCTACACGAAATCTTGCTCAAAACATATTAACAAAAGATGCAGCGGTAGCCATAATGGTGACAACTGATCATTTTGCAAAAGCAATTTGTGCTCAGTTTCGGAATCCTATTGCTTTTTTAACTACAACATCTGCATCAAAAACAACAGCAACGCTACTTTCTGAAATTAGCAATACTGCTATATCATCAGCAGATTATGTAGTTAAAAATCAGCAAGCAAAGAAAAACACAGCCCAGCTACCGGCATTGATAAAACTCAAAAAAGGAAATTTATTTGAGATCATAAGAAAATAAAAAATGAACAAGCGAAATCTTTTGGTAAAATTTGTGATGTACGACCTTTTGGCCGCTATCATCGTATGGATACTCTTTATGCTGTTCCGCCGTACAGTAAACGACGCACAAATTTTCGAAAACATTCGTATTTTCATACCCAACTACAATTATTTTACAAGTTTACTCATATTCCCACTCGCTTGCGTTTTTATCCATTTTTTGTCGGGGTTTTATTTACATCCTGAGAAACAGTCGCAAGCATCAGGTTTCTTTTCCACTTTAGCTGCATCAGCCATAATCTCGACAGCAATATTTTTTATTTTAATGCTCGACGACATTGTTGTATCATATCAATACTACTACTATTCGTTGCTCGTACTTTTTGGCCTGCTTTTTTTAATCACCTTTGTTTTCCGATCCTTTATTATTGCCCAAATCAACCAAAACTACAAAACAAAGAAATGGTGCATCAACACAATAATCATTGGCACCGGAGTAAATGCAAACAAAATTGCAGAGGAACTCAAGGCTAATTCAAAACGAAATACTGTGGTTGGCTTTGTAAGCGTGGATCATCACAGCTCAGTACCTGCCCAACAAATTCTGGGATCCATCAATCAGATCGACACAATAATTTCAGAAAACAAAGTAGAAGAAGCTATTATTGCACTCGAGAATGCTGATGAGCAAAAACTCTTTAGTTATATCAACTGCCTGTACCGTTACAATATCGACATCCGATTTACCCCGCGACTTTACGAAATACTAACCGGAAGCGCACGCATCAATACAATGGGAATGAGTCCGCTTGTGAGTATCACCACACTGAACATGCCCGACTGGGAAGTAAGTATAAAGAGATTTTTGGACATTGTCATTGCAGCTATTGCAATGGTGGTACTGCTCCCGTTTTTTATCTATTTTGCCTTCAGAATTAAGCGCGACTCAAAAGGACCTGTTTTTTACAAGCAGAAACGCATTGGATATCTTGGAAAGACATTTAATATATTAAAATTCAGGACCATGTACATAGATGCTGAAAACGGGATTCCTAAACTCAGTAGTAGCAACGACGAAAGAATCACCAACTTTGGCAGAATGCTTCGCAAATACCGCCTGGATGAATTGCCTCAATTCTGGAATATTCTCAAGGGAGATATGAGTTTAGTGGGACCACGACCCGAACGCGAATACTATATCAATCAAATCATTGAAGATGCCCCTTACTATTGTTTGTTATATAAAATTCGACCGGGACTTACTTCTTGGGGACCTATAAAAATCGGTTATTCCGACACCATCGACAAAATGGTGGAAAGGCTCAATTATGACATCGTTTACATTGAAAACATGTCCTTACTCACAGATTTAAAAATTCTGATCCTGACCATCGAAATTCTTTTCAAAGGAAAAGGAATATAAATAACGACCTGAAATGGCCGATTGACTATTTCTTGTTTGGTGCTCATTTTTTTTCCTTATCTTTGCCATAGTTTTTTTAATGGTATGGAACAAAACAGTTGGTATTTAAAAATGATTGCCTGGCGGGAGAAACACATCACGCATCGCCAGTTTGTATATATCTTAAGCCTTGTAGTAGGAGTTTTAGCTGCCTTTGCTGCCGCTTTGCTAAAGTCCACCATACATTTTATCCAAACATTGCTTACCGAAAACTTTAGCCGGAGTGAAGTAAACTACTGGTACCTTGTATTTCCTGCCATCGGTATTCTCTTCGCGTCTCTTTTTGTTCGGTTTATCGTAAAGGATGATATTAGCCACGGTATTACGCGGATATTATATGCTATTTCGCAACGAAAAAGTATCATCAAACTACACAACACATGGACATCGCTCGTAGGTAGCTCCATCACCATTGGTTTTGGTGGATCGGTAGGAGCCGAAGCTCCGATTGTACTTACAGGATCGGCCATTGGATCAAATTTGGGCAAGTTTTTCAAGTTAGATCAAAAAACTTTAATGTTACTTGTGGGCTGTGGGGCTGCCGGAGCTATAGGAGGCATCTTCAAGGCTCCGATTGCAGGACTTGTGTTTACGCTCGAAGTATTAATGATTGACATGACCCTTACGTCTATCATTCCGTTACTTATTTCATCAATCACAGCAACATCAGTCTCTTACATTTTTTCGGGCAGTGCGTTTCTGTTTAACTTCACCAATCACCTGAGCTTCTCTGTAGATCGTATTCCTTACCTCATTGTTTTAGGTATTGTATGTGGATTAGTTTCGCTCTATTTTACCCGGGGCATGAATAAAATTGAACAGTTTTTTCGAAAGTTCAAAAATCCATATTCAAAGTTAGTTATCGGTGGACTAATGTTAAGTATACTGATTTTCTTCTTTCCTCC
>JAYFRI010000082.1:0-4741 GCA_034926015.1 Paludibacter sp. | reverse complement strand
GTCGATTATTACTTTTTAAGTCCGGATGAGTTCAGACAAGGTATTGAAAATAATGAATTTATAGAATACGAAGAAGTGTATCCGGATTTGTTTTACGGCACTTTACGTTCCGAAATTGACAAGATTACAGCGAAAGGAAATAATGTTATTTTTGATGTAGATGTGGTGGGCGGATTGAATATAAAAAAGCAATACGGCGATCGTGCACTTGCTTTGTTTATTGCAGCTCCAAGTGTTGAAGAATTGCACCGACGGTTGAAAAACCGGGCTACAGATACCGACGAAATGATTGCTAAAAGAATTGGAAAGGCTGATTTTGAAATGAGTTTTGCTCCTGATTTTGATTATATTGTAGTAAACGACGATCTCGAAAAGGC
Organism: Paludibacter sp.; assembly: GCA_034926015.1. Classification (GTDB taxonomy): domain Bacteria; phylum Bacteroidota; class Bacteroidia; order Bacteroidales; family Paludibacteraceae; genus Paludibacter. The sequence goes on along the minus strand of JAYFRI010000082.1, from coordinate 4,364 downwards.
CAAAAAGGAAGCTGAAAATATTATCCGAAAGTTTATTGGTGCTTAAGCTTTGAAATGCTGTTGTTTTTTATAAAACTAAATTTCAGTTATTTACATTTAAATGAAAATTGCTTTATTTTTTGGTTCATTCAATCCTGTGCATTTAGGACACACTAATCTTGGCAAATATTTGACTGATAATAAGCTGGTTGATGAAGTTTGGTTTGTGGTTTCTCCTTGTAATCCACTAAAAAATCAGAACGATTTGATCGACGAATATCTCCGTTTGGATATGTTAATGTTGGCTATTCAGGGTGAACCTCAGTTCAAAGTTTCCGATATTGAATTTACAATGCCTATTCCATCCTACACTATTAATACACTTGAGAAATTTAATATCGACTTTCCCGAACATCAATTTGTGTTAATGATAGGGAGCGATAATGCACTTGTTTTTGATCAATGGAAGAAATATAATGAGTTACTCGAAAATTATGAAATTCTTGTATATCCGCGCAAAGGATATGATTTCGAAGAGGTAGCTCATATATATCCTCAAATGAAGCAATTGAATACACCTTATTTCGAAATTTCGTCTACAGAAATTCGTAGTTGTATTTCACAAAAAAAGGACATAACAGCCTGGTTACATCCTTCTGTTTTTCAGTATATTGCTGAAAATGAACTTTATGTTTAATTTCTTATAAATAAGGATTGTTTTTTCGTTCGTACCCAATTGTAGTAGCAGGTCCATGTCCGCTGTATACAATTGTCGAGTCGGGAAGTGGAAGTAAACGGTTTGTAATTGAGCGGATTAATGTGGCATAATCGCCTTTTTCAAGGTCTGTTCTGCCTATCGAACCTCTGAAAAGGACATCACCGGCAAATAGGACTTCGTCTGCCGCGGAATAAAACGCCATACTGCCCGGCGAATGTCCGGGAACGTACAATGAAATTAATGTAGTATTTCCAAATTTTATTTCCTGATTATCAACTATATATTTGCCAATCCTTTGAGCTGTATCCTGAAGGGTCAATCCAAACTTGCGAGCCTGATCCGGTAAATTTTCAATCAAAAATTCGTCCTCCTTACAAGCTTCAGGTTGCAATCCGTAAGTATCAGCCACATATTTATTTCCAAATTGATGATCGAGATGTAAGTGAGTATTTATCAATCTTTTTAAAATCAATCCATTATCTTCGATGAATTTTGTGAGTGTTTTCTTTTCTGCATCATAAAGGCAGCCGGGATCTATAAGAACAGCTTCTTTTGTTTCGTCGTATACAAGATAGGTATTTTCCTGAAAAGGACTGAATATGAATGTTTTTATTGTCATTTTAAATAATTAAAAAATTGATTTCATAAAAGTTGAACATTACAAAGGAAGATAAACAACTTTCTTCTTTTGAAAAAATTCTTCTTTAAAAAACTCATCTATTTCATAGCTGTCAGCTATATTTTTAAATGGTAAGATTTCGTGTTGTAATTCGCCACCTTTCAGGCATATAAGTCCGTTTGGTAGTGCATTGATCGATTTTTTCGTGATATTTTTACGAATTAATTTCACAAGCTCCTCAAGTGGCATTACGGCACGGCTCACAACAAAGTCGAACAAAGCTTTTTCTTCTTGTGCCCGTTCATGTTTTAAAACTATGTTTTTTAAACCAATAGCCGTAGCAACTTCATTGGCTACTTTAACTTTTTTCCCGATCGAATCGATCAAAGTAAACTTTACTTCAGGAAATAAAATGGCTAAAGGAATGCCCGGAAAACCTCCACCGGTACCCACATCCAACACAGTTGTTCCCGGTTTAAAATTTATAACCTGGGCGATCGCCAGTGAATGTAACACATGATGTTCGTAAAGGTTTTCTATATCTTTGCGTGAGATCACATTTATTTTCGAATTCCAGTCCAAATATAAATCGTATAGCGCAGTAAACTGACTGATTTGATGTGGAGTAAGGTTGTTAAAGTATTTAAGAATTTGTTCCATACCATTTGTTTTATTTAAATACAAAGTTAGTTTTTTATTTTAATTTACTGAAATGACAAAATCTTTTTAGATTGATTGACTAATGTTCAGCAGCTATACACTAAATAAAAGCTAATAATTAACATTTGTTTTTCTCAATTGCATATAAATCTATATCTTTGCAGACGTTTGTAAAAAATAATCAGCATTAATTTAGTTTATTTATCGCAGTTATTTGTTGATGTACTGCGATTTATAACGTAAATACACATATAAATATGAAAGCTTATGTTTTTCCCGGTCAGGGAGCACAATTTGTTGGAATGGGTAAGGATTTGTACGAACAATCAGCTTTAGCCAAAGAGTATTTTGAGAAAGCGAATGAAATTCTCGGATACAGCATTACCGATTTAATGTTTGATGGTACACCTGAAGACCTGAAACAGACCAAAGTAACACAACCGGCAGTTTTTCTGCATTCTGTTATTTCTGCATTGGTGCTTGGCGAAGATTTTAAACCGGATATGGTAGCAGGTCATTCATTAGGCGAATTTTCAGCTTTGGTTGCTGCCGGAGCATTGACTTTCGAAGATGGATTGAAACTGGTTTATGCACGTGCTATGGCTATGCAGAAAGCTTGTGAATCAGAACCATCTACTATGGCTGCTGTGTTAGGACTCAAGGATGAGGATGTAGAAGAGGTGTGCGAAAGTATAAAAGATGCAATTGTCGTTCCCGCAAATTACAATTGCCCCGGTCAGTTGGTTATTTCAGGATCAATCGAAGGTGTTGATAAAGCCTGTGAGTTGTTAAAAGAGAAAGGAGCTAAACGAGCATTGAAGCTGCCTGTTGGTGGTGCATTTCACTCGCCATTGATGCAACCTGCAAGCGAAGAACTTCAGGCTGCTATTAATACAACAAATTTCAAAACACCAGTTTGCCCTGTATATCAGAATGTTAATGCTTATCCTCAAACTAATCCGGATGATATTAAACAAAATTTGATTGCTCAACTAACAGCGCCTGTTCGCTGGACGCAAACTGTAAAAAATATGATTACTGATGGAGCTGTTGAATTTATTGAACTCGGCCCGGGCGATGTACTGAAAGGACTTGTGAAAAAAATTAACCCTGAAATGATTACGGGATAATTTTTTTAGATAAGCAAACCAAATACGATATGAAAGATGCATAGAATTTATTCTCTGCATCTTTTTTATTCACATCATTAGCAATAGATTTTTTTTTGTATTTTTGTGACTTATAACAATGAGCAGAAAAATGATTAACTTCATTTTTTTACTTACTTAAATTTTGATATTAATCTCTCAATATTAATAAATTAAATGTACAGAACACACACATGTGGCGAACTTCGCCTTTTAGATGCTGGAAAAACGGTAGAACTTTCGGGTTGGGTACAACGCAGCCGTAAAATGGGCGGAATGACTTTCGTTGATATTCGTGATCGATATGGTATTACTCAGTTGGTTTTCAATAGCGAAACTAACCCAACACTGTTTGAGCAAGCGAATGCATTGGGACGTGAATTTGTTATACAGGTGAAAGGACAAGTAGCCGAAAGAAGCAACAAAAACAATAATATCGAGACCGGTGAGATTGAAATTCTCGTTGCTTCGCTTGTTGTATTGAATGAAGCACAAACTCCACCTTTTACTATCGAAGACAATACCGATGGTGGCGATGATATTCGCATGAAATACCGTTATCTTGATTTAAGACGTAATAGTGTGCGCAGCAACCTGATGCTCAGACATCAAATTGCTTTTGAAACCCGTCGTTACCTCGATCAGCTTGGTTTTGTAGAAGTGGAAACGCCGGTTTTAATTGGTTCAACACCCGAAGGCGCCCGCGATTTTGTAGTGCCATCGCGTATGAATGCCGGTGAGTTTTATGCTTTACCACAATCGCCGCAGTTGTTCAAACAGCTGTTAATGGTGTCGGGTTTCGATCGTTATTTTCAGATTGCAAAATGCTTCCGTGACGAATATTTACGTGCTGACCGTCAACCTGAATTTACGCAAATCGACTGTGAAATGTCCTTTGTAAATCAGGAAGATGTATTGAATACTTTCGAAGGAATGATGAAGCATTTGTTTAAGTTCGTGAAGGATATGGACATGAACGATGCTTTTCCGCGCATGACATGGCACGATGCCATGAAGTATTATGGCTCTGATAAGCCGGACATTCGTTTTGATATGAAATTTGTTGAATTAAAAGAGGCAGTTTCGGGTCATGACTTTGTTGTTTTCGATTCAGTTCCATATGTAGGAGGTATTTGTGCAACCGGCTGTTCGGTCTACACACGCAAACAAATTGATGAATTGACAGAGTTTGTTAAGCGTCCGCAAATAGGAGCGAAGGGACTTGTTTATATTCGCTGTG
>JAYFRI010000396.1:0-6710 GCA_034926015.1 Paludibacter sp. | reverse complement strand
TGGTCATCAGGCCTACGGACATAAAATACTAACCGGAAGAAGAGATAAGTTCTATACAAACCGGCAGTTCAAAGGAATATGCGGTTTCCCTTCTCCAAAAGAAAGTGACTACGATGCCTTTGGCGTAGGCCATTCCTCCACATCCATTTCGGCAGCCCTTGGTATGTCGGTGGCAGCGTTAATGAAAAACGAACAGAACCGACAGGTAGTAGCTGTAATAGGCGACGGAGCTATGACCGGTGGGTTAGCTTTCGAAGGCTTAAATAATACATCGATGGACAAAAACAACCTTCTGATTATTCTCAACGATAATCAAATGGCTATAGACCCCATAAATGGAGGATTTACACAATATCTTATCGACATTACTACTTCACAAACCTATAATCGCCTGCGATACAAGGCCTACAAAACGATAAAAAAACTCGGTTTGATAAGCGATGAAGGCAAAAACAGAATCATCGGTTTTAACAATACTGTAAAAGCAGCACTTTCGAAACAGCATAATATATTCGAGGGGCTGAATATTCGCTATTTCGGCCCTGTAGATGGGCACGATGTGGATAACCTCGTAAAAATACTTTCGGACATTAAAGATTTCAAAGGACCCAAAGTGTTGCATTTGATCACACAGAAGGGAAAAGGATATGAACCTGCCGAGAAATCGGTGACCGAATGGCATGCACCCGGTAAATTCTGTGTAGAAACAGGCGAACGCAATGTAGTGACACCTACCGAACCAACACCTCCACTTTTTCAGGACGTATTCGGCGAAACATTACTTGAACTGGCTCAACAAAATGAAAAAATTTTAGCCATAACTCCAGCCATGCCTTCGGGTTGCTCGATGACAATTATGCAAAAAGAACTTCCTGACAGGGTTTTCGATGTTGGAATAGCTGAAGGACATGCAGTTACTTTCTCTGCTGGTCTTGCCAAAGATGGCATGGTGCCATTTTGCAATATCTATTCATCGTTTATGCAACGGGCTTACGATAATGTGATCCACGATGTGGCGCTGCAGGAACTTCCTGTTATCTTCTGTCTTGACAGAGCAGGCGTCGTTGGTTCGGATGGAGCAACGCATCACGGCATTTTCGATTTGGCTTACATGCGCTGCATACCCAATATCACCATAGCTGCACCACGCAACGAAATAGAATTGCGTAATCTCATGTACACAGCTCAGGAATTTAAAAGTGGTCCATTCGTAATTCGTTATCCGAGAGGCAAAGGCTATATAGTAGACTGGAAACAGCCTATGAAAAAAGTAAAAATAGGGAAAGGCGAACAGCTTAAAGCCGGAAAAGACCTGGCTGTAATAACAATTGGCACCATGGCTCACAGTGCCGCCCGAGCCATTGAAAAAGTAGAAAGAGAAAATGAAATTAGCATAGCACACTATGATATGCGATTTCTGAAACCACTCGACACTGAAATGCTGCATGAAATTGCAAGTAATTTCAAACAGATTGTAACAATTGAAGACGGTGTGATAAATGGTGGTTTCGGAAGCGCAGTACTCGAATTCATGGCCGACAATAACTATAAATTAAATGTGAAACGACTTGGCATTAATGATACTTTTGTGGAACACGGAACTCCCGAACAACTCTACAACATGCTTGGACTGGACATCGAAGGCATCGCAAAGTCATTACTCGAATACATTAATATACAGAAACATAAAATAGATTTTGAGCTGGCAGAACAGCACATAAAAGTAAAAACAAAATAGGAACAAGGATTTTTTATTTAAGGTAAAAAGGAAAATGAAAATTATTATTGCCGGTGCAGGAGAAGTGGGAACACACTTAGCGAAACTCCTTTCGCGTGAAAACTTCGATATTTTATTACTCGATGAAGATGCTTCAAAACTAAGAGATCTTGAGGCTAGTTTCGATTTACTGACCAGCATTGGCTCGCCAACTTCCATTAAAGATTTAAAGGAGGTCAGCATCGAAAAAGCCGACTTATTTATTGCGGTTACACCCTCGGAGAGCGTCAATATGACAGCTTGTATGCTCGCCACTAACCTTGGTGCCAAACGCACACTGGCTCGTATTGATAATTACGAATACTTACAACCTGTCAACAAAGAATTCTTCAAAAAGCTGGGAGTAGATTATCTTATTTATCCTGAAATGCTTGCAGCAAAAGAAATAGTTGAATCGCTAAGTACAAGTTGGTTGCGACAAAATCTTAACTTCTGCGACAATGCTCTGATTCTTTTAGGCATAAAAGTTAGAGCCAATGCAGTAATTGTCAATAAAAAATTCAGTACCGGCTACTTCGATCATGGAAAATACCGCGTTGTTTCGATCAAGCGCAACAACAAAACAATTATCCCTGCCGGATCGGACCAAATTCTTGAAAACGACATTGTATATTTCATTACAACGCCCGAAAATCTTAATTTCGTACGTGAGCAGGCGGGCAAAGAAGATTTCCCTATCCGTAACATTATGGTGATGGGTGGTAGCCGTATAGCGCAAAAAACTATTCAGTATCTGCCCTCGAATATGCGCGTGAAAGTATTGGAACGAAACAAAGAAAAGAGCTATGTTTTGGCTGAGAAGCTCGAAAACTCAATGATTCTTAATTGCGACGGACGCAACATCGAAATACTTAAAGAGGAAGGCATTGAAGAGATGGATGCCTTTGTGGCTGTTACAGCAAATTCAGAAGCCAACATCCTGGCTTGCCTTGCTGCAAAACGCCTTGGCGTGAAAAAGACTGTGGCCGAGGTAGAAAACAACGACTATATTATGCTAGCCGAAAGCATGGACATTGGTACAGTGATTAATAAAAAAATGATTGCGGCAAGTTACATTTACCAACTTACGCTCGATGCAGATGTACTGAACGTTCGCAGCCTTTCGTCGGCCGATGCCGAAGTTGTTGAATTTATAGCAAAACCGGGCTCAAAAATTACCCGTTCGAAAATCAAGGATTTACGTCTGCCCGATCAGGTAAACATAGGTGGATTTGTAAGAAATGGAGCCGGAAGCATAGTGTATGGTGATACCCTTATTATGCCTAACGACCATGTCATCGTGTTTTGTGTTTCATCAGCCATTCGCAAAATGGAAAGCTTCTTTAATTAATGAACCGCGAGTTTAATATTAAATTTATTCTGAAAATACTTGGCAGCCTTTTAATTGTCGAAAGTCTGTTCTTTATTTTAGCTATACCTGTTGATTTATATTATCAGGAAAACACATATATTCATTTTTTAACCTCTGCATTTATTGCTTTATCGCTGGGAACAACCGGAATAATACTTGGTCGAAATGCCCGTCCAACAATAGGAAAACGCGAGGGCTCACTTATTGTGACACTTACATGGATCATTTTCTCGGCTGTTGGAATGCTGCCTTATCTGTTCACAGGAAGCATCCCCCGTGTAGCTGATGCCTTTTTCGAAACCATGTCAGGTTTCACTACCACAGGCTCTACAATTCTTAATAATATTGAATCCTTACCTCATGCAGTGCTTTATTGGAGAAGTATCACCCACTGGATTGGCGGGTTAGGAATCATCGTAATATCAATGGCGCTGCTTCCTGTGTTTGGATTTTCGGCGTTTCAGGTATTCTCTGCCGAAGCTACCGGACCTACAAAAGACAAAATTCACCCTAAAATAGGTGAAACTGCAAAACGCCTGCTCCTGATTTACATAGCCTTAACGCTTTCAGAAACCTTACTGCTCAAAGTAGCAGGCATGAGCTGGTTCGACGCACTTTGTCATTCGTTCAGCACAATTGCTACCGGAGGCTTCTCTACCAAACAAGCCAGCATAGCGCACTACAATTCTCCTTTTATCGAATACATCATTATTTTCTTTATGATTTTTTCGGGGGTAAACTTTAGTTTGTATTACTTCCTGTTCAAAATGAAAATGAACAAAGTTTTCAAAAACGAAGAGCTGCGTACTTATTTGTTGATAATTATCTGTTTTACATTTATTTTCGTAGTTACCCGTTTTGATTATAGCACTTTTTCATTCGGAAATATTGAAAAAGTAGTACGCGATAGTCTTTTTGTGGTAAGTTCAACCATTTCGACTACAGGTTTCGTTACAGTTGATTATAATTTTTGGCCACCATTTACATGGTTTCTGGTACTTATTTTAATGATATTTGGTTCTTCAGCAGGTTCTACTGCTGGTGGAATGAAAATAATACGTGTTTTACTCAGTCTAAAATACAGTTATTATGAATTCAAACGAATTATTCATCCTAACGCCATTTTCCCTGTTCGCTACAACGGACATGTGTTGGAAGAATCTGTGATCACACGGGTACTTGCCTTCGTGATTCTTTATATTATAGTGCTGGTAATTGGCACAGTCATGCTGAGTTTTACAGGTTTAGGGTTTGTTGAGTCACTTAGTGCTCAAATCACAAGCCTTAGTAACGTAGGACCCGGTTTATCCAAACTGGGACCTGTATTTAGCTTCTCGGAGATACCCGACATTTCCAAATGGATGCTATCATTCAGCATGTTAGTTGGTCGTTTGGAACTTTTCACTGTACTTCTGTTATTTACTCCTGTTTTTTGGAAAAAATAAGTTCATGTTTCTTAATTATTATTGCAAAATATAATATACTTTTGCACCGCCAAAAAGAAGGCATTTTTTTACCCTACCCCGAATCTATAAGTATTTATAAATTTCCGGCCTCGAAAAAAAAAGTCGTCTAAGCAATAAAAAAAATGCTTGTACACATTGCTATTGAGAGCAATAACAATGCCTGCAAACAGATTCAATACATTTTTAGATTGCAGTTTTTCATACTGCATTTATCTTGCGAGTAAATTTCAGAAATATTTTTTAAATATATTTTTTAGCTTGTAAAAAAATGAACAAAGAGTTTAATCTTCGTTTGGTATTTAGGGTAATGGGCAGTTTGACACTGCTTGAGGGTATAGTTTTACTATTTGTTTGTCTTATTCCGCTGTTTTATGGCGAAAATGATGCACATTATTTCCTTGTAGCTTCTGCAATAAGCTTCGCTTTTTCGGGTATTGCTTTACTGATCGGGCGCAACCATTCACCCTCCATAGGGAAGCGCGAAGGCTCTGTAATCGTGAGCTTTACCTGGATAATTTTCTCACTCATAGGCTTGTTACCTTTTTGGATGAGTGGCAGCATTCCACATTTTACCGATGCTTTTTTCGAAACTATATCAGGATTCACCACTACCGGCGCTTCTATATTGAACAATATTGAGGAGCTTTCGCATGGTATGCTGTTTTGGCGAAGTCTCACCCACTGGATGGGAGGTTTGGGTATCATTGTCATCTCGCTCGCCATCCTCCCGGTTTTCAGCACCAGTGGCACTCAGCTTTTTGCAGCCGAAACTACTGGCCCGACCAAGGATAAAATTCATCCCAAAATCAATGAGACAGCCAAACGTCTGTTTCTTATCTATGTAATCCTTACCGGAGCCGAAACAATACTGCTTAAACTCGGAGGCATGAATTGGTTCGATGCCGTGAATCATTCATTTGCAACCATAGCCACTGGAGGGTTCTCCACCAAACAAGCGAGTATAGCTTATTGGAATTCACCTTACATTCAATATGTTATAAGTACATTTATGATACTTTCGGGGATCAACTTCAGTCTTTATTACTTTGGATTCAAGAATAAATTTGGAAAGATAAAAGAAAATGAAGAATTACGCTACTATCTGATTACCCTCTTTGTATTTGCTTTTATTATTGCACTGTCATTGATCGATTTCAGTAAAGCACTTCATTTCAGCACTATCGAACAGGCCTGGCGCGATTCACTTTTTACAGTATCATCGCTTATGACCACCACCGGTTTTTGTACTGCCGACTATATGACATGGAAACCACTTACCTGGGTTATTCTATTGCTTGTAATGCTTACAGGTGCTTCTGCAGGCTCTACAAGTGGAGGTATCAAAATGATACGTGTAGTAATTTCGGCAAAAGCATGTTATTACGAATTTAAAAGACTTATTCATCCTAGTGCCGTGATTCCGGTTCGCTACAATGGCCATTTAGTTCGAGAGGACATTCTTACACGCGTACTTGCATTCACCTTATTATACTTAGTGGTTGCTGCTTTCGGAATTCTGGTATTGGCCATGTCGGGCATGGGATTTCTCGAATCGGTGGGAGGTATGATTACCTGCCTTGGTGGCGTAGGTCCGGGACTGGGATTAGTGGGGCCAGCCGGCAACTTCCACGATATTCCAGAATTCAGTAAATGGTTTTTATCACTGATGATGCTGGCCGGAAGATTGGAACTCTATACTATTTTTCTGCTCTTCATCCCTGCATTCTGGAAAAGATAATACAGCTCCTCATGTCTTAACACAAAACAAGCAAGTGAAGATTTTATATCAACACTTGCTTGTTTCTTTATTGTCGAGTTTCAATACATTGAACTTTTCAAATTCGGACTCTGTACATTGAACTCTTGGTTATAAGTGGAAAATGAATCATCCACAACGTGAGTAACCGCAATTTTTACAAGTAAGACAACCTTCCTGATAAACCAGCGATTTCTGTCCACAGCTTGGGCATGACTGTTCTGATATTTGTGTTCCATCCGGAATATACTTTTTCAGTGCACGCTCTACTCCCACTTTCCATGTATTGATTGATTCGCTATCGAGCTGAAGACCAGACACAAGTTTAATTACCTGATCAATTGGCATTCCGTAGCGCAA
>JAYFRI010000319.1:0-8086 GCA_034926015.1 Paludibacter sp. | reverse complement strand
ATCTACACAAACAAAGATGTTAACGGAGTAATTCTGGCCGATCCAAACGGAGATGCATCAAAACAGGGTTTACGCATTATTGAAACTTACAGCGGAACAGTATTACCTACGATCGGATTAATTATCAAAATCTGATCAGAGCGTTCTCAAAACAAAATGATATATAATTTTATAATGAAATACCATATGAAAACTAAAATATTATTGGCTGTACTGTTTGTCTTTGCTATCGCAGCATCAGCTAAGAAAAAACCGGAAACATTTACCGAACTTCAACTCGGAGCAAACAATAACGGAAGTTCAATCACACTTCAGTTCGAACGAGGGAAACAACACAATCATCCTCTTTTTGCTGTATGGCTTGCCGACGAAAAAGGCAATTTCATTCAAACCCTTTACATTTCAAAAAGCATTGCAAAGGGCTATTTCGAAAGAGGAAACAACAAAACAGGTCGATGGATGCCAGGTGAAATTCAACGTCCTGCCAGCCTTCCCTTCTGGGCACACAACCGGGGAATAAAAAATGAATATGGCACCTACATGCCTACACCCCGGCAACCCGAAGCTGATGCTTATACAGGAGCTACGCCTCCGGCTTCATTCATTTTAAATATTAAAACCGAAAAGCCTTTGGTCGGAAAATATAAAATCATGCTGGAACTTAATCAGTCCTGGGATTGGAACGATTATTGGCACAATGCAAAGTTCCCCGACGATAAGGAATATAAAACATCGAGCCAGCCGGCACTTGTGTATGCTGTTGACATCGACACGGCAAAACCTGAAACAGAATACACAATGAATCCTCTGGGTCACAGCCATTATGCAGGCAAGGATGGAAGTATTAACACAGATTTAAAAACAATAACAACGGCACTTCAAATAGCAAAACGTATTACTGTAAAAATAAAATAACTTTCATTTCGAAGTAGTATAATATTAAAATCTGTGTTTTTAGTTACGAAAATATGGTTTTGTTTGACAACAATAAGTCATTTTGTGATTTTTAAGTGAAAAATAGTCACTTATAAACATTTGTTAGATTCTTTTGTTATCTTTGCAATGCGGCAACAGATGTAATTCTCACACAATTATATATTCAATTAAACTACAAATTTACATTTTAAATTAATTCTATTATGAAACAAAAAAGTCTTTTTATCATCATTCTCCTGGTATGTATGCAATTTAGTTTTGCACAAACTGCCGATAGAAAATTTGCCATTGGACTAAATGGCATTAGCACAAAATACGTGGGCGATCTGGGTGGAAATGCATTAACCGATTTCACTTTTTCGCAGTATATTCTTGGCTATTGGGGTGGCGGTGCAACATTAAATTATTACTTAAACCCTTCATTTGATTTAGGTTTAGGAGTTAATTACGGTCTGAACGGTATCTACCACAATGTCAACAAAAGATTCATTGCAACTAAATTTGAGCCTTCATTGTTTGCTCATTACAAGCTGAACAATGGCTACATTATTAACAAAGATTCAAAATGGTCACCATTCTTATCCATTGGTTTAGGACTTGCAAGCTACGGCGAAGTAAAAGGCTACCCTGCTCAGTCTAACTACGATGGAATTGACCTTGTTGTACCATTGGGAGTTGGTTTGAAATATCAAATCACAGAGGGATTTGCACTACAATATCAGTATAATTACAATTTCACAAGCGCTGATAATCGCGACAAAAAGGAAGTCGGTGGTAACGATGCCTTTGGAGCTCACCTTTTCGGAGTTGTGTTTAGTCTTGGAAAAAACAAAGACTCTGACAACGATGGTGTTTCGGACAAAAATGATGCATGTCCCGATACTCCTGTTGGCGTGAAAGTAGACGAAAAGGGTTGCCCTATTGATACTGATAAAGATGGCGTAGCTGATTATCTCGACAAATGTCCAAACTCACTTCCTTGCGAAAAAGTAGATGCTAATGGTTGTTCTTTGGACTCCGACAAAGATGGAGTGCCTGATATCGACGACAGATGTCCTGATACTCCTGCCGGTGTAAAAGTTGACACAAGAGGTTGTCCGGTTGATACTGATAATGATGGCGTAGCCGATTATCTTGATAAATGCCCTGCAACTCCTGCACGTGTTCAGGTGGATGCCAACGGATGCCCTATCGATACAGATAAAGATGGCGTAGCCGATTATATCGACAAATGTCCTGACACTCCTGCCGGTTCTAAAGTGGATGCAAATGGCTGTGTAGTGGTAAACGAAGAAGCTAAAAAAGCTTTTGGCGATGCCATGTACGGAATTCAGTTCGAAACAAACAGCAAGCTGATTAAACCAGCATCGAATCCTGTTCTGAACAATGTTGTGAAAGTGCTTACAAACAATCCGCAATACACAAAAGTAGAAATTGCCGGTCATGCCGACAGCGTAGGTTCGGAGGATTATAACCTGAACTTATCGCAGCAACGTGCCGATGAAGTGAAGAAATACTTAGTCAACAAAGGCGTTAGTTCAGCAAGACTAAACGCTATTGGTTATGGCGAAACTCAACCTGTTGCCGACAATGCAACTCCTGAAGGCCGCAAACAGAACCGCCGCGTTGATTTTAAAGTAAAAAACTAAATCAAACAAAATAACGAACTAAAAGGCTGTGCATGTTGATGCACAGCCTTTTTTACTTTTCTTTGAAAAACGATTCGGTTTTTATTTCTTCTATCCTGTTTTTCACAGCCGAATAATAAGTTCCGTTTAATTCTTTTTTTGGTTCGTCCTTGCTTTTTTCAGGCTCTTTCGGGAAAGCATTTAAAAACATATTGTAATACTTAAGCGCCTGTTTCTGATTTTTAATACTATAATCGTAAATACTTGCAATGCTGTACATCGTCATTTTAATTTCAGGTTTCAATTTCAGACAGGCTTCATAGTGCTGAATCGCTTCCTGATGTTTGCTCCAACGCGAATATCCAAGTGCCAGGGTACTGTGATAATTGTAAAGAACTGAATCCTTTGGAGTCATAACTTCGAGTCCTTTTTGCAAAGCCGCCGTTCCTTTCTGAAACTTACCGCTTAAAATAGCCGATCGGCCCAGGTAATAAAGAAGATTTAAATTTGTCGAATCCACATCATAGGCTTCGGTGAGATGTTCGTAAGCCGGATAATAATCCTGAAGGCCAAAATAACTTGCTCCAAGGAAATAATTTGTAGTAAAGGATTTATCACCATCATTATACAGCTTGCTGAGCCGATCAATCGCTTTCTCAAACTCCTGAACAAAGCAATAACCAATTCCATTGTACTGATTGATCGTTTTATTCGTTGAATCGATGCTTATATAATCATTTGTGCAACTGATCATTTCATTGTATCGCTGCGTCTGAAGATAAATTTTGGCGAGTTTAAAGGTTGTGTTATAATCCTCCGGAGCAAGGGCTAAAGTTTTTTTATAATAATGTACTGCTGAATCATTTTTTTCGATTTGCCAATAACAATCACCAGCGAGCGAGTACAACAAAGGAATTGAATCCGTTGTAAGCACTTCCATTGTTTTATCTATCGTCCTCTTCCATTCCTTTAATTTATAAAGTATGTTGATCTGACTGAACCTGAAATATTTATTTTCCGGTTCAAGACAGATACACTTGTTGTAAATTGTTTCTGCCTTTTTGTAATTACCAACCGACTGATAGCAATCGGCCAACTCATTTAATGCCTGAAGATGAAGGCTATCGGCAGCAACAATTTTTTCGAGTGTTTTTGTGGCTTTGTCAAATTGAAGCAGATTTTTATAGCACTTTGCTTTAATAAGCTCCAAATCAGCGCTGTATTTCTCTTTGTTTATCAAATGGATTGCCTGTTCATAATCGTAGCGATTGATGGCCTGATGGATTGCTTTTTCCTGCGCCACAGTGATAGCACAAAAAAACAGGAGAAACAGAATGGTATTGTATAGTTTCATAAGCAGACTATATGGATAAGTTTCGGAAAAAACAAAAATGAGTGCGAAAAATTAATTACACACTCATTTTTAGATTGCAATAAAAAAATTACTTTTTGGAGGTGATAATTATCACTCCGTTTTTGCCTTTTTCGCCATAGATTGCAGTGGCTGAAGCATCTTTCAACACTTCGATTTTTTCAATGCTTTCAGGTTTTAATATCGACATATTGAAATTCGCAGGAAGGACTTCGCCATCCAACACTATTAAAGGCGGATTTTTAGGATCGAAAGAGGGCTTAAAATCAACATTTTCCTTTGCATTTGCCCCATCGAGTTTGAAATTGATAGGTAATGTGTATTTCACCGATACCTTTTTCCCTCTTTGTTCGCCTGGAACCCAGTTGGGCATTGCTTTTATAACTCTTACTGCTTCCTGATCCAAAGAAGGATCAACACCACGTACAACCGACACATCAGTAATTGCACCATTTTCGTCCACTACATATTGGCAAATCACACGTCCCTGAATACCGGCTTTCTGTGCTTCAACCGGATACCTTATATTAGTTCCCAGGTATTTAAATAAAGCCTGATCACCACCGGCAAATTGAGGCATCTTTTCAACTACCGTAAAAATCACTTTATCGTCCTGCGACGAAGCAGATGCTGTTGTTTCTGCAGGAAGTTTTTCTTTTGCTACCGCATATCCAACCACTACAAGTTCTTTTTGTACATTTGATTGGGTCTGGTTTTCAACTTTAGCATTTTTCTGCACATTAGCGGCTTTCGCTGTTGTTTTTGGCGTGCTTTGCAGTTCCGATTTTGCAGCACTGATAATTGATTCGGCATTACTTGTAAAAACAAGTGCCAGCGAGAGAGGAACAATAAGCAAATACTTTAGTATACCTGCTTTTTCTGTTTTTTGTTGATTCATCATTTTAATACGTTTTTTTAAGGGTAATACATTAAATTTATTTGTGAGTTTTAATTCCGGTGATTGATACGAAAGTTGAAGTAAATGATACTGATAGCTTTTGCTGTCGAAACCGGAACTGATTACCTTGTTATCGGCTAAAAATTCAAGATTTTGACGGATTTCTCGCTTGAGCAACCAGGTAGCCGGGTTGAACCAAAAGGCGATACATAATAATTCGCTCAACATCACATCCATACTGTGCAGTTGTTTTACATGAGTCAGCTCATGGGTAAGAATCTGGCTTATTTCATGTTCGTTGTGCAGCTTCGGATTCATATAAACGGTACTGAAAAACGAGAAAGGAGTGATTTCTTTGTTTATGGCAACTATACTTATTCCCTGAACAGTTTCCCGCTTTCCCTGAAACTTTATACGCAAAATTGAAATCAGTTGAACAATCAACCGACCGAAAAGCCCGGCAACAGCACATCCATAAACTGTCCATAACAGCATTTCGACACTAAAAAAACCGGATTGATTTTCGGGGGTTATCGTTATTTCCTGCAACAATGCGTAATTGGCTACCATTGTTTGCATGGTTGGCTGACTTTGCAACCAGCTTTCGATAGAGAAAAACGGATAAACGAATGACAGCCCAATGCTGAATAAAAGATAACCGCGGCGCGTTTTCCAAAATGTGTCGTTGGCAAAGAACAACCGATAAAATAAGTAGAACAATACTATCGCAATGTTCACTTTCAGAAGATAAATTAGTGTTGGATTCATTTCTTTTCGATGAGTTGAATAATTTCCTGTAATTCTTCGGCCGATATTTTTTGTTTTTCCACAAAAAAGCTTACCATTTCTTTATACGAATTTTCGAAATAATTTTGTACTACGCCTGACATAAATCTCGATTTATATTCGCTTTCCTCCATCACCGGACTATACTCGTAAGTATTTCCGTAACGTTTGGCTTTCACATATCCTTTCCGTTCCAGATTCTTCACTATTGAAGCCACCGTTGTATAAGGTGGGCGTGGCTCTTCCATTTTTTCAATAAAATCTTTTATAAATCCTTTTCCCTGCTGAAAAATAATCAGCATCATTTCCTGTTCCTGATAAGTTAGTTTTTCCATATTCATTTTCCCTTTCTGTTCTTTTTAAAAGTATCATCAAATGTTTCAATTACGAAACTTTCGCAAATATACGATAGTTTCGTAATTCTCGTCCTGTCAGCCAAATAATTTAATCTTTTTTAAACTTTGCTGCTTTTAATCGTGTTATAAATAAAATTAGTATTTTTGCGATAATTACTTTATTGTTCGTTATGAAAAAACGTTTTTGTAGTTTACTTCTTTTCTGTATCGTATTTACGCTGTCTGTAGCAGCGCAAACTGAATATTATTTTTATGTTCAGTTCAGCGACAAAAACAATTCACCCTACTCACTAAGCAATCCTTCAGCCTACTTATCTGCCCGTGCAATTGAACGGCGAAACGCGTTTGGAATAAGCTGCGACTCCACCGATTTACCTGTCAATCCTTCGTACATCAACCAAATGTCGATTCCCGGAATAAAACTTCATTTACGTAGCAAATGGATGAATGGCGTTACCGTTTTAGTCGGTGATTCAAGCCTCATGCAGCAAGTAAGGGCATTACCATTTGTAAAATGGGTTCAGTACAGCGGTCAGTTAAACATCCCGAAAGCTGCCCGAAAGAAAGCAAAGTCAAAAGCAACTGAATTTAATTATGGAGCTACAGCCACCCAAATAAACCAGTTGAATGGAAGCCATCTACACGCTAGAGGCTTTATGGGTCAAAACATACATATAGGCGTGTTGGATGCCGGATTTGCTAATGTGGATGTAAATTCGGGATTTGACAGTCTACGTACGCAAGGTCGATTATTGGGAACAAAAGACATTATTTTCCCGGGGAATAATGTATTTGCCGAGGATTATCATGGTGCTCAGGTTTTATCGGTAATGGCGGCAAACCTTCAGGATCAGTTCGTGGGGACTGCACCTCATGCCTCTTATTGGCTGATACGAACAGAATATGACCCAACTGAATACCTTGTCGAAACCGATTTCTGGGTGGCCGGCGTTGAGTTTGCCGACAGCGTGGGCGTCGATGTAATTAATTCTTCGCTTGCATACACGGTCTTTGACGATCCGTCAATGGACTTCAGTTATGCCGATATGAACGGAAAGGTTTCGCGAGCCAGCAGGGTGGCTACAATGGCTGCTCAAAAGGGAATTGTAGTTTGCAACAGTGCCGGAAACGATGGAAGTAAATCCTGGAGATACATAGGTTCACCTGCTGATGCAGAAAAAATTTTCACAGTGGGTTCAGTCACTCAAACCGGAGCACCAAGCTATTTCAGTTCGTTTGGTCCCAGTGCCGATAACAGGACAAAGCCAGATCTGTGTGCCATGGGTTCTGCTTCATCTGTTCTGTCGGCGTGGGGAAGTATAACTACAAACAATGGAACTTCTTTCTCCTCTCCTATCATGGCTGGAATGCTGGCTTGTTTACTTCAGCGCTACAAAAGCTTTGATCCGCAGCCAAATTTAGATGTATTTTACAATGCTGTGATACAAAGTTGCAACCTTCACGACGCACCCACCACTCAAATGGGATATGGAATTCCTGACTTCTTACAAGCTGAAATGAATTTACCTCTTTACAACGCCGTGGATAAAATAGATGACGACAACGACAGACTTGTTGACATTACCGTGTACCCTGACCAAATCAACATCAGAAAACGAATTGACAACCCATCCGAAAACTACTCAGCCAGTGTTTACAGCAGCAATGGGAGCATTGTAAGCAGTACTGTATTCAACAATGAGAGCACTTTCATCCCTACAATTCATCTTGTGAAAGGCATATATGCTATCACTGTTACATCAGGCAAAAAAGTGCAAACACAAAAAATAGCAATCAGATAAAAAAAATGGATTCCATTAGCCTTTCAGAACTCACCAATCGCATTCAGGAAACTTTAAAAATCAATTTCGACGCAGCCGTATGGATACGGGCCGAAATAAGCGAGTTGCGCGAAAATTACAATGGACATTGTTATCTCGAGCTAATTGAAAAAGAGAACAATACTGATGTATTACTTGCTAAAACCAAAGCCACCATTTGGTCGTCGACATACAAAATGCTAAAACCTTATTTTGAAAGCAGCACGGGACAAAATCTCCGTTCAGGGCTCAGTGTATTGGTGGCAGTAAGTGTGGAGTTTCATGGCGTT
>JAYFRI010000287.1:0-20088 GCA_034926015.1 Paludibacter sp. | reverse complement strand
CTCTCGAATCACAGGAAATTGTAAAAGGTTTCGTAAAATGCCGCACAAAGGGTGGTATGATCGTAGACGTATTCTGAATCGAAGCTTTCTTGCCAGGTTCGCAGATCGACGTGAAACCTATCCGCGATTACGATGTATTCGTAAACAAAACAATGGAATTCAAAGTTATCAAAATTAACCACGAATTCAAAAACGTTGTTGTATCGCACAAAGCGCTTATCGAAGCTGAACTCGAAAATCAGAAAAAAGATATCATTAGCAAATTGCAAAAAGGTCAGGTACTCGAAGGTACCGTTAAAAACATCACTACTTACGGTGTGTTTATCGACCTTGGCGGCGTAGATGGTTTGATTCATATCACCGACCTTTCATGGGGACGCGTTTCGCATCCTGAAGAAATCGTTGCTTTGGATCAGAAACTCAACGTTGTTATTCTTGATTTTGATGACGAAAAGAAACGTATCGCTCTTGGCTTGAAACAATTGAACGCTCACCCATGGGATGCTCTCAGCGCTGACCTTAAAGTAGGCGACAAAGTAACTGGTAAAGTAGTGGTTATGGCTGACTATGGTGCATTTGTTGAAATCGCTCCGGGTGTTGAAGGCTTAATTCACGTTTCAGAAATGAGCTGGTCACAGCACTTGCGTTCTGCTCAGGACTTCCTGAAAGTTGGCGACGATGTTGAAACAGTCATCCTTACTTTGGATCGCGACGAACGCAAAATGTCTCTTGGTATCAAACAATTGAAATCTGATCCATGGGAAAATATCGAAACCCGTTATGCAGTAGGCAGCAAACATGTTGCTAAAGTGCGTAACTTCACTAACTTCGGTGTGTTTGTAGAAATAGAAGAAGGCGTGGATGGTTTGATTCACATTTCTGACTTGTCTTGGACTAAGAAAGTAAAACACCCATCAGAATTTACTCAGATTGGTGCCGAAATCGATGTTCAGGTATTGGAAATCGACAAAGCTAACCGTCGTTTGAGCTTAGGTCACAAACAACTGGAAGAAAATCCATGGGATGTATTGGAAACAATGTTCACTATCGATAGCGTACACGAAGGTGTAATTATTGAAATGATGGACAAAGGTGCAGTAATTTCATTGCCTTATGGCGTTGAAGGTTTTGCAACTCCAAAACATTTGGTAAAAGAAGATGGTTCGCAAGCTCAGATTGATGACAAATTACAATTCAAAGTAATTGAATTCAATAAAGATGCAAAACGTATCATTGTTTCGCACAGCCGTATCCACGAAGATGTGAAACGTGCCGAAAAATCTGAAACAGCTGTTGCTGCCGGCGAAGGAAATACAGTTAAAAAATCTGCTCCTAAAAAGGTGAAGAAAGAAGAAGTAGCTGCTCCGGTAAGCACAATGGAAAAAACTACTTTAGGTGATATTCAGTCTTTGGCCGATCTGAAAGATCAAATGGTTGAAGCTGCTGCTAAATCGGCTGCCAAAGCTGCTAAAAAAGCAAAAGCTGAAGCACCTGCTGCTGAAGTTGCTCCTGCTGCCGAAGAAACTCCTGAAGCATAATTTGAAGATTGAAATCTGCCTTTTTCTGAAAGTCAGATTTAGCTTACTATATAAAAGGTCATTCCTGGATGGGACTGACCTTTTTTTTGTATGCTTTGTAACCTGAAACTTTCTTTGAATAAAATAATTGATCGCTAAAAATAATCAGAATTCGGCGTTTCGCAGGTGCTAAAATACTGACGGGGTGTGATGCCCGACAGTTCGTGAAAATCGTTGATCATGTGCGACTGATCATAATATCCACAGCGATAGGCTAGTTCGGTAAGGCTTTCGAATGGATATTGCTGATGCACGTAAATAGCGTATTGAAAGCGGATGACTTTAAGAAATTGTTTAGGCGACAAACCCACCATTTGTCTGAAAATCCGCTCATGTTGTTTGCGACTCAGGCATGCTTCCGAAGCCAGCTGATCGGGGGTTATCATGCCGTTGTGCTGATTGATGAGTTGAATATTGTGGCATACCCTTTTCCATATGTATTCCTGTTTCCGGTTCAACCTGCGCAGAAGAAACTTTTCGATGTGTTTCACTTTGTCATCGAGCGAGGGTAGGTCGTGTAGTTGTTCTTCGAGTTCATGTGCCTGACGGCCAATAATAGCACTTGTGTCGAGCGTTTCGTTGGTAAGCTCGTTGATAGGTAAATCGAAAAATAGTGCGATGCTGTGAGGATAAAACTGTATGGAAAGCATGGATGTCCTGCCGGTTGGGACCACATCAAAAAAGTCTGTTTTCTGTCCGCAGAGAATGATACCCGGCTGCAATTCATCGCTGTGCTTTCTTTTTAATAAATGATTGGCAAAATGAAAAGTCAATTCGGGGCAGCCGCTAGGAACCACTCGTTCGCCCACTGCCTCGAAGGCTTCCATTTCGAGAAACCAATACTGCTTAATGTACATCGATAATGCTGCGGTGGGTGGTATGAGGCGGAAGTTCATAAAAAAAAGACAATTTAAATAGAACAGCTTACTGGCAAAGATACAAAAAAACACACAACTCCAACCCGATCATTTTAATATGACCGGGTTGGATATTGAACAACTTATTCTCCGTAAAGCCCCAGTTGATTACCTTCGGTGTCGGTGAACAAAGCAAACCAACCACGACCTTCAGCTTCAATTTTTGTTTTCGGACGAGTGATTTTTCCGCCGTAATCAACGATGTGTTTCAGCCATTCATCGATATCGGTTCCGCAATTCAAACTCACTAGTACTCCGTCTTTCGATGGTTTGAAATCGGGAGCCCAGATAATAGCTCCTGCATCGTGTGGAAGACAAGCCATTTTTTCAGTTTCAAAATCCAGCTTCTCAAGTTTTACGTTGAGTAATTTGCTGTAGAAGTCTACGGCACGGTCGAAATCCACTGTAGGAATCTCCACCCAGTAAAAAAATCTTTTCATTGCTATTGATGTTTTTATTGTTTTGACGATGCAAAGGTAGAGATAGGAAAGGCGCAGAAATTGGAAAAAAAAGACATTCTTTATCGTTTATGAAAAAGATCTCCGATGGTTTTAAAAAAGATAGGATATCTTTTCAAAAACCATCTCCGATCGTTTTCTAAACCATCGGAGATGATTTGTCCGAACGATACCGATGATTTTCAGGTTTATTCGGAGATGTTTAATTAGCACCGTTTTTTATTCGTTTTTCTTATTTGAAAAATTCGGGATGAAGGATCGATAAATATCCAATAATACACATTAATAGCCCAGTTGCAAATAATAATAGAATCTCCGAGTGAATCCCTGTTTCTAAAACAGATTGTTTAATGTTCAATTGGTTATAGTAAACAGTTGCTTTTGTTCCAGTCGGGAATTTATTTACATACTTTTTACTTTTTCTTTTCTTGAAAGAAGAACCAATACTGCTTCCAAAATATATTCGCTTAGATTTATAGAGTTTTCCATCAACTTCGTATTGATATTCAACCAGTGGTTCGTATGATACAGAATTGTCTACTCCATTAGACTTATAAAGTTCAGATTTTGAAATTATTCCATCGGTTTGAGTCCAATTCTCAGACTGTATTGATTTGTACAGCAATCTAAAGTCGAGAAGAAACGATAATACACCCAAAAATATCGGGAGATATATGAATACTGTTTGTTTGTCTAAGTTGAGTAGGAAGTCAAAGTCCATATATTTCTTTATTCAATTGATTAAGTCGTTTTTCTTAGAAATGTATCTATTGAAACTCCGTCAACTTGTAGTAATTCTAAAATTTTTTTAGCCTTTTCTTTGTCGGATTTCAAAGATTTGTCGAACTCCTTCAAAAGTCCAGTCACGTAAATTCGTTCGTTAACTGTCATTCCGCCGAGTCCATCTACTTTATTAATTGCGGCTATTATTTTCTTCTCAGTCATTCTGTTTCTTTTTTCTTTCGCTAAAGTATTGAAATAGGCCGTTGTTGTTGATAAAAAAACAAGCAATTCCCGCCTTGTTTTCTCGCAGTTGTATTTTCGTTGTTTTATCTCCTTATTCTGATTTGGATTGCATTTTCCAATTCGTTTTCGCTAAAGAAAATCATATAGCCGCCACCGCCGGCTCCGCTAATTTTCCAACCTAAAACTTTTGTTTTATATGAATTGATTTGCTCCAGGATATCTGCTGAAATCATATTCGGGAACATGGCAATCTGGGCTTCGAAGCTATCGGTCATTGCTTTGCCAACGGCCGGAGCATCCTGTCGGAGCAAAGCATCCCAGCAAGCACTGGCTGCCTGGCTCAACTTCAGGGCACCCGAAGCATCGATGCTGGTATTGGCCAATACATCATAGCTTTGAGCGCGTGGATACAAGGGAATCATCCATATGCGCTGTTGAATCCAGTCAAGGAGCTGATCGTCCAACACACTTTTAATTTCGGATGGCCAAAAGGCTCCATCGTAAAAATAATTGTTCAGTCCGGGCATTGTAATACCCAAAGCATCCTGCGAACCGCTCACATAGGCTGTTCCCGGAGGATTTTCGAAACAAAATAACATGCGGGCAAGCTTTTCTTTGTCGCCATCCGGAATATCGAACTGCCAAAGGTCAATTGCTTTCTTTCTGCTGCTTGTCGACATGCCGCTCCGGTCATTGAATTCGTAATCGGGTTCGATACAGATGGTCAGTACCGATCCGCTTGCATAACGGCTTACAAATGGCTGGTCCAACCAACCGCCTGCCAAATCGATCCGATAAGGGATGTTACACACTCCTTGCGCAGCGAAGTGGTCGAACGTGGAGGTAAATTATCGTGGGGAATGCGTTTGCTTACAATATATTCAATACCAAGTTCTTTGCAGAGATTTTCTTTTGCAAGTGTGTGTCCATCGGCGTTTACAAAAAATATATCTGGTTGCAACGATGCAATTTCTTCCTTAAAATCGAGCAAACCGCTTCCGGTATTTATCCATGCATCTTTTACAACTTTCAATGCTTTAACCATGTAAAGTCGTTCGGCATCTGTGTTGATTGTTTTGCGCGCTTTCAGTTCAAAAATAGTTTTATCGGAACCTATGCCCACATACAAGTCGCCATACTGAGCTGCTTCTTCGAAAAAAGCCACATGTCCGCTGTGTAACATGTCATAGCACCCACTCACAAAAACCTTCTTTTTCATTTGTATCATTAAATATAATTGTCAGCTTGCTTTTTTCTGAAAGCTTAACTGAGATTATCTTTTGGGGTAAACAGGGTTGGAATACTCAATTCATTGCAAATATAAAAATTACTTTCCGAAAAACAACAAAGTTAAACGAATCCTCTATGTAATTGTGAAATAACTCGCCGATTATTGGTTTTTATCCCATTTTTTAGAGGCTTAGCCTTCGCTCGAAAGGGAGATAGTTCTTCGCACTGTAGTCAGTAAAATTATTGTGAATAAAATCAAATTTATGACTCGTCAACCTTTAATACTACAGGTAAAATGTATAGTTTTTTTTGTTGTTGTAGTAAATATTTTGGAATTATTGATTTAATTGTCAAATAGTTATTACAAATGCGGAAAAATCAAAAAAAAACGTTTTTTTTTTGATTTTGATGGCCATTTTTTGTGATTTTTAGGTAACTTGTATATGTAATCATTGGCTAAATAATAAAAAATACGACAGTTTTAGCTGAAATCTTACAAAAAAACACAAGTATTACAATTGCTAAATAAATATCATTATGAAAAGAATTAAATTAACAACAGTGCTGCTGGCTACATTTATTATCAATGCATATAGCATCGATTTAAATGATTCTGAAATTAGCGATCCCGAGATTGCAGTCAGCGAAATTACAGCAAATGATGTCGACGTTAATTATCTTGCTTCTAACAATATAGATGCAACCAGCGTAAATGCGTTTAAAGATAGTGTCAGAACTGTTCGTAGCAAATATGTAGGAGATGATGATTTGTTGAACCTGAAATTCAATACATTGAGATATAATCCTCCCAAACCTAAAAAAATGGATCAGAACATGGAGTTGTTGCCTATTGTGAATCAGGGTTTGACTATATCAGAACCATTTGAACTGGACTTGAATATCAATAAACTTAACAGCAATTTATACAACCCGACCAAAAACGAACTATCGTTTTGGAATAAAGCAACCAAACGTAGTTCGAATATGGATAAATGGGATAGAATAAAAATAATTGGACTGTATTCGGCATCAATTATTTGCAATAGCATTGGCGATGGAATGAACAATACTAACAGAAAAACTATGGGACATCTCTTCAATGCTGCTTCTATTGGCTTTTTGGTAGCCTCACCTTTTGTTGTAAAATACGAAAAAGACAAATGGTTTTGGTATTTGTTATCGTACACCTCGCTGAGGTTGGCTTTTTTTGATGCAGGATATAACCTGACTACCAATAAACCTATCGATTTTATTGGAACAACAGCGCCAACAGATAAATTGTACAGAGCAGTAGGTGCGGGCTATAACATTTCAAAATCTGTAGGCTTAGTGCTTGGTTTCACTGTTCCACTGAAATTTATATAAAATAAGAAGTACAAGACAAACGGAGCACTATTTAAGTAACTCCATGAACAATAGGATGGCCCTCAGGGTCATCCTATTGTTTTGAAGTATAGCTCCTTGTGCCAAGCATTCTTTTTTTTGTGAGCAGGCAGGGCCAAATAGTTTCCATCAAGAGATGTATCCGAAACTCTATCGAAGCTTTATAATGGAAATATAACAATATGAAAACTAATTTCACAGTTTGCAATCTTTTTTTTAAATTGAATATTGTATCTTTGTTGTTCATATAATTATCAATAAAAATAATGAGAAAGACACTCGCTTTAATAGTTTTAATTTTCTGTATTTCTGTGATTTCGGCTGCCGAAACCTTTCGTTTTGCACTATTTACCGATCTTCATATACAAATGATAAATCCCCAGCCTGCCATCGATTTGCAAAATGCAGTAAACGATGTAAATGCCTTACAGGGTATTGATTTTGTGATTGTATCGGGCGATGTGACCGAATCGGGCGATTGGGCCTCGTTGCAGAAAGCAAAATCGATACTGGATGGTCTACGCATACCTTATTACATAACTGTTGGTAATCACGAATTAAAATGGAGCGAGTCAGGAGCAACCGATTTTGTAAAAGTTTTTGGCGCCGATAAGTTCAGTTTTATGCACAAAGGATTTAGATTTATCGGGTTTGCCACCGGACCTGTTATTAAAATGGGCGATGGGCATGTGGCGCCACAAGATATCGATTGGGTGAGCGAAGAGCTCAGCAAAAATGGTAAAAACATACCAGTGATTGCTGTAACGCATTATCCTTTGCTGGGCGGAGATGTGGACAACTGGTACGACATGACTGATGTGTTGCGAAAATACAATGTGCAAGCTGTTTTGGGTGGACATTATCACCGCAATGTGATTTTCAGCTACGATGGAATACCCGGAATAATTAACCGTTCGACGCTTAAGGCCAAGGAAACTTCTGGTGGATATTCACTTTATACAATTTCCGATTCCATTCATGTTGCCGAAAAGAGAACAGATCAGCCTGAGCGCAAATGGATGGCGATAGCGATTGAACCAAAACAATTTGGGGAACCGGATTTGGCATTGCGTCCTTCATATGCTATTAATCAAAACGTCAAAAATGTAAAAGAAACATGGCGTCTTGATACCAGAGTGGGTATTTATACAAGTCCGGCAGTACACGGAAAACATGTTTACTATGGCGACGATTTAGGTATATTTCATTGCGTAAAACTCAGCAACGGCAAGTCGGTTTGGAGTTTCAAAACCGGAAGTCGCATCATCTCATCGCCAACGGTTAGCAACAACAAAGTAGTGTTTGGTTCTACTGATGGTAATATCTATTGTCTGGATGCCAAATCCGGAAAACTTATATGGAAAGTTGCAACAGCTAAGGCTGTTATGGGCTGTCCGCTTATTCAAAACGATACAGTATACATTGGAGGAAGCGATGGTTGTTTCAGAGCATTGCGCTTGTCGGATGGTAAGCTTATCTGGGCTTTTGATAAACTTAAAAACTATGTCGAAACGCGGCCTGTTATTGCCAACGGTAAAGTGATGTTCGGCGTTTGGGATTCATATTTCTATGCGCTGAATGTAAATGATGGATCTTTAGCATGGAAATGGAACAACGGACAAACAGGGATGCATTATTCTCCGGCAGCAGTACTCCCGGTAGTGTCGGCCAATAAAGTGTTTATTACTGCTCCTGATCGGTTCTGGACTGCTCTGGATGTTGAAACAGGAAAAGTCGTTTGGAGAACCAAGCAACATGAAGTTCGCGAAACGGTAGGCTTGTCCGAAGATGGCAAAGTTGTTTTTAGCCGTTGCATGAATGACAGTGTGATGGCTGTGGATGCTTTGGCCGATTATCCTAAATTGCTTTGGAAGACAAATGCAGCTTTTGGGTACGACCACAATTCAAGTATGTTGATTGAACGAGGCGGAACTGTGGTGTTCGGGACTAAAAACGGCTTGTTGCTCGGCATCGATGCTAAAAATGGAAATGTATTGTGGCGCTATAAAATTGGCAATTCAATTATCAATACAATCACAGCTTTGTCGAAAAACGAATGTGTACTTACAACTACCGAAGGTGTGGTGGCAAGAATAAAATATTAGAAAAATGAAACTTAATAAGATTGCTCAGGTTATAGGTGCAGTCGACACCAATGTTGCCGATGCAGAAATTAATTGGTTACTCACTGATAGTCGTACGCTTTCTTTCCCGGCCGAAAGTTTATTTTTCGCCATTCAAACCAAGCGCAACGATGGACACAATTATATCGCCGAACTTTATCAGCAGAATTTACGATATTTTGTAGTTAGTGAGATAAGACCTGAGTTTAGTAAACTTGAAAATGCTGTTTTTCTTAAGGTCGACGATACTTTGGCTGCATTGCAGCATCTTGTGTCTGTTCATCGTCAATCGTTTGACATTCCTGTGATTGGCATTACCGGAAGCAATGGTAAAACAGTTGTAAAAGAATGGTTATATCAGTTGCTCCATGCCGATTTTTCTATTGTTCGTTCTCCTCGTAGCTATAATTCGCAAATTGGCGTTCCGCTTTCGGTGTGGGCGTTGAATGAAAATACGCAACTCGGTATTTTTGAAGCGGGCATTTCGGAACCTTACGAAATGAAAAAACTGCAACCGATTATCCAACCAACTATCGGCATATTTACAAATTTGGGTGATGCTCATCAGGAGAATTTTCATAGCCTCAAGCAGAAGTGCGAAGAGAAACTCAAACTATTTAAACAGGCCAACGTGCTGATTTATAATTCAGATAATAAGGTTGTTGATATTTCAATTGCGCAATCGGGCTTCAAAGGGCAACTTTTCTCGTGGGGCAAAGGCGATAGAGCCATACTTAAAGTGCTTGAGCTTAAGAAATCTACACATAAAACGCTGGTTTCGATGCGTTATAAATCAGTTGAGTTTGCGTTGGAAATTCCTTTTACAGATGATGCATCAATTGAAAACGCATTGCAATGTGTTGCCGTTTTACTGCATTTAGGTTATGATAAAAAGGAAATTGCCCGGCGCGTACTGTTGCTCGAAGCAGTGGCTATGCGCCTGGAAGTGAAAGATGGAACGCGCAATTGTTTAATTATCAACGATAGTTATAATTCTGATTTGAACTCGCTGGGTATTGCGCTCGATTTTCTGAACCAGCAGGCAACAGCCAAAAGTCTTTCACGCACCTTGATTCTTTCGGACATTTTGCAGAGCGGACAAAGTGCTGATGAACTTTATAAAACAGTTTCCGACCTTGTTGCCAATAAAAATATTCAACGCATTATAGGTATCGGCACCGAAATCTCGCGCCAATCGGAGAATTTTTCGGCAATTAATACTTCATTTTTCGACGATACCGAAAGTTTTTTGAAATCTCCATTGATTCACGAATTTCACGACGAAATTATATTGCTCAAAGGTTCGCGTAAATTTCATTTTGAAGATATTTCGGCTAAACTTGAACTTATTGCCCATGAAACAACGCTGGAAGTCAACCTGAATGCGTTGGTCGATAACCTGAACTATTTTCGTTCCAAACTTCGCCCTGAAACGAAGGTGATGTGTATGGTGAAAGCTTTTGCGTACGGAAGTGGCTCGGTGGAAGTGGCTCGTACCTTGCAGCATCATCGTTGCGATTATCTGGCTGTGGCTGTGGCCGACGAGGGAGCAGAGCTTCGCCGCGAGGGCATTCGTATTCCTATTGTTGTCATGAACCCCGAAAAAGGAGGTTTCGGCATTATGTTCGACAATAACCTTGAACCAGAAATTTACAGTTTTAAATTGCTGGATGCTTTTATTGCGGCTGCTGAGCGTTTAGGAATTACAGATTATCCGATTCATATAAAAATAGATAGTGGCATGCATCGCCTGGGCTTTGAATTTCAGGACATGGAGCAGCTCATTGCCCGCCTCAAAAATCAGCAGCAGGTCAAAGTCCGTTCGATATTTTCGCATTTGGCGGGTGCCGATGAACCAAAGTTCGACAGCTTTACAAAAGAACAAATCGAGCGCTTTACGGCTTGTGCAAATCAGATAACATCGGCTTTTTCGCATCATATCATGCGTCATATCCTGAATTCTGCCGGAACTGAGCGTTTGCCCCAATATCAATTCGATATGGTACGTTTGGGCATCGGTCATTACGGAATAAGTTCTATTCCCGATGTGCATTTAAAGCCTGTTTGTGCGCTGAAAACAATTATTCTTCAGACCAAAACAATTAAAGCCGGAGAAACTGTAGGCTATAGTCGCAAGGGAATTGTAGAGACAGACAAACGAATTGCCATACTTCCGATTGGTTATGCTGATGGTTTCGACCGAAAATTAAGCAACGGAGTGGGAGAGGTGTTGATCAACGGCAAGCGCGCCAAAGTTATAGGCAATGTGTCGATGGATTTAGTTACTGTTGATATTACAAATATCGAAGCAGAAGAAGGTGATGTTGTAGAACTTTTTGGTGAAAATCTGACGATCTCGGAAGTTGCCGGGTGGCTGAAAACAATTTCATACGAAGTGCTTACAAGTATCTCGCGTAGGGTGAAACGTGTTTATTTTCAGGAATAAACGATGGTTTTAGCGTTCATTCAAAATATATCTTCTTCAAATCAGCTCTTGCGAAATGCTTCGGAGCTTGCTGCGCAGTTGGGTAAAACTTTCGGTGTGCTGAGTTTTGTAAATTCAGATGCCGAAATTGCCGGACGTGAAGCCGAAATCAAAGAATTGACTGATAGATTATCAATTGCTCCTGATTTTTCAATGATTCAAAATGGTGATTTGAAAGATATAACTGATATTTGTGAAGCTAATGAGGTTTCTTTTCTGTTTCTGCAACTAAGCGATAGCCGTTCAAAATCAATTCAGGCTTTGTTGAAATCTTGCCGCGAGTTGCGCATTCCGTACTTATTACACAAAGATAGTTTTGAATTATTCGATCTGAAACGAATCATAATGCCGGTGAGCTTTTTGGAGGAGGAAGTAGAAAAAGCTCAGTTTGCGAGCGCTTTCGGACGTTTTTGCGGTTCGGAAGTTGCACTGCTGCAGGCCAATGATTACGGATCGAAAGCGGCCCGAAATGTGGAACGAATGAAGGAGTTGTTCATAAAGTTTAGCTTCACTTTCAGCATACGGGAAGCGCAAAAGGATAGTTTCAAAATCGATATGGAAGCTGTTCGATGGGCCGAGAAAGAAAATTATGGGCTTGTAATTGCATCGGCTTCGCGTGAATATGGTCTTGACGATATTATTTTCGGACCCAAGGAGCAGCATATGGTAAAAAAGTCGGAAAAACCTGTTTTGTTGGTGAATCCACGTGGCGATTTGTATGCGCTTTGCGATTGAAATTTGAAATGTTTCCGGGAGCTTTGACTTCGGAAACATTATTTTTTTTTGAAAAAACATAATACAAAAATATATGATTAAAATTGGAACAACTCTTTCTGCAGTTGGCAAAAAAGCATTGCTGTGCGGATCGGGTGAATTAGGTAAAGAAGTAGCGATTGAATTACAACGCTATGGTATCGAAGTGGTGGCACTGGATAAGTATCCTAATGCACCGGCTATGCAGGTGGCGCACAAGTCATACGTGTTTTCAATGTTGGATGGCGAGAGACTGCGTGAAGTGATTGAAGCCGAGCAACCTGATTTTATTATTCCTGAAATTGAAGCTATAGCCACGTCGACATTAGTGGAGCTTGAAAAAGAAGGTTTTAATGTGATTCCGACAGCCAATGCAACATTTCTGACCATGAATCGCGAAGGAATCCGCAGGTTGGCTGCTGAAGACTTAAAAATAGCTTGTTCTCCATATCGTTTTGCATCAACAAAAGAAGAATTTGAAAATGCAATTGCCGAAATAGGAATTCCTTGCGTTGTGAAACCAATCATGAGTTCATCGGGTCACGGTCAGAGCGTTGTGAAAACTGCTACTGACATTGAAAATGCATGGAGAATTGCACAGGAAGGTGGTAGGGCAGGAGCCGGACGCGTAATTGTGGAAGCTTTTGTTAAATTTGATTACGAAATTACATTGCTGACCGTGCGTCATTCTGCAGGAACTACTTTTCTTGAACCCATCGGTCATTATCAGGAAAGTGGGGATTATCGTATGTCCTGGCAGCCACAACCCATGCATTCGGATGTTTTGGCAAAATCCCGTGAAATAGCAGGCAAAATAACGGATGCGCTCGGAGGTTATGGCATTTTTGGCGTTGAATTGTTCGTTTGTGGAAATGAAGTATTGTTTAGCGAAGTATCGCCACGTCCGCACGATACAGGCATGGTAACAATGATTTCGCAGGATATGTCCGAGTTTGCTTTGCATGCCCGCGCCATACTTGGCTTGCCCATTCCGGCTGTTCGTTTTTATGGCGCATCGGCTTCGAAAGCCGTAGTGGTGGAAGGTGATAGCGATAAAGTGATTTTTGATAAGCTCGACGAAGTGCTTGCCGAGCCAGATGTGCAAATAAGAATTTTTGGAAAACCTGAAGTGGTCGGACACAGACGTATGGCTGTAATTTTGGCTATGGCCGATACGGTAGAAGCGGCACGCGAGAAAGCAGAGAGAGCTTATAGTAAACTGAAAATTGATGTTTTAGCAAGATAATTGTTTTTGTCAGACTGAATGCTTTGTTTTGTCCGAAAACTGCCATTCTGCCACCTTTTCCTGTCACCGAGAGTTAAATTCTGTTTTGGCAAAATAATTGATGAATGCAGGCTGACAAAAAGGAACATTAAAACAATAGAAATATATATTTTTCAGTTATGAAGAAACAAAAACATACCGAAGCAACTCCCGAAGTAAATGAAGTAAAACAGGAGGTTGAATCTCCTGAAACTCCACAACCAGAAGCAACTTCGGAACAAGTTGCCGATCAGATTGTTGACGATTTAGAAGTGTTGACGCAAAAATGTGCAGAGCTGAATGATAAGAATTTACGCTTAATGGCTGAATTTGATAACTACCGTAAACGTACATTGAAAGAACGCTCAGAGTTGATTAAAACTGCCGGAGAAAATATCCTTGTCAATATGCTTCCGCTGGTTGATGATTTTGAACGCGCCCAAAAAGCCATGGAAACTTCGGACGATGTGGTGGCTGTGAAAGAAGGTATAGGTTTGATTTACAATAAATTCATTGCTTATCTTTTGCAGAATGGAGTAAAGGCTATTCCAACTGAAAACGAAATTTTTGATACTGATTTACATGAAGCAATTACCACTTTCCCGGCGCCAAGCGAGGATATGAAAGGTAAAATTGTTGATTGTGTTTCGAAAGGTTATACGCTGAACGAAAAAGTAATCCGTTTTTCTAAAGTCGTTGTAGGCGAATAAGGATTGTTAAATATATTATATTAAAAACTTTAAAAGTCAATGTTGCCGGAGGCAGACCGGCACATTGGCTTATTAGCATATTATCTTATTAGATTATAAAAATTATGTCCAAAAGAGATTTTTACGAAATACTGGGTGTTTCAAAAACGGCATCGGCTGAGGAAATAAAAAAAGCCTATCGCAAGAAAGCCATTGAATTTCACCCTGACAAAAACCCCGGAGATAAAGTTTCAGAAGAGAAGTTTAAAGAGGCAGCCGAAGCTTACGAGGTTTTGAGCGACGACCAGAAACGTCAGCGTTACGACCAGTACGGTCACGCCGGAGTTGGTGGTGCAGCCGGCGGAGGATTTGGTGGCGGCAGCATGAATATGGAAGACATATTCTCACATTTTGGGGATATTTTTGGAGGACATTTTGGAGGGTTCGGCGGCTTCGGTGGAAGTCAGCGCGGTGGCGGACAGCGTGTTCGCCGTGGATCGGATTTGCGCGTGAAAGTAAAACTTACGCTGGCCGAAATTGCAACCGGAGTTGAAAAGAAAATAAAAGTAAAAAAATATGTTCTATGTTCGCATTGTAATGGTGCAGGTGCTGCTCATGGATCACAGCCTGTAACTTGTACTACCTGTAATGGTTCCGGACGTGTGACGCGGGTTCAGCAGACTATTTTGGGACAAATGCAGACGGCTTCCGAATGTCCGACTTGTAATGGTGACGGAAAAATAATAAAAGATAAATGTTCGCACTGTGCGGGCGAAGGTATTGTTCGCGAAGACGAAGTAATCACCATCAATATCCCTGCCGGCGTAATGGAAGGTATGCAACTTTCGATGAGTGGCAAAGGTAACGCTGCACGTCGCGGAGGTGTAAATGGAGATTTACTTGTGTTGGTAGAAGAAGAGCCGCATCCTGAACTGATGCGCGACGAAAATGATTTGATTTATAATTTGTTACTTACAGTTCCAATGGCAACTTTGGGCGGATCTGTTGAAGTGCCAACAGTGGAAGGTAAAGTGAAGGTAACCATTGCTCCGGGAACACAACCCGGAAAAGTGTTGCGCTTGCGTGGAAAGGGCTTGCCAAGTGTAAATCGTTACGGAACTGGTGATTTATTGGTGAATGTAGGGGTTTATATTCCTGAAAACCTGAGCAAGGATGAAAAAGCACTTATGGAAAAACTTGCAAATTCTTCGAACGTAAAACCGAATGCCAATGCGTCACGCGATTTCTTTTCGCGTTTCAGAAATATGTTTGAATAGTTGAATGTAAAACAACAAAAAACTCCTCTACTTTTAAATGGGTAGAGGAGTTTTTTTGTTTAATTCTCATTGAAGAGATGTGCTTCTTCTCTTGCATCATTTTCTTCTTGTTAATTCATTTTCTTTTTCGCAGAATGCAATTAAATCGGGGAAAAATAAGGCAAATTCTGTTTCAAGTATTGCGTGATGTTGTTGTAGAAATGCAATTGTTTTTTCGGGATCGATGGCCGGAATTCTGTTTTTCGACATTATTTCCAACGATTCTTTCAAGCCTTCCAGGTTGCCGTATTTCCTCAAGCGGTTTGTTCCTGTAAAGTGGAAAATAAAACGTTTTACTTTTGCTGGTAAATGTCTGTAATGGAGCAAAGCAAAAAAGTAAAACTGAAAGGCAAATATATGCAGCGATTTGGACGAATAATGACTGAAACGGATGGCCAAAAAATAATCGAAGTACATATCTGTTATGATGCCCGAATATCGTCCAAAAGTTGGCTTTAGAAATGATTTCACTTTTAATACCACCGGATGAGCATCGGTATATTCATCTATTTTACGGTGAAGCACTATTCCATGACGGATTTTTGCGGGGTAGGCGTTGAATTGGCTGCCTTTCACAAAATCACCAATAAAATTTCCGATCTGAACACGGGGACGATTTCCCGATAAAAATATATGCGCTAAATAATTCAATCTTTTGTTTTCGTTTTTTCTTTTCGCTTACAAAGTTAGCTTTTTGTTTCGAAGGAGAAAATGTGTGTGTGCACAAACTTTACTTACTTGCATTCACCTTCAGTGTCGCAA
Source organism: Paludibacter sp. (assembly GCA_034926015.1). Lineage (GTDB taxonomy): Bacteria > Bacteroidota > Bacteroidia > Bacteroidales > Paludibacteraceae > Paludibacter. Next base: position 4,165 of record JAYFRI010000287.1, on the reverse strand, counting down.
AATTGTCCGTCTATTATTTCGGTAGTCGATTGTGAATTTTCTTTTTTCCACTCACTTAGTGCTTTCTCAAGTGTATTGAGGAAAACAGAACTGTCCTGTGCTCCGGTTACCGCCAACTTGTTGTTAAACAGAAAGAAAGGCACACCTCTTACTCCAATTTGCCTTGCCTGATAAACATCCTGGCGTACTTCATCGGCATAACTGTTGTTTTCGAGAGCAGTTTTTACCTCATTCTCATCGATACCTATCTCTACTCCCAATTGAATCAGTGTGGAAATGTCGTCAATGTTTTTCCCATCAGTAAAATAGGCTTTAAACAAAATTTCTTCTGCATCGTCTTGTAAACCATGCTGTTTTGCCAAATGTGAAAGACGGTGAGCATTGAATGAGTTGGCCGGGATGGTTTTATCAAAATTGTAGACCAATCCATTTTGTTGCGCCGAAAGAGCAACCTGATTGTTGAGATTACGTGCTTGTTCTATGCTTATGTCTTTGTGTTCGGCCAGAAACTGATGAATGTTTTTGTCGGGTGCGGTTTTCATATCGGGCGAAAGCAGAAAGCTTTTCCATACGATTTCCACATCTGAAGCATGACTGAATTGCGACAAGGCAGTTTCAAATTTACGTTTGCCGATATAGCAAAACGGACACATAATATCGCTCCAAATTTCTACTTTCATCTTGTTTGCTGTTGTTTTCATATTCTCACTACATTAGTTTTTGTTTTTGTTGCAAGCTTCAGGACTTGTTGCAATGAAACAACCGATGCATTGAAAAGTTTTATTGAGGAGTGTTTGAATGGTGTAGAATGAGCATATTTTACTGAAAAATAATTATCGGCAGTGTTTATTATGTTAAGATATTGAAAGTAGGAGAGGTGCATTCTGAATTCTATATAAATGAAGCCGTCGTTCACTATAAAATGAACGACGGCTTCAATGTACTTTATTGTTTTATAAGCTTAATACAACATAGTACCGAATATCAGATAAATAAGTGCCGCTAATGCCGCACTAACAGGGATTGTAAGAAACCATGCCACCAACAAACTTTTAGTTACTCCCCAACGAACGGCAGACAAGCGTTTTACTGATCCAACGCCAATAATAGCTCCGGTGATTGTGTGTGTTGTACTTACCGGTATTCTCAGAATTTCGGTCAGATACAATGTCAGCGCGCCGGCAGTTTCGGCAGCTACTCCTTCGAGCGGAGTCACTTTGGTTATGCGCGATCCCATAGTTTTTACAATTTTCCAACCACCGGACATGGTGCCAAGCGAAATTACCGTAAAACATGAAAAGGCAACCCAGTCGGGCATTTCTCCAATAGTCCTGATGCCCATGTCGATACCATTTTGAGTATAACCGGCAAATAAAGCAGCAGCAATAATCCCCATTACTTTTTGCGAGTCGTTCAATCCATGTCCGATACTGAACAGGGCCGATGAAACGAGTTGTAACCGTTTAAACCAGAGATTGGCTTTATGAGGATTTGATCGTTTAAACAAATATAGAATTAAAATTGTAAGGAGTGACGACACAAACATACCTATTGCCGGAGCAAGGATGATGAATGAGGCAATTTTAAGAATTACATCTGCTTTTACCGATTCGAAACCAAAAGATGTGTAACCACTTTTAATAATGGTACTCATAATGGCAGCACCGGCAAAACCACCAATAAGTGTGTGTGAAGAGGAAGACGGAATACCCAGCCACCAGGTAGCCAAATTCCACATAATGGCAGCTACAATGCCGGAGAATATTACCGGTAGGGTTATAAATTCTTCAATAACAGTTTTCGATACTGTGTTTGCAATCCCGAATTCACCAATAATGTATTTTGCAATAAAGAAGGCAACGAAATTGAAAAATGCAGCCCAAAGTACAGCCCTGAATGGAGTGAGCACCTTAGTGGAAACAATAGTTGCAATCGAATTAGCGGCATCGTGAAAACCATTAATGAAGTCGAATAATAATGCTAATGCGATAATCGTAATTAATAGAGTCATCTTTTATCGTATTGAATAAATTATGCGTATTTTACGATGATTGTTTGAATGATTTTTCCTACCTGTTCGGCAATGTCTGTAGCTTTTTCGAGTTCGGACATAATTTCCTTCAATTTAATTACTTCGATAGCATCTTTTTCGTTTTCGAACAAATCAATAAGGAATTGTTCGTATACATCATCGGCCTTGTTTTCCAGGTCATGTAACTCTATACAGTATTCTTTAATTTTTTTCGAACTTTTTTTAAGAACATCAAGTTCATCAACAGCTTTACCGATGCAAATGGTACAATCGCGAAGTACTTTTGCCAATTCAACTGCGCTTTGAGGCATCTTTTTGGGGTTATAAAGCACGATACGTTTTGAACAGCTATTGATTCTGTCGGTGACATCGTCCAGTCGGTTGGCCAAATGATGTATGTCTTCGCGGTCGAAAGGAGTGATAAAAGTAGTGTTTAGTTCATCAAAAACTTTGGTTGACAAACGGTCGCCAATTTTTTCCTGTTCTTTGATTTTCTTGTTATACTCTATTGCCGATTCATGATCTCCTTTTTCAACATTTTCGATCATTAAGCTCGAAGCCACATACATGACATCGGCCATTTGTTTCAAAATTGGGAAAAATTTGGGTTCTTTGGGAGTTAAACTGTTGAGAAATGAATTGTTCATAACGTTTTTTTGAATTTAATTTATCGTTTTTACACATACTTTAATGACCGAAATAAAACGCTGCAAAATTACAAAAATCAATTCGGAATATTTATAAATTCATGCAAAATTAATAGTTTTGTAACATGTATATTAATGTATTGATATTGTGCTGTTTATGTTAGTTTTTGCTGCTGGTTTACTGTGATTATAATTTTTTTTTTGATGTTCAAAACTCTTTTTTTTGAAGAAAAACTCCAGCTTAACTATCGGCCATTGAATATAATATTCTATTTTTTACACAAGTTGCAATCAGTTATGTATTTATAAGTGGTTTTGTTAAAAAAATAGCAATGCATTTTAAATGGCACAGAAAGGATTTCGGTCGGATTTGAAAATTGTATATCCTTTAGTTATTTTTGTCTCTGGGCGCTTTGTATCGTCGACCCCAAAATTTGTACCTGGTGAGCGATGTAAACACAACAATGCGTTCGAACCATTTAAACCGCAATAAATAGTGAATAATTCTATACCAAACAGTGAATAGGCCAATGAAAATAATGGATTCAATGATCCATTCAATAAATTCATTTTCAACAGAGAAAAATAAAATTTGGAAGTGTTTTTGGAAAAAAGTAGTCAATACCAAAGAGTTAATGACCGAAAATGCCACGAGAGAACCATGTGCTGTTTCAATTGCTTTTTTTGGGCAATTGCTCATGCAGCGCATACAACTTTCACAACGTAAAGTCCAAAACGGACGGTTATCCACCTTTATGATGGCTTTTACAGGACAATTTTTAACACATGCATCGCACTTGTCACATTCGGCCGAAGCATAATATGTTTTAGCAAATATAAACCTTCCAAAAAAATAATATCCCAGTGCAACAGGCGCAACAAGAATGTCCTGAAGTAGTTCGGTTGCCGATTTTTTAAATTCAGGTTGCCCTGTAAGAACTTTATGGGCAAAGGACGAAACTCTTTTTTTGTTTTGTTCGTGAAGATAAGTCACAGTTTGTTCGTTTAGTCCCGGATGAACCGAAATCCAGTTGGACGGTAAGTCTACCGGATACATGGCTTTGATGTGATAACCTTTTCGCAAAAGTCGAAGTCCTGAAAAATAAAAGGTAATACCCGAAAGCCCCGGCGTAATCCATTTTCCTATCAACATTCCCGCGCGTGTATTGATAAGAAGAATATCATTTTTTCCTTTTGGAAAACGACGGATAAAATGCAGCATTACAGGTGGATAATTAAAACCATGCACCGGCGAAACGAATGCTACAAGGGTGTCGGGAGCAAGTTGATGCTGTTGGAGCAGGTCGATTGTGGCAATGTTTATCAATTCAGTTTCCATGTTCATTTCTTTGGCCGTTTGTGTGAGCCAAAGTGCTACTTTCAGCGAATTGCCGGTTCCTGTGAAATAGTAGACAGTCAGTTTTGGATACATGAGCTTTACAACTTGATAGTTTTCAATTTTTTATCCCATTTATGGTCTTTAATT